>JAVXWN010000265.1:0-15125 GCA_032230645.1 Acidobacteriota bacterium | reverse complement strand
AGACGCGGTGTTCTTCTACTGACCTCTGACCTCCGACCTCTGACCTTTTTAAATGCTTCAATGTCAGTTTTCGTTCATCCAACAGCCGTCGTCAGCCCGCGCGCCGAAGTAGGCGAGGGCTCGCACGTCGGCCCCTTCTGCACTGTCGGTGACGAGGTGCGTCTCGGCGCGCGCGTCCGCCTCGAATCACACGTCGTCGTTGACGGCCGCACCGAGGTGGGCGACGACACGCACTTCTTTCCGTTCGTCTCCGTGGGCCTTGCACCGCAGGACTTGAAGTACCGGGGCGAGCCCGCCGAGACGCGCATCGGTCGTCGCAACCGTATACGCGAGTTTGTGACCATCCATCGCGGCACCGAAGGCGGAGTGATGCTCACTTCGATAGGAGACGACTGTCTCATCATGGCGCAGGCGCACGTCGCACACGACTGTCTCGTGGGCAGCCGCGTCATCATGGCGAACGCCGCTACGCTCGCCGGTCATGTCGAGATTGAGGACGGCGCGAACGTCGGCGCGTACTCCGGCGTTCACCAGTTCTGCCGCGTCGGGCGCGAGGCATACGTCGGTGGCTACACCGTGGTCGTTAAGGACGCGCTTCCCTTTGCGCTCACCGTCGGAAACCACGCGCGCTGCTACGGCCTCAACGCCGTCGGCATGAAGCGCCGAGGCTATCCGCAGGCGACGACCGAGGCGCTGCACCACGCCTTCCGCATCCTCCTCTCCTCTAAGCTCAACACCACGCAGGCGCTCTCGCGCATCCGCGAAGAGATACGGGACTCGCCCGAGGTCGAAGAACTTATCCGCTTCATCGAGACCTCGCGGCGCGGGGTCGTTAAATGAAAGGGATGAGGGATGAAGGATAAGTTTTAAAACTCTGCCACTCATCCCTCATCACTTCTCCTATGCGTTACGGTTTAATCGCGGGCAACGGCAAGTTTCCATTCCTCGTCGTCGAGGGCGCGCGGCGCGCGGGCGCTGAGGTCTCGGTCGCGGCGATAAGGGAGGAGACCGACCCGGACATCGAGCGCGTTGCCGACCGCGTCATGTGGGTCGGCATCGGGCAACTCGGGCGGATGATTCGCTTCTTCAAGCGCGAGGGCGTCCAGAAGGCGATCATGGCGGGACAGGTCAAACACGTGCAGATTTTCAGCGGCGCGCTTCCCGACGTGCGGATGCTCAAGATGCTCTTGTCATTGCCGCGTCGCAACACCGACGCGCTCATCGGCGGCGTTGCGGCGGAGCTGGCGCGCGAAGGCATCGAGCTGATTGATTCGACCTACTTCCTGCAAGACCAACTGCCGCGCGAGGGCGTGCTCACGCGCCGTGCGCCCGATGCTCGCGAGCGCGGTGACATTGAGTACGGGCTGGAGGTCGCGCGCGAGATAGCGCGGCTCGATCTGGGCCAGACCATCGTCGTGCGTTCGCGCGCCTGCGTCGCCATCGAAGCGATGGAAGGAACCGACGAGACGGTGCGCCGCGCGGGCCGCCTCGCGCGTGGACATCTCACCGTCGTCAAGGTCGCGAAGCCGAATCAGGATATGCGCTTTGACGTGCCCGTCGTGGGCGTGCCCACTATTGAGACGATGGTCGAGGCGGGCGCGACCTGTCTCTGCCTGACTGCGGGCAAGACGCTCATGTTCGACCGCGAAGAGATGATTCGCCTCGCCGAACGCAATCGCATCGCGGTCGTCGCCGCGCCGGTTTAGTAACACAAAATAAAAAGGTGAAAGGCAGTAACGAAGATGAAGAGCAGCGTGCTTCTCATCTTCGTTACTGCCTTTCACCCTTTTATTTTGCCTTAGATTTCTGTGGCGGTTTTGAGTGGCGCGCACAAACGCCACAGTGACGGCGCGTGCGGCCGAGCCGGTGCGCGCGGAAAGGACGGGAACTAGCGAAGCGTGTGCGCTGGCACAGGCGTTGCGACTGTTGGGGGTTGAATACGTGGGCGACGCCGGGCGGGCTCGTATAGTACGACCGGCGGGGCCTTCACGAAGAGACAAGGGACGGATTACAAAAAAACTCCAAGGAGAACTCGAAAAGACTATGAAGAAGCTCGGAATCGCACTCGCACTCGTCGCAACGTTCGTCATCGGCGCAGGCTCGGCGCTCGCGCAGAACACAAACAGCTCGACGACCAACACTGGCGGTGGCTCCTCGATGGGATCGGGTCATCACCGCAGGCATCACCGCAGGCATCACCGCCGTCACCACCGCAGGGGCACTGCGCCCGCGGCCAACACGAACGCTAACAGGTAACTCGGGCGCGACCAAGGCCCGCGCGCGCGGGCCTTGGCCGCCGAAGAGCTTCGCCTTGAGATCCGCACGGATGCCCCGGTGTGGGTGGGGCGGCACTCGTGGGGCGATGAGTGCCCTGTGCGGCATACGAAGCGCGGGCGGGCGGCAAAAGGCAGGGCGGCCCGCCCGCGCCGAGTAGAAGGGATGCAACGCTGTGGAGAGACAGTGCGTTGCTGCATCCCTTTATTTTTTTTGGAGGGCGGGTGTCGTCCCTCCCGTTTGAAAAGTTAAGACCTTCGACCGCGGGCGAGAGAAGTATGCGGCAGGCAGTTCAAGGCGGGGCTTCGGGCGGGCGTCTCGGCGCAGTCTGGTGGTGGGCGCTCGTCGGCGTTGCGTGCGTGCTGGCGCTCGCGGCGCTCGTGTACCTGAAGCGCCCCGCACCAATCGTCGAGACGGTAACGACCGTCGCGCGGCAGCCCGCGCCGGTCGCAACCCCCATCATCTTCTCGCCACAGTTGCCCGAGCACGACGCCGATGTCGAGCAGGCGGGCGACCGCATCGCTGAGGTCGAAGTCTATCTGAAGAAGCGGCAGAGTGTCGCCGCGCTCGCCGCACTCACGCGCGCTCGTCACGCCACTACTCGCGCGCTCGAAGCTCGCCAGCGCAAGGGCTCGCGCCCCGATGCGCTCGCCTCCGCACTCCGCGAACTCGACTCCGTGCAGCGCGCCATCGAGCGCGGTGCATACGAAGACGCACACCGGCAACTCGTCGCTCTCGACAAGAACCTCGACCACCTCGACTTTTAACCTGAAGAATGAATGATGACTCATCGGTTCGTTGCGTCAATGAACCGATGAACCGATGAGTCAAGCCCTACGGCTCTTCGTCAAGCCTGACGTGGAAGCGTTCGGCCATGCGGTAGAGCGTGCGCCGATCTATGCGCAGGATTTCGGCGGTGCGCGTGCGATTGCCGCCCGTCGCTTCGAGGACGTGTTGCAGGTAGCGCCGCTCCAACTCGTCGAGCGAGGGCAGGTCATCGTAGAGCGCAGCGAGCGGCGAGCGCGAAGCAGCCTGTCGCACCTCTGCGGTCTGAAGCTTCGGCGGCAAATCTTCGGCCGCGACCTCCGCGCCGCGCGCATGAAGCGCCGCGTACTCGACGGCCGACTCAAGCTCGCGGACATTGCCCGGCCACTCGTAAGCGACGAGGCGGTTGAGCGCGCCTTCCGACAGGCGGAGCCGCGCGCGCCCCGCGTTCTCCGAAGCCGCGCGCAGAAAACGTTCGGCGAGCAGAGGGATGTCGCTCGGCCGCTCGCGCAAGGGGGGCACGCACAGGGCGACGACGCTCAGCCGGTAGAAGAGGTCTTCGCGGAAGCGCCCGGCCTTGACCTCACGTTCGAGGTCGCGGTTGGTCGCCGCGACGACGCGCGCGTCAACTATCACCGAGCGCGTCGAGCCGACACGACGAATCTCACCCTCCTGCAACGCGCGCAAAAGTTTCACCTGCATGGCCGGGCTCGTCTCGCCTATCTCGTCAAGGAAGAGCGTGCCGCCCTCGGCCTCCTCCCACAGCCCCTTGCGATCCGCGTTCGCGCCCGTGAACGCGCCGCGCGTGTAGCCGAATAGTTCCGACTCTAAAAGCGTCTCGGTCAGCGCGCCGCAGTTGACGGGAAGGAAGGCGCGCTCGGCGCGCGGGCTGTGCTTGTGTATGGAGCGCGCGACCAACTCTTTGCCTGTGCCCGACTCGCCCACGACGAGCACGGTCGAGCGCGAGGGCGCGACGCGCGCGATCTCTTTGTAAAGGTCTATCATCACGGGCGCGCGCCCGACGAGCCCCGCACGCTCGTATCGCGTCGAGAGATTTTCGGCCGCATCCGTCTCGTCGCTCGCGGCCGGAGCGTGCCCGCGCTCAAGCGCACGGCGCGCGGTGGCGACGACCTCTTCGACCTTGAAGGGCTTTGAGATGAAGTCCCAAGCGCCTTCGCGCGAAGCCTCGACTGCCGCGTCGAGCGTGCCGAAGCCCGTGACTAAAACGACGGGGCACGTGTCTCGAAGCTCGCGCAGGATGTCGAGTCCCGTCTGCGCCGCTTCGAGGTTGATGTCGCTCACGACGAGGTCGAACGGCTTGCGCGCGGAGAGCGCGAGCGCCGCCTCGGGCGACAGAGCGCTCTCGGCCTCCCACCCCTGCGCGGCGAAAATCTCGCGCAACAACTCGCACGAAGCCTTGTCGTCATCAACTACGAGGATGCGTTTCATCAGTCCGATACCTTCTCACTCAATGCTCGCTTGAACGTCAGCGAGATTCAGACGGCTCAACTATGACGTTGCCGCGACGACGACCGGGGCGGCGGGGAAAGTGAGACGGAAGCGCGCGCCGCGTCCCGGCTCGCTCTCGACCTCGATGTGGCCGCCGTGCTCGGTAACGACCTGACGAACGACGACGAGCCCGAGACCCGTCCCGCGCCCGCGCTCCTTCGTCGTGTAGAGCGGGTCGAAGATGTGCGCGCGCACCTCCTCGCTCATCCCCGTGCCCGTGTCGTTGAAGTCCACGTGGACGCTTGCACCCGCCGAGGCCGCGCCGTTGCCGCCGGGCTCGAAAGAGGTCGTGACGCGCAACTCACCGCCCGCGCGCATCGCGTCGAGCGCGTTGTTGAAGAGGTTGATGAAGACTTGTTGAAGACGGTCGGCATCGCCCGCGACCGCTGGCAGGTCTTCGGCGAGCGAGGCCGTGAGCCTGACGCTTGAGGCGTCGAGCGTCGGCTCGGTCGCGTCGAAGATGCGGCGAAGCAGGCCGTTCAAATCGAGCGGGATGAACTCGACTGTCTCGTTGCGAGTGCGGTCGAGCATGCCGCGCACGATGCGCTCGATGCGCTCGATCTGCGCGCTGATAGTTTCGAGCCGCGTGCGCTCGGCGACCACGTCGCGCGCGGGCCCGGCGAGCAGTAGTTGGACGTGACCGCTGATGAGATTGAGGGGCGTGCCGACCTCGTGCGCGAACTGCGCGGCGAGTTGTCCGGCGGCGGCGAGTCGCTCAAGCTCGGTGAGCCTGCGCGTCGTTTGATAAAGTTCGTGGTTGCGCTCTTCGAGTTGCTCGTTGCGCTCGGCGAGTTCGGACGTAGCCTCGCGGACGCGCTCGCCGAGGATGTGTGTCTGCGCCTCGCGCTCGGCGGTCATCTCGCTCAGGCGCGTGAGCATGCGGTTGAACTCGCGCGTGAGCGTGCCTATCTCGTCGCGCGCCGTCTCGGGAGCCTGTGCCGAGAGGTCGCCCGCCTTGACGCGCTCCATCGCGCCGAGCAGTCGGCCGACGGGGTGATGAACGAAGTGCCGGAAGAGCAGGAAGACGCCCGTGGTGATGGCGACGATGGCGAGGACGGCGAGCCAGAGCGCGCCGCGTCCGTAGTCAACGGCGATGTTGGGCGCGCTGTCGAGCTTTTCAATCACCTCGACCGCTCCGCTCACGCGCCCCTCCTGAAAGACGGGCGCGAAGACACGATAGAGCGAGTCGTCCGCGCCTTCGGGTCGCGCCTCGACGACGCGTGTTTCGAGTCCGCTGCGAAGCGCGGCCTTGACCTCTTCGGGAATCTCCTCGGCCTGCCCGCCCCCGGTCGAAGCGGCGACCTGTTGGAAGAGCCCGCCCGCACGCTCCCACACGCGCACCGACACGGCGTCGGGGCGCGAGCCGTGGACGAGCGTGGCGAGGCGCGCAATCTCCGCCGGGTCGCGCGGCGAAGGCATCTCGCTGATGTGGTCGGCGAGGTTGTCGGCTTGAAGCAGCGCCAACTGCTTCTGCTCTTCACGCACGCGCTCGGCGAAGCGGACGCTTGTGAGAGCGAGCACCACGCCCAACACGGCGAGCGTGATGGCCGACGCAAGCAACGTCGTCTTCGTGTGGAGCGTCAGCGGGCGCATAGGCTGAAAAGATGAGCAAGGCGTATGCCGTCTCGGTCGTACATCATACGCCCAAGCGGCTAGCCGCTGCCATGGAAAGACACGGAAAGAAAAATGCCCCCGCGCATGTGGCGGGGGCGTCCTTGTTGAAGTGTGCGTAGTCGTCCGAGCCGGTCTATTCACTCACGCCGGAAGCGGCTTGTTGAGTGACGGACTTCGGGTCGTAGGGAGTCTTGAGATACTCCTGAGCCGCGCGTTGCGCGCCGTCGAAGTCAATGCCGGACTCGACCGCTCTATGGTACTCGTGCACGGCTCGGGCGCGGTCGCCCATGCCGTCGTAGGCGTTGCCGCGCTTGATGTGCGCCCACGCTTCGATCCACGAAGGCCGCAGGTTGCCGTTGAGCGCGGCGTCGAGGTTGTCGAGCGCCTGTTGATAGTTGCGCTGCTCAAGGAAGATGAGCCCGAGGTTGTAGTAGACCCAAGAGTTCGACTTGTCGAGCTTGAGCGCCTCTTCGAGTTGGCGCTGCGCTTCGAGGTACTGACCCTCGCGGAACAACTCAAGACCGCGGCGCGCAACGATTGAGATGCGAAGGTCTTCCGACGTGCGCAGCACCTTGTTGTTCGGGTCAACGATGACTTCCAAGGGCTTGCCCTTGACCTCGAAGTCAAAGTCCTCGCTGCGGTCGGCGACGTAGACGGTCGTGTCGGCGTCGTCGCCCTCGGCGCGCAGTTGCAGCTCGACGGGCATGCGCAGATTCTCGACGTTCTGCTTGATGGTGCCGCGTGCGCGGAACTTGCCCGTGCGCGTGCGTATGATCTGATAGTCAACGGTGAATTCGGGAACACCCGTGCCCTCGACCCAGCGCGCGAAGAAGTAGCGCATGTTCTCGCCGTTAACTGCGGTCGTCAGCTTCTCGAAGTCGTCAATCGAGGCGTTGCGCCCACGGAACTCGCCCGCAAAGCGTTTGAGCAGTTCGTCGAACTTCGCTGGCCTGATCGTCTCGCGCAGCATGCGGAAGACCATCGCGCCCTTGTAGAAGACGACGGCCTGATATGCCGCCGACTGGTCATCTAAGGTCGAGGGCGCGCGCGCGATTGATGCCGACTGCTCGAACATGAGAGCGCGCTCAAGCATGTCGCGCTGCGCCACGTCGAGTTGCCCGCCCGAGAGCTTGGCTTCGCGGAAGGCGAAACTGCTCCACTCGGCCAATCCTTGAGAGAGCCATACATCATCGAACGACTTGAGCCCCACGGTCAGTCCCCACCACTGGTACGCCACTTCGCGCAAGACCCTTTCATCAAGTGAAGCTTGACGACCGGGCGTGAAGAAGCGAGGCGATAGAAACTCGATGCCGGGCGCGGCATAGGCGTCGAGGCTCGCATCATCTATCTGCACGATGGAGAGCCGCGTGCCGAAAGCGGGCTGCCCGTACTTCTGCGTATAGAACTGCAAGGCGTCGCCGACGAGTTGCGCGTAGGGGTCTATGAAACCCTCGCTGCCCGGCTGGACGTTGAAGGTCAACTCATAGCCGCCCACCTTGAGCGTGCGCGTGATGAAGTGGCCGACGGCGAAGCTGCCGACGAGCGACGGTTGGCGCGTGACGAAGTGATAGCTGTGAAGCCCTGGCCCCGGCGCTGACGTGCGCGCGGGCGCGGTGCGTGCGCCGGTCTCGGCAACGGGCGGGAGGAACTGCGCGCCGGAGAGTTCGGCTATGGGTTCGTCGCTCGCCCCGGCAACGGTGTAGCCCGTGGGCACGCTGAGAGTGATGTCGGAGGTCGCGCGGTCGGCGGCGTACTCGTGGAAAGGGAACCAGCGCGCGGCGTACATCAGATAAGACATGTCGGGGCCGACGTAAGCCAGCCGCTTCGTCAACAGCGGCCCGCCCTCGGGCGTGACGAGCGCGCCGCTCCAGCGGAACCGAAGCGTCTGAGACTGACCGGCGGGAACGACTTCACCCAGGTCTATGCGCACGAAGGGCCCGATAGTTTCAAGACCCGCCTGATCCTGCACGACGTTCGTCAGCGCGCGACCCTGACGCTCGACCGACTCGACCTTGAGCGAGCCGTTGAGTTCAAAGACGACGCTGCGCGTGTTGTCGAGCGGCGTGAAGGTCACGTCGGCGCTCGCGGTCAGGAGATGCTGCGCGGGATTGAGTTCGGCGATGATGCGGTAGTTGGTAACGTCGAAGCGTGCGCGCTGACCGGGTTGGAGCGGCGTCTCGGCGATGGTCGCGGGCGGCTGCGTCGGCATCGGAGTCGGCGTCGCTTTGGGCTTGGCCTGCTGCTGCGCGGGGGTGCTCTTGCGGCCCACGCGGCTGCGATCCTGCGCCGCCGCGCCGATGGCGACGGACGATAACACCACTAGCAAAAGGGAGTAGTTAAAGAGTCTCTTCATCGTCTGATTTCCTGCTGAAACGATATGCCGACAGGGCCGTCTCTGACAACTTTTTACCCGCGTGAGCTATTGCTCGGCCGGGTGATTCCGCTAATACGACAAGGGTTTGGATGTTACGTCCGGCCTCATCGTTGTACGCCCTCCCGCGTCGAAAACCTGTGGGCGGATGCGCTTGACAGCCGCGCCCGCGCGCGTCCATCCTCGGGCGAAAGGTAAGGGCTATGAACTCATACGGCGACCCCGCCATACGCATCACGCTGCTTCCGCGCGACACCAACCCGCAGGGCACAATCTTCGGCGGCATCATACTCAGCTACATCGACATCGCGGGCGCGGTCGAGGCGCACCGTCGCACGGGCGTCGAGCGTTTCGTCACCGTCGCCATGCGCGAAGTCATCTTCCACCAGCCGGTCTTCGTCGGCGATCTCGTCAGTTTCTACGCCACCGCCGAACGCCTCGGCACGACCTCTATCACCGTCCGCGTCGTCGTCGAGGCCGAACGCTACGGCGGCACGTCGGAACGCATCAAGGTCACGGAGGCCGAGGTCATCTACGTCGCCGTCGACGCCAACCGCCGCAAGATGCGCATCAACAAAGAACTGGTCAAGGGGCTCGAAGGCATCGAGCAGCACGAGACATCCTAGAAGCCCTCGGTGAAAGACCCGGACGGGTCTTTACAAACATTCTCTTAAAGGAGCGCAGGCTCAAGTCGTGTCGCCCGGCGTGAGCGGGAGCCAGCGGCCGCGCCAGTCGAACTGTTCAAGTCCGGCGAAGTTCTTCTTGTAGTCGTAGGGCGAGGGCTCGCGTGTGGCGTAGCCGGGGTAGTAGTAGCGTCGGCCCGTGCGGCGCGTCTGCTCGATGGCGAGGAGCATCGTGTAGATACCGAGACTGCGGCGCGACTCATCGGGGTCGAACATCGCGTAGACGGCCGAGGTCGCTTCCTCGCCGATGTCGAGGAAGTGCGCGGCGACCAGGCGCGTGCCCGAGTAGACGCGCACCGTCTCGTTGCAACAAGGGACTGTGGCAGGGCTGTACGAGAGAAAGTTGTCGAGCGAGTCGGGGACTTGCTCGTGGAAGCGAAGGCGGTGTCTGCGAAACATTCTCTCCATCTCAGCATCAATCTCGGTCGGGCGCACCTCAACGCGTAGGTCGCGGTTGCGCGCGACGACGCGGCGCTGGCTACGCGAACGCGTGAAGCGGCCGAGGTCAATGCGCAGAGGAGTCACCGTATAGTCCCGCCTGATGTAATGCCAACGCCGGTAGCGAAAGAAGACCGGGCCGAAGTGCCTCCACCCTTTGGCCCACAACTCGTCCATCCGCCGCGCGTCAGCACTCCAGCACAAAAAATACTCCTCCGGCGAAGACATCGTGCGTGAGCTTGGTTGATTGAGTCAACGAGTCGTTGAGTCAATCAATCAACTTCCCTCTTTCGCGTAATCAGTTGAGTCTCGCTTGCACGCGTCTGAGCGCATGCGCGGCCTGCGTGAAGCCGGGCTGCCCTTCGAGCGCGAGTCCGTAATGGCGCGCGGCGTCGAGCGGACGGTTGCGCTCCTCGTAGACGCGCCCGAGGTTGAAGTGTGGGAAAGCGTATGACTCGTAGCGCGTCGCGTTGAGAGCGCGGCGGAACCAGCGAACGCATGTCCAGAGGTCGCCCTGCGCCATGAGGTAGCTGCCGATGTCGTTGTAGGGGTTGCCGAAGCTCGCATCAACGCGGATGGCCTCCAGACATTCATCTATCGCTTCGCTGTAGCGCCCCTCGAAGCTGTAGACCCACCCCAAGAAGGTGTGTGCCTCGGCGGTCGGATAGGTCTCAATCGAGCGCCGGTACAACTCGACCGCCTCGTCGTACTTCTTCTCCGACTGCGCCTCGTATGCGCGACGGAAAAGCTCGACGGCTCTCTGCCTCGGCGCTTGCTTTGGGTCTTCTTCGTCGAACATAAAGCTTATTCGCCGAACGCGTGCTCCGGATTTTCGGGAGTTTGTCAGTTAGGCCGTATCGTCTGGTTTGAATTATACTCGTTGCGCAACGAGCGAAACAAACCGGAGCTTAAAAGAAACTCACGATGAGCAGACAGACGAGCCTCCTGATTGAACTCAACGCCGCCCTCCCCTTATCAACGCCCGCGTCGGAGACAATCGCCGTCGGCCTCTTCTTGGACGAGCCGCACCTACCTGTGTTCGACTCCACGGGCGAAGACGTGCGTGCACTCTGCGAGCGCGTCGTCGCCGACGGCGAGTTCAAAGGTGAAGAGGAGACGACGCTGCTGATTTACGCGCCGGGCGGCGAAGGCGAGGGCGGCGCCCGGCGCGTGCTTCTCGTCGGGCTCGGCTTGCACGCGGACTTCGACCCGGCGACGCTCAGGCGCGCTGCCGGGTGCGCCGTGCGCGCTGCTCGCACGGCGCGCACGTTGCACTTCATCGCGCCGCCCGTGGCCGACGACGCGCGCGGCATGGTTCGCGCGCTCGCCGAAGGTGCGCACCTCGGGCTCTACGAGAACGGCTTCTATCAGAAGAAGGATGAAGAGGACGCGGCGCGGCTCGAACGCGTTAACTTAATCGGCGCGTTCAAGGAGAGCGGGGCACTTGAAGAGTTAGAGCGTGCGCGCATCGTCGCCGAGTCCGCGAACTGGACGCGCACGCTTGCGGACGAGCCGGGGTTGAGTCTGCCGCCGCGCGAGTTCGCACGCCGCGCCGCCGAGATGGCGTCGGAGGTCGGGCTCCATGTTGAATCACTCACGGCCGACGAGATACGCGCGCGCGGGATGGGCGGACTCGCGGGCGTCGCGCAGGGGTCTGATGAAGAGCCCGCGCTCATCGTCCTTCGATACGAGCCCGAGGGCGCTTCGCCCGACGACGAGTTGTGGGCCTTCGTCGGCAAAGGAATCACGTTCGACACGGGCGGCATCTCCATCAAGCACGGGCTCGAAATGTACGAGATGAAGTCCGACATGGCCGGAGGCGCGGCGGCGCTTGGAGCCATGCGCGCTCTCGCTCTGCTCAAACCGAACCGGCGCGTCGTCGCGGTTGTGCCCTCCGCCGAGAACATGCCGTCGGGCAAGGCAATCAAGCCCGGCGACATCGTTCGTACCTTCGCCGGCCCGACCATCGAGTGCGTTGACACGGACGCCGAAGGACGACTCATCCTCGTAGACGGCATCGCTTACGCGAAGCACCTCGGCGCGACGCGCATAGTTGATCTGGCGACGCTCACGGGCTCGATCATCGTCGCGCTCGGCACGCACCGCACGGGTCTCTTCTCAAACGACGACGAGTGGGCGAACCGTGTGCTGGCGGCCGCACATGCCGTGGGCGAGCCCGCGTGGCGGATGCCCGTCTCGGACGATTACAAGAAGAGGATCGAGAGCATGATTGCCGACTTCAAGAACTATGGCGGGCGACCCGACGCGACGGCCGCCGCGCTGCTGCTCTCGAAGTTCGCGGGCGATACGCCGTGGGTTCACCTCGACATCGCAGGCACCGCATGGTACGACGCGCCCACGCCCTACGCTCCCAAAGGTGCGAGCGGCACGGGCTTGCGCACGCTCGTCGAACTCGTCTGCGGCGAAGATAAGGAAGGATGAAGCGCTCAACTCATCATCTCATCGGTTCAGTGATTCGATGAACCGATGAAGAGATGAATCAATCTCTCAATCCTTCAAACCTCTTCATCCTTTGTTCTGCTCATGCTCAGTGACGCAACCATTTTCCTGACGGGCTTCCCCGGCTTCATCGCCGGGCGGCTGGTCGAGCGCCTTGCGCGTGAGGGTGCGCGCTTCCTGCTGCTCGTGCAGCCCGCGTTCGTCGGCCGTGCGCACGCCGACGTTGACCGTCTCGTCGAGAAGACCGGCACGCCGCCCGGCAGGTTCCGCATCATGGAGGGCGACATCACGCTCGAAGACCTCGGGCTGTCGGCCGACGACGCGGAAGCCGCGCGGCGCGAGACGACAACGCTCTTTCACCTCGCGGCCATCTACGACCTCGCCGTCGCCCGAGACCTCGCCACGCGCGTCAACGTCGAAGGCACGCGCAACGTCAACCGCTTCGCGCTCGGGCTTCCGAACCTGCGGCGCTATCACTACGTCTCGACCTGTTACGTCGCCGGGCGGCGCACGGGGCGCATTCTCGAAAGCGAGTTGCGCCACGAGGCAGGATTCCGCAATCACTACGAAGAGACCAAGTACCTTGCCGAACTCGAAGTGGATGCGCTCAAAGCGGAGTTGCCCATCACCATCCACCGCCCCGCGGTCGTCTGCGGCGACTCTCTGACGGGCGAGACGGCGAAGTACGACGGCGTCTACTATCTCATCAACTACCTGCGCATGTTCCCCGCCGCGCTCTCGCTCGCCAACATCGGCAATCGCGAGGTGCAACTCAACGTCGTCCCCGTGGACTTCGTTGTCGAGGCAATGGCCGCGCTCGCCTCGGACGAGCGCGCGGCGGGCGAGACCGTGCAACTCGCAGACCCCACGCCGCTCACGACCCGTGAGTTGTTCGACATCATCTCGCGCAACCTCTCGGGGCGCGGCGCGCTCTTCACCGTCCCTGCGCCGCTCGTGCGCACCACGCTCAACCTGCCGCTCAGCGAGCGCGTCACGGGGTTGCCGCGCGTCGGCGTCCCCTACTTCTTCCTCAAGCAGACCTACGACACCGCACGCGCCTCGGCGCTGTTAGAGCCGCACGGCGTCCGCTGCCCACGCTTCGACGATTATGCCCCCGCGCTCCTCGATTTCGTCGAGCAACACCCGAAGCTGTAAAGGGGCTGGTGGTTAGGGGTCGGGGCCGGGAAAGACAACAAGCCATTGACTGGCCCCCAGACCCTAAAACCCCCGGCCCCTTTCATGCGCTTGACAAGAGTGCTGTTTAGAATTATTCTAATTCCACTTCAAGGACAGGAAAAATTTATGGCGGGTAAGGGAGATCAGGGTGGCGCTCGGAGGGCGTTGACGCCGCAGAGGCAGGCCGTGCTCCGCGTGGTCGCGGAGTCGGACGGGCACCTGACGGCAAACGAGATTTTCGAGGCGGCGCGTCGCGCTCTGCCCTCGATCAGCTTCGCGACTGTCTACAACTCTTTGAAGTATCTCAAGGAGGAGGGACTCCTGCGTGAGATCAACTTCGGCAAGGGGTCGAGCCGTTATGACCGCGAGACGGCACGCCACGACCACGCCGTCTGCTCGCGCTGCGGCAAGCTCTCGGACTTCGACCTCGCGGAGACTTCGCAGCTTATCCGAGCCGCCGCTCGCCGCTCGCGCTTCAAGCCCGAGTCTATTCACCTGACGCTCGTGGGCTTGTGCCCCGACTGTCAGGGTAAAGGCTGAAGAGGTGCGGGCTCGAATTTGTTAACGGGCGCGCCGGAGATGAAAGGCGTCGTCCGATGGACGGAATTTTTTTCAAGACTCAACGGAGGAATCATCAAGCATATGGCAGAAGCAAAAGTAGGGCAGCCGTCGCCGGAATTCGACATGCCTTCGACGAAGAACATCGAGAAGCTCAACGAGAACGTGAAGCTCTCGGACTATAAGGGACAGTGGCTCGTGCTGCTCTTCTATCCGCTCGACTTCACCTTCGTCTGCCCGACTGAGTTGACGGCGTTCAGCGACCGCTACGATGACTTTCAAGGCATCGGAGCCGAGGTCATCGGCGTCTCGACCGACTCGGTTCACTCGCACCGCGCATGGCTCAAGACGGGGCGCGACAAGGGCGGCGTCGAGGGCTTGCGCTACCCGCTCGCCTCCGACATCACCAAGCAGGTGGCGCGCGACTATGGCGTGCTTATCGAGGATAAGGGCGTCGCGTTGCGCGGCCTCTTCGTCATCGACCCGGAGGGGACGCTGCGCTATGCGGTCATCCACGACCTCAACGTCGGGCGCTCGGCCGACGAGACGCTGCGCGTCATACAGGCTCTCCAGACCGGCGGGCTCTGTCAGGCCGACTGGCGGCCGGGTCAGGAGACGTTGAAGGTCTGAAGAACCGTGAATGGTAAATCGTGAATAGGAGTTGCGGCGCGCGAAAGGCTGCTGCTTCCAGTTCACAAATCAGACCGAACAGCACTCGACCACGATTCACGATTTACCATTTACGAAGGTTTCGTTATGCCAATGAGAATCGGGACACAGATGCCTTCGCTTGAGGGAGCGACCGAGTGGTTCAACGCGACGGGGGCGGCGGCCGAAGCCGCGGCCGAGGGGCATCCGGTGCTCGTACACTTCTGGTCTGTGAGCTGCGGGATGTGTAAGGAGAATTTGCCGCGCGTATCGGAGTGGCGCGACCGCAGGGCGGCCGAGGGCTTGCGCGTCATCGCCGTCCACATGCCGCGTTACGAAGCGGACACCGATGCCGAGGCCGTGCGCGAGGCCATCAACACCTACAACATCACGGAGCCGTGCGCCGTCGATAACGAGCACCGCTTGCGCGATGCGTTTCAGAACGAGCAGGGTTACGTCCCGGCTTACTATCTCTTCGACGCTGAAGGGAAGCTTCGCGGCTTCGCGGCGGGTGAGTTCGGGTTGAAGGTAATCGGGCCCGCGCTCGACCGCGTGCTCTCCGCGAACAGGACGGCCGCCGGTTGAAAGACTCGCCGCCGGGTCAAAGTTAAAACGGAAGAAGGGGCGTG
>JAVXWN010000264.1:0-38632 GCA_032230645.1 Acidobacteriota bacterium | reverse complement strand
ACGCTCGCCTTCGGCGCGTATGGCCGCGCCGTGCCGCACGCGGCGCGCTTCATCGCTCGTTAGATGCTCGAAGGGTAAGTGAGGGAGCGCCGCTTCCAACGGAATTAGAAACTCGCCGTCGGCCTCGACCCGGCCTTGCAACTCTTCGAGTGAGAGCGCGACTCCTATCCGGAACTCGCCCGCGCGCGTCCGCCTGAGCGATGCGAGGTGCGCGCCCGTGCCCAAAGCCGCGCCGACCGACTCGGCCAGCGCACGCACGTAAGTTCCCGCCGAGCAGACGACGCGCGCTCTCACATCGCACGTCGCGTCAGCGTTCGACTTGAGGAAACATCCCTCTTCATCAGCGGCAATCTCAAACTCGCTCACGCGCACACGCACGGCCTTACGCTCGACCTCACGCCCCTCGCGCGCCAACTCATACAGCTTCTTCCCCGCGACCTTCTTCGCCGAGTACATCGGCGGCACCTGCTCGAACTCTCCGCGCAAGCGAGCAAGCGCGGCCTCCATCTCTTCACGGCTGAGAGTCGAGCACTCCGACGCCATCACTTCTCTCCCCGCGCTTTCGCTTACGCCCGCGCTCTCGCGACGCGCGCCCGTCAGGTCGCCCGTGTCCGTCGCGTAGCCGAGTCGTATCGTTGCCTCGTACTCTTTCTCCGCGCTCGCGAGAAACTGCGCGAGCCGCGTCGCGCGACCGACAAGTAAGACGAGCACGCCCGTTGCGAACGGATCGAGCGTGCCCGTGTGCCCGACGCGCTTCTCTTTCAAGATGCGGCGCGCGCGCGCCACAACGTCGTGCGAAGTCAGGCCCGCGGGCTTGTCTATGATGACGATTCCGTCCGGCATTAAGCGTCCTCAAACTTTCTTCAACCGAAGCCGTGACAATCTTAAGTCTCGCTCCTCGGTTTACGGAAATCGGCACGCTTCGTTGTCCCGTCCGCCGCGCTCTTGCTAGAGTACGGTTGAGATGCAGAAGCGACGGACATATAAGCCGAGGCCGCCGAAATCGGAGAGGCAGATTAACAGCGACCTCGAAGATGAAAAGAAGAAGGCGCGACCCGCACCCCCGCTCGACGCCGAGAAGGCGCGCGAGCGGACGCTGCAAAGAGCCGTCAAGCTGCTCGCCGCCAAACCGCGCTCGGTCGAGGAGCTGCGCGAGCGCCTTTTAGAGAAGGAGTGGGCGGACGAAGCGGCGACCAACTACGCGCTCGCGAAGCTCAAGGAGTACGGCTATCTCGACGACGAGCGTTTCGCCCTCGGCTTCGCCTCATACCGCGTGCGGCAGAAGCCCGTGGGCCGTCAGCGACTCGCGCGCGACCTCAAGACGAAGAAGGTCTCGAAGGAGACGGCCGACGCCGCGCTCGAACTCGTCTACCGCGAGACGCCCGAAGAGGAACTCATCACGCGCGCCATCGAGAAGCGCGTGCGCCTGCGCGGCCGCCCCTCGACGCGGGCCGAGACGAAGAGTCTCTACGACCACCTGCTCCGCCTCGGCTTCTCCTACGACCTCATCATTCGCAAGGTGCGCGAAGCCGCGACTGCCGACATTGATAATGACGAGGCGGAAGCCGACTGACTCGCCGCCATCCCTACTGACGTTTCAACGACGTTTCGGTTTTCGTCCCGCTTCGCCCGCCTTCGCGCCACATGATAAACTCTTCAACAAGGAGATTGTGTCCAGTATTCAAGCCGTCGCCGAGTCAGCCTCTACTGACTAACTGACCAACTGTCTACTGACTATTTTTTTTATGATGACCGGTAACGAAATACGCGAAAAGTTTCTGAGCTACTTCGAGAAGCAGGGGCACAAGCGCGTGCCGTCGAGCCCGCTTTTGCCCGCGAATGATCCGACCTTGCTGTTCGCCAACGCCGGGATGAACCAGTTCAAGGATGTCTTCCTCGGCGCGGAGCAGCGAGACTACACGCGCGCCGCCTCTTCACAGAAGTGCCTGCGCGCGGGCGGCAAGCACAACGACCTCGACGAAGTCGGCAAGACCGCGCGCCATCACACCTTCTTCGAGATGCTCGGCAACTTCTCCTTTGGCGACTACTTCAAGGAGGACGCCATCCGCTTCGCCTGGGAGTTGCTCGTCACGGAGTACGGGCTCGACCCGCGCCGCCTCTGGTTCAGCGTCTACGAGGGCGATGGGGAAGTCCCCGCCGACGAGGAGGCCGCCGCGCTCTGGGAGCGTGTCGGTGCACCGCGCGAGCGCATCCTCCGCTTCGGCCGCAAGGACAACTTCTGGCAGATGGGCGACACGGGCCCCTGCGGCCCTTGCAGCGAGATTCACTACTACATGGGCGAAGACCCCGACGACCCGTCGAAGAACAGCCCCGAGTTCGTCAACGGCCCCGGCGATACGACGATGGAGATTTGGAATCTCGTCTTCATGCAGTTCAACCGCGAGGGCGTCGGCGAAAAGACCACCGACGGTAAATATGAATCCTATCGTCTTGAGCCGCTGCCGAAGCCCTCGGTTGATACAGGCATGGGTCTTGAACGCATCACCGCCGTCCTTCAAGGTGTGCAGACGAACTACGACACAGACCTCGTCCGCCCCATCCTCGAGTTCACAGCGAAGCTCGCCGACCGACACTACGAACCCGAAACGCAAGAGGGTTTCGCCATGCGCGTCATCGCCGACCACGCGCGCGCCACCGCCTTCTCCATCGCCGACGGCATCCTCCCGAGCAACGAAGGACGTAACTACGTCCTCCGCAAAATCATGCGCCGCGCCATCTACCACGGCCGCAACGCGCTTCAGTTAGAAGATGCGTTCTTCTACAAGGTCACAAACTTCGTCATCGACCAGATGAAAGAGGCTTACCCCGAACTCGAAGCCTCGCGCGACTTCATCGAACGCATGGTGCGTCTCGAAGAGGAACGATTCAGCACGACGCTTACGACGGGTCTGCAAAAACTTGAGGCCCTCTTTGCCTCAATACCACAAGGTCAACATCCAGATTGGAAGGAACTCGCACGCCTTTATGACACTTTCGGCACGCCCCGCGACCTCATCCGGGTCGCGATAGAAGAACGCGGCTTTCCAACCTTTGATGAGGAGATATTCAACGAAAGGTTTGATATGGCCTTGCGTGAGATTCAGAGCGTTAGTTCTAAAGAGCAACGCACAATCCACGGCAAAGTCAATGAGGTGTATGCCCGAATCAGTTTGCGCGTCGGCGCGTGCGAGTTCACCGGCTACGACGACACGCGCACGGATGATGCGCGTGTCGTAGCTCTGCTGCGCGGCGAGGAGGAAGTTGAGGAGTTAAACGAAGGCGAAGAAGGCGAAGTCATCCTCGACCGCACGCCTTTCTATGCAGAGTCAGGTGGGCAGATCGGCGACACGGGTAAGCTTTATAATTCGTTCTCACTTAAGAGGTGGACAGAAAACCCGCCTCAGCCCATCACAGATACGCGCGTCATCGTTAATGATACGGTCTCTCCCGTCAGCGGCCTCATTGTTCATCGTATCAACGTCGAACATGGAAGTTTGCGTGCGGGTGACACATTGACAGCTCAAGTTGACGTTGAGAAGCGCGATGCCACGCGGCGCAATCACACGGCGACGCACTTGATGCACGCGGCGTTGCGCGAAGTCTTGGGTACGCACGTGAAGCAGGCGGGGTCGGTCGTCGCGCCGAACTATTTGCGGTTTGACTTCTCGCACTATCAGCCTTTGACGCGCGACGAGATTGCGGAGATAGAGCGGCTCGTCAACTTTCAGATTCTACGCAACGAGCAGGTGCGCACCGACCTGCTCACGCTCGACGAAGCGATGCGCTCGGGCGCGATGGCGCTCTTTGGTGAAAAATATTCCGAGCATGTGCGCGTGCTCACCGTGCCGGGTCTCATTGAAGGCGAGGCATTCTCGAAAGAACTCTGCGGCGGCACGCACGTGCGCGCGACGGGCGACATCGGGCTCTTCAAGGTCGTGAGCGACGAGTCAATTGCGTCGGGCACGCGCCGCATACGCGCCGTCACAGGGCGTGACGCCTTCATGCGCTTTCAGGAGACCGAGGCGCTCGTTGACCAGATTTCCGGCGACCTACGCTCGACGCGTGCGGACATCCCCGCCGCTGTCGGCCGCTTGCAGGATGAGTTGAAGAAGGCTCGGCGCGAGGCCGACGAGTTGCGTTTGAAGCTTGCGCTCGGAGGCGGTAGCGGCTCCGCTCAGAATGGCGTTGAAGCGCGCGAGGTCGAAGGCGGCGTCCTCGTCCTTGCACGCGAGGCGAGCGACCTCGACGCGTCGGCTCTGCGACAACTCTCAGACACCTTGCTCGCGCAGCTCAAGACGGGCGTCGTCGTCCTCGGTCGCCGCGCCGACGGCAAGGCGTCGCTCATCGTGCGCACCTCGGCAGACCTCTCGAAGCGCGTCCCCGCAGGGCGCGTCATCAAGGAACTCGCGCCCATCATCGGCGGACGCGGCGGCGGTAAGCCCGACATGGCCGAAGGCGGCGGCTCCGAGCCGCAGAAGCTCGGCGAGGCTTTGGAGGCGAGCTACAAAATAGTCGAGCGACTGCTTACGGAGCAGACAGCCTCGGCTTGAACGGCAAGCGATAACAGCAAGAAGAAAGGAGCGCGGACTTTTGGAGTCCGCGCTCCTTTCTTCTTACATCCTTCATGCGCCGTGACGTGAAAGCACGCCGTTCGGTCGGCAACGATTCATTTCGTCTTCTGCGCGTTGACTGCGACCCAAGCCTTCTGCTTGTCCGTAAGCACGACGTTCATCTTCTGAAGCGTCGCCGCGTTGAGCGTGCCCGTGACCTTCAGTCCCTCCGCCTCCTGATACCTCTTGAGCCCTTCGCGCGTCGCCGGGTCGAGCTTGCCCGTTGACTCGCCCGATAAGAATCCGCGCCGCTTCAGAATCTCCTGAGCCTGTTTGATCTGCTCCTTGTTGGCGCGAAAGACCGGGCCGCGTTTGGTCGCCGTCTTCGCGTTGCCGTTTGCGTTGGTCGTTGTTGAGTTGGTGTTCTGCGCGGCGGTGACGACGATGGCGGAAAGCGAGAGCACGCCCGCGAACGTCGCGGTGAGTAGTCTTTTCATCTCCTTCTCCTGATGCGTGAGGTGCGCTGGCGGACGCACGCGTTAAGTGCCGGAAGGTTAACCCGCTGGATAAGCGGCTTTCATCATACACGCACTGTCAAGACTTCGCTCCCCACGCTCCGGCACGCTCACCTCTTCCTAAAGCTCCGCACCTCCAAGCCAGTTCCAAGACTGAAGCTAAACTAACAAATAGTTTAAGTTAAACGAGCGGGAAATTTCGTTGAACACACATGCGCCCATGTGTTATCCTGTTCATGCGTTCGATTGAGCGCGTTTGTAACAGGCTAAGAAGCCTCGTCCTCGAAACAGAATTTTTTCGCCGCGCCCCGCCGAGATTTAAAGTGACACGGACGCCCACCGCGCACGTGCCCGAGCCATCAAGGTCATGAAAAAACTTCTCCTCTTCGTTGCGCTCTTCATCATCTCCTGTCTGCCCGTGGCGGCTCAACAGGCGGGCTCTCGCTACCACTTCGACAACTTCGACGTGCATGACGGCGTGCGCATCCAACTGCCCGTCCAGCCCGCGCCCACCCGGCTGAACAAGAGGCTGAAGCTGACGGCGCGCAACGTCGTGCCCTCTTCACAGCCCATCGCTGCGGAGCCGTCGCTTTCGATGGCGGTCGGCACCGCGCTCGACAACTTCTCGACGGGAGACGCGGGCGTAGACCGCTTCATCGTCGAGTCGGGCACGCGCAACGGCGTAGACCCCGTGCTGCTCTACTCGATCATGCACCGCGAGTCTTCGTTCAAGCGCTTCGCGCTCTCGCCTAAAGGAGCGCGCGGGCTGATGCAGTTGATGCCGGGGACTGCGGCGCGCTTCGGTGTCCGAAACATCTTCGACCCGCAGCAGAACATCGAGGGTGGCGCGCGCTACGTTCGCTTTCTGCTTGACCTCTTTGACGGCGACGTGCGCCTCGCGCTCGCGGGCTACAACGCGGGCGAGGGGGCGGTGTTGAAGTACGGCCGACGCGTTCCGCCTTACAGCGAGACGCAGGAGTACGTGCGCCGCATCTCGGAACGCTATGAACTGATGCGCGACCCTTCGACGGCGCGACTGGCTCCGCGCGTTTCGCGCACGCAGATCGCCAAGCTCAAGGCCGCCGAGCCGCCAACACTCGTCTATGAGCAGAACGTCTTCGCCGTGCGGACTCCCGACGGCAAGCTCCGACTCGTCAGCCAGTGACGGTCGACTGAATTCAACAGAACACGCGAGAGGGACGGACACGAGCGCCGTCCCTCTTCGTTTGTGTGCGCATGTTTGGTCTATGCGCTTTCATGTTCTCGCGCGGTCGGCGGCTGTTAGCGGCGGGGGTTGTCGCGGTATGATTGCGCCGCCTATTAGGTGACAGCGTGTCAGAGGCAAATGTTGGAACGCCCTTCTTCTTTCAAACGACCGGCTCCGAGAGATGTCTGAAGCTACGACTGATGAAACTCCCGAACGCGATGGAGCACACGTGGGCTCGCGCGTGAACGTTCAACCCGGCGAGCTTGAGGACGAGCACGCGGAAGCGAGCCGCGTGCTGCTAATCGCGGACGAAGGCACTGACGAAGATGCGCTCGGCGAGAAGCTTGCCAACGCTGGCTTCGAGGTAACACGCGCCTCCGCTAAGGAGGCCATGCGCCGCGTCGAAGAGCTTGCCCCGTCAGTCGTCCTCATCGCCTTCGGAGGTCGTGAGGGCGAGGGGCGTCTGCTGTCACTCGCGCGTCGCCTGCGGATGAAGCCGGAGAGCTTCGCGCTGCCGGTTGTCATTCTCTTCAGCGCGGAGAGCCGGTCGCTTCGCAGCGCCGCGCAACACCTCGGCGCAGACGACTACTTCGCGCGGGAAGTTCCGGCCGAAGAGCTGCGCGCGCGGCTCGCCTCGCTTCTCTGGCGCGTTGAGTCGGGTCGCCGCTCGGCACCCGCGGTCGCAGACCAGCGCTCCGAGATAGACAACTTCCTCTTCCTTCTCGATGCCGTCGGCGACGCTGCGCGCAGCGGCAGCATGACGGGCTCGCTTGCGCTCGTCGAGGCGGGCGGTGATAGAGAGGGTGAAGGCAGCGGCGACGACTCAGGCACTGAACGACGCGCGCACGCGCTTACGACCGCGCACGGATTCCTGAAGCTCAATCTGCGACGGGTTGATGCAGTCTCCTTCTACGGCCCGGCTACGCTGCTCGTCCATCTTGCCGGTGCCGACTCGGCCTCGGCGCGCGCGACCCTCTCTCGAATGCGCGAAGAGTTCTCCGAGACGAGCCGGGGCAGCGACCTCTTCGTCGGCATCTCATCTTTCCCCGCCGACGGCACCGAGGTCGAGCGACTTGTGGAGCAAGCCGAGGCGGCGCTCGGCGAAGCACGAGGCGAGAACTCCGCGGCGCACGTCGTCGTTTATGGAGTGCGTGAAACGCGACGCGCGCCGGAAGCAGAGCGGCGCACGCATGCAGGCTCGGAGCGCAAGAAGACGAAGGCTGCGGTGAACGAACCCGGAGCGCCACTTGCTCATGAACCGACGACGGCCTCTTTGAAAGAATCGGCGGCGCGCTCGGCCGCCGCGACGCAGTTGGGCGAGCGGCGTGCAGGCGGGCGCAGGCTTCGCCGTGTGATGCTCGTCGTCTCGGACGCGGCGCGGATGGCGCAGGTCAACCTGCTGATGCGCTCGGCCGCATACGAGGTGCGCGCAGCCTTCGACGGTCAACACGCGCTCAACCTTCTGCGCATAGACCGGCCCGACGCGCTGGTCGTAGACTACGCGCTCAACGAGATGGACGGCGTCGAGATGCTGAGGCGGCTCGCCAAGCAGTCGCGTGCGGGGCAGCCTCCGCCCGCGATGCTGCTCCTGCCGGCGGGGCGCGAAGACCTGCGCGGCGAAGCTCTCGCCGCAGGCGTGCGCGGCATCATAGATATGCCTTATGACGCCGTTGAGCTGCTCGACATGCTGCGTGAACTTTGCGATACGGAATGAGGAGTAGATGGAAAACTGCTACAACTGCGGCACCCGTTTGACGCCCGGCGCGCGCTTCTGTGCCGCATGCGGCGCACACACCGACTCTGAGCAGACGCGTGTCGCCGCCGATTTCGCCGGAAGCGAAGAGACGCGCATCGCCTCCTCTACGCGACCCCGCCCGGTTGAGCCGCTACAGGTGCGGCCGCTCTCTTCCACGCCCGAGCGCCGCCCCGACGCGCGCGCCGCAGCGACGGAGGCCGAGGAGCAGACCATTTTCACAGTTCGCCCGACGCTGCTCTTCATCAAGATCGGTTACGCGCTCGCTGCGCTCAGCGGGCTCCTGCTGATCGCGTTGCTCGCGTGGCAGCCGTGGGTGAAAGTCCCCTTCTACGTCTCGCTCCCACTCGCGCTCGCGCTGCTGCTCATCCCGGCCTACAAGCACCTGAAGCGCAACACCGTGCGCTACACGCTCACCGATTCCAAGATCGAGATTGACGAGGGACTCGTCTCGCGCACGACGCGCAACATCCCTCTGCGCAACTTACAGGATGTCTCCGTCACCACGACCATCATGCAACGCCTTCTACGCTTCGGCAACGTCGTCATCGACAACGCGAGCGAGACCGGCGGCACCACCTTGCTTCGCAACATCCCCGACCCGCGCCGCCACGCAGACCTCATCCTGCGCGCACTCCGCCGCTGGCGCTGAGCGGCCCGCCCGACTTATCATCGAACGAGCGGAACAAGCACAACGGCTCTGTCGTCTAACTCATCCAAACGCTTTGCCGTGAGAGCGCCCAAAGCCGTCTTTGGCCGGGACGCTACTTTGTCCGCCGGAGAGGTTTCGTCGTGTGTATTTCGTTTTTAAAAAGAGTCTCTTTCACGCTCTCGCTGCTCGCTTGCCTCGTCGTCTCCGCCACGGCGCAGAGTGCGGCGCGCGGTGGCGATGCATCGAACATGCTGCCGGACAAGATAGGTGACTTCAACGCTCAGGGCGCGCCGGTCAAATCGCCGAAGGGAATGTTTGAGTCAATCAGTCGTGAAGATTACGGGGTCACGTCTGACGCGCGCCGCCTCTACACTTCCGCCGACGGAAAGAGTTTCGACGTTCACCTCGTCCAGACGACATCCGACGCCGCCGCTTATTCGCTCTTCACGCGCCGCAGCATGTCGGCCAGTTCGCCGGTCGTTAAACTGGGCGACGCAGGCACGGTGAGCGTCTCCGCTCCGAAGGAGATTTTATTCTCTAAGGGCCGGGCTTTCGTCAACATGAATGACCTCAGCAGCGGGCAGGCTGACCCGCAGGCTTTAGCAGATTTCGCGCGCGCCTTCGCGGGGACGATTGAGGGCGGCGAGAACGGTCTGCCCGTGCTGGTCTCGCACCTGCCCGACTGGGAGAAGACTTACGAGCGGGCGGGGTATGCCGTCAGCCTCCCCGCGCTGCAACAGGCCGCGGGGAATCGCCCCGTGCTCGACGCCATCTCTTTCGATGGCGACGCCGAGGCCGTCACGTCCAACTACGGCGAGTCGCGTCTAGTCATCATCGAGTTCACCACTCCGCAACACGCTTTCGACGCGGACGCGGCCATTAACCAACGCATCGCCGAGCTTCGCGCTGCGGGGCAGCCCGCGCCTTCATCTTACAAGCGCATCGGCAACTATTCGGTCTTCGTCTTCGACGCGCCGGACGTGGTCGCGGCGGATAAGCTCGTCTCAAGCGTGAAGTATGAGAAGGACGTGCGCTGGCTCGGCCGCAACCCGCACGCAGAGGAGATAGCGACCCGTGCTTACACCACAAAGATGGGCGGCGTCATTCTCACGACGCTCATCACGACGGGGCTTGCCATACTCCTCTGCCTCGGCGTCGGCGGCGTCATCGGCGGCGCGGTCTTCCTACATCGTCGCGCGCGCCACACCGCGCAGGAAATCTACACGGACGCGGGCGGCATGGTGCGCCTCAACATCGAAGAGTTGAACACGCCGCCTGCTTCGGCGAACCTGCTCGGGCGGGGCGAAGAATGAAGAGTCACTGAAGGTCGTTCGAGAGTTCGCCCGGACGCAAAAAAGCGCCGTGAGTTTTTGGCTCACGGCGCTTTTTTGTGAATAGAGTGAACGGTCACAAATATGCGGGTTACTGATCTTACTGCGGGGCTCCCCCAAACCCCTACAGAAACGGAATCAGTAACCCGCTAATTGATGGCCTTCGACCGCTATGCTGATAACAACTCTGTTCCCCCAAAGAGTTGTCGCCTGCAAGGAGTGAGAGAAAACCTCCCCCAAAGCTTTCACTCACTAGCCGTCTCCGAGCCTGACCCGATAACTCTATTTACCCCTTACATTTTATCTGTTTTTTGGCTGTGCAACGGGTATGCCACCATTCAACTCATTCACCCGGATCATTACCACGTTCCTCAAATTTTGCGCGCATTTTGCGCGCAAACACAGAAGAATTTTATTTCTCGGTCTGACTCGGAAGCTTAACCTACAAATGAGCCATGCTGTCTGAGCCGTATTCATTTAATTCTCTCTGCGGAAGCCGCGAATTATTCTGTTACACGAGACTATTCAAACTGAGTTTTCGACCGTACATTCATGTTCGCCTAAGTTCAAAAGAAGGCCGAATTTGGCCGACATTCTCACCGCGATGGTTTAGGACGGGAAAACTTGCGTAGGGAACGAGAGCCTTGTACGCGTCCTCATCTAATACATCGAGTTGTCGCAACGACTCAATGGCTATGGTTGAGCGCGCACGCTTGTCCTCTCCATCCTCGATCTTGAAGGCGAGCCCAAGCCCCTTCGGCCAGCGCTTCGATGGCAACACGCCCGCCGTATAGACTCCTTCCGCGCCAATCTTAGAGAAGACGAGCCCGCGCCCGGCACGTATGACCTCCGTATCGAACCGCTCGACCGTGCCGCCGACCATCTCCGGATACTTCCGCATGGCCGCCACGAGCCGGACGCAAGCGCTCCGCATCGCCTCGTCGAAATCCTCCGGTGGCGATGCAAGGCGCGCGTACATGAGCGCCATCGCACGCACGGCGACGCCGAAGACGGGAACGCCGCAGCCGTCTGTGCCAATAGCTATCTCATCTGCCGGGATGCCTGAGAACTGCGAGACGGCGTGGAGGATTGCCTGCTGGACGGGGCCGTGGGGGTCGTCGTAGGTTTCGGGCGGGGCGTCGAGTTGGCGAGAGAGAACAAGCATTCCCGTATGCTTGCCGGAGCAGTTGTTACGCAGCACGCCCGGACTTTCGCCGCGCTCGCGCAGCCGCGCGGCCGTCGCGCGGTCGTAGGGCTCGTGGACACCGCACTTCAGATAGCTCTCGTCGAGACCGATTTTTTCTAGCATGCGGGCGACCGTCTCCGCGTGAATGTCTTCGCCGCTGTGCGAGCCGCAGGCTATAGCCAGCTCGGTCTCGCTCAGTTGGAAACGGTCTGCCGCGCCGCTTGTGATGAGCGGGACGGCTTGGAAGGGCTTGGCCGAGGAACGAAGGTACGTGACCATCTCGGGCTCGCCGAGCGAGGCGACGAGACGGCCTTCGCCATCCACGGCCGCGACGTGGCCGCAGTGACGAGACTCGACGATGGGGCCTCGCCGGACTTCGACGAGTGGCGCGGACTGCGGGACGTGCTGATTTTGATGCTCTGTTTGCAACTGCGCTGAATCTTAAACGCGGCCGGGTCTGGCCGCAACCGACGGAGGCGGAGCGTGATTGTGACCGACCTCACACATGCTATCGTCGAACGAAAAAAGTCAGAGCCGCCGTCTTTCGTAGACGGCGGCTCTGACTTTTTTCGACTCTGAGAGTCGAAATGTTTACACGCCTGTTTTATCTGCCGCCGCGCGGGGTGTTTGTCCGCGGGCGCGTGCGTGTCAGGACGGTTAGCTTGATGGGGCGGCGTCCGAAGCGCATGGCCTCGGCCGTGTTCGGAACCCAGATGTCTATCTTGCGACCACGTACAGCGCCGCCCGTGTCGGCAACGATGTATTCGCCGCTGTAGGAGCCCGCTTCGAGCCGGACGAGCGTCCCGATGGGCAGGACTCTTCGGTCTGCCGCGATGAGACCGCGCCCGACGGCCCTGCCGCTCGCGGTATGTCCGTAGAGGCTGTAGGCCGTGGCCGTAAAGGTTACGGCCGGGGTAGAAGCTTCGTTTTCGGCTTCGGGCTCTGAGTTTTCAATCGCGGCCTCTGTTGCGTTCGTGTCGGCCGCGTCCCGTTTATCCTTGTCGCCGCTATCGGCGTCCTTTGTCTGCGGAGCGTCGGTGCCGGGGGTCTTCGTTTCGGCGGCGACGCCCTTCTGCTGTGAACCTTCCGCGAGGGGTTCTGCGATTGATGTCTGCGCTAGAAAGAGCAATGAAGCTGAGAGAAGGACGGCCACGGCCGCACTCCCCCCGAGCAGGGGTCTACTCATTCGGTTCTCCTCCCGATCAAAGTCTTTCAGCGGCGCGCGAGTAGGTTAGTTGCCTCCCGTCCTCGACCCCCGGCTCTAGGAGTGTGAAGAGTCAGCCGGAGTGGGGAACCACGTCCTTGATGCATTGCGCTGAAAGAACACCGTACAAAAAGAATGACAAGCGAACACATAGTCCGCTTGTCATGCAAGAGGAAGGTAGCACGGGGCTTAACCCGTGTCCAGTCGCAAGATGCCCTAAAAATCCGTACCGAAAGAAGACTTGCGTGCGCATATTTTAAGAGTACGTCGGCGCACCCTCGCCCTTATCATTTGTCCTCAAGCCCGGCTCTTCCAACCACTCGCCGCGATAGATGACCTCGGCCGTGCCCGTGAGGAGGACTTCGCCGTCCTCGCGCCAGAGGACTTCGAGCAGGCCGCCGGGCATCGAGACGCGCACGTGCCGGTCGGTGCGTCCGCCGATCATCGAGGCGACGGCCGCCGCGCAGGCACCCGTCCCCGAAGAGAGCGTCTCGCCCGCGCCTCGCTCCCAGACGCGCGCCTCTATGTTCCGGCGGTCAACGATGCTGACGAACTCGACGTTCGTGTGCTCGGGGAAGGCTGCGTGCGACTCGATTGCGCGGCCGAGTCGCCGCCAGTCAACGCGCTCAAGGTCGTTGACGAAGGTGCAGCAGTTCGGGTTGCACATCTGTAGCGCCGTGACCGCGACGGTCTCGCCGTCGGCGAGAGCGAGCGGATAGTCGCGCACCTCCGCGAGCGGCTCGTGCGTGAGCATCGGGATCGAGGCGCTGTCGAAGCGAGGCTGCCCGATCTCCGCCTCAAAGCGGAAGGCTCCGGGACGGGGACGGCCGCGCAGTGTGTAGAGCTTGACGCCGGCCCTCGTCGTGAAGCGCAACTCCTCCGCCGCCCAGAGCCCTTCAAAGTGAAGATACGCGGCGGCGCAGCGCGAGCCGTTGCCCGACATCGCCGCCTCGCCCCCATCCGGGTTGAAGATGCGCAGGCGAAAGTCAGCGTTGAAGATGCGCTGGCGAAAGTCAGCGCCGACTTCACCCGTCAAAGGCTCGACCACGGCGACGCCGTCAGCGCCCGCGCCGAAGTGCCGGTCACAGATGCGGCGGACGAAATCGGTGAACGGCTCGCCCACGTCGAAACGCTCGAAGCCGCCATGCCACCCGGCGGCCCCGAGTTGCGCCGTCTCGAAGACGAGATAGTCGTTGCCGTAACCGTGGAATTTGACGAAGCGCATAAGGGTTCAAGGCTCGAAGGTTTGACGTTCCGCGTTTAGAGCCTGAGACTCCGAGCTTTTTTCTTGAAACTTCAAGCGGCTTTGCTGAAAAACCCCTGTTTGATGAAAAAGTCGGTGCGTTGATGAAAACGTCCGGCCCGCCCGCAAAGCCATTCTAGCACCACACGGGAGGGGCCGCGCCCGCCGAGGCTATGTGAGGAATAAAGGACTTACGCCCTTGTGCAACTTTTGAGGCGCTGGAAATCTCCTTCCGCTGCTAAAACTATTGCATTCTACGCCGCGCAGGTTTAATCTCCCGCCTGCGGGCCGTCACCTCTGCATTCCGCCGCCCGCCAGACACACTACTGCTTAGCCGCCACTAGGCAGCTTGCTCCGGCTAAATTGATACGGCCTTAGAGAAGCGACGGCAGAACCGCCAGCAGTTCTAACGCGATCCGCGTCAGGCTGTCGGTTACGCCGTTAGCTATCTCGCCGCCCGTCGTCGGCTCTTGAACGGCGTTCGTCGGTTCTTGAGCGGCGCTTGTCTGCGGTGACGGAGGCGGTGGGGCTGGCGCTGGGTTTTGTATCCATCCCGCCTGCGCAGAGCAAGCGAGTAGAAGCACTAACACGGAGGCTCGGATAGCTTTACCCATCTTCTTACACCTTTCGTTTTTATGAGGGTTGACTACAGTCGCCGCCGGAATCTCTACTCCCGGCGGCTTTGCCGTTCATGTCGCGAAAGTGACATGAATTAAGAAGGGCTGTCCTCACATGACTTTAGCAGATGAACGTCTGAAGGAACTAGATAACCCCTCATTAACCGAGAACGAGCGCACCCTGCTACGCTGTCGCATTGCGGCAGACCTCATCCACAAAGGGCAATATGAAGTCGCACGCGAGACTCTAGGCGAGTTATGGCCGGGTGTATGTGAAAAGCCTGATGTGAAGGGGTTGCCGCCAGTCCTAGCCGCCGAAGTCTTACTCCAATGCGGAGTCCTTACAGGCTGGCTCGGTCGTCTTAGAAGCGTTGAAGGTGCACAGGAGAAAGCCCAAGACTTGTTAACCGAAGCCTTCCGTAAGTTTCAATCACAAGGCAGGCATGAGAAAGCGTCTGAAGCTCAATATGAGCTAGGAGTTTGCTACTGGCAACTCGGCGCTTACGAAGAGGCTCGCGTGATTATGCGGGAGGCGCTGAAGCACCTCACGGACGCCGACCTGGAGTTAAAGGCAAAAATTCTAATCAGGCGCACGATAGTCGAGTTGTGCGAGAACAAGTTTTATGAAGCCCTCAACATCCTGAATGAAGCGCAGCCCGTCTTTGAATCGGCAGACGACGCACTCAAAGGCCGATGGCACGGGCAGATGGGCTTAGTTTTGGCTAGACTCGCCGATGCGGAGGGGAACACCTCTTATACTGACAGGGCGATCATAGAGTTCACGGCCGCTATTTATCATTACGAGCAGGCGGGGCATGAAAGGTACTGCGCGACCAACCGCAATAACGTCGCTATGCTGCTTTACAGGCTGGGGCGATACAGGGACGCGCACGAACACTTAGACCGTGCTGGCGCAACCCTGTCGAGGCTCAAAGACATAGGGCTGCTCGCGCAGGTAGATGAGACGCGGGCGCGTGTCTTTCTTGCGGAGAGGAAGTACGGTGAAGCCGATAGGGTTATAACTCGCGCCGTCAAGACGCTAGAGAAGGGTGGTGCGTCCGCTTACCTCTCAGACGCGCTCACTATTCAGGGCGTTGCGCGGGCGCGGCGCGGAACAGGCGAGGACTCCATCAACATCCTGCGCCGCGCTATGAGCATAGCGGAGGAGTCCGGCGCTCTCACTAACGCGGGACTCGCTGCCTTATCAATCATAGAGGAGCACGGAGCGCGTCGCGTGCTGTCGCGCACGGAGCTTTATAAACTGTACCTCCGCGCAGAGAAGTTTCTGAAAGGTACGCAGGACGCCGAAGATAAAGAGAGGGTTCTAGCGTGCGCTGGGATAGTTATGCGGCGTCTTGCGGACGTGAACCTGCACGATAAGAACTTCTCCTTTTTCAGCGCCGTGCAGGGGTTCGAGGAAAAGATAATAGAGCAGGCTCTGGCGGAGTCGGGCGGCAGCGTTACGGGCGCGGCGAAGTTGCTCGGCCTCAAGCACCAGACGTTAATAAGCATGCTGAAGAAGAGGCACAAGGGACTTCAGGCGAAGAGGACGCCGCCTGAGAAGCGGCTGCGGAGCATCATCAAAGAGCCCAAAGAATAAGCTGCCTTTTCTCGGACTTTTGAGCTTTTTTCTCGAAGCTCCAAGCTCTCGCGGGAGAACCTTCGAGCTTTTTTCTCGAACTTTCAAGCCTTTTTCTCGATATTCTGAGCTTTCTTAGAGAAACTCCGAGTTCTCTCGGGAGAAGCTCCGAGGTTTTTCAGAGAAGCTCCGAGAAAAAAGCTCGGAGCCTCAAGCTCAGAACCGGAAGGCCGGTGCCCGGTGTGGGATTTCGCGCGCTTTGCCTTCAAGTGTCCGAGTCCGCTTACGAACGGCCCGCGAAGGAGGCGAGCAGGACGGCGACGGCGTCCGTGAAGCCCGTGCGCGGGTCGGCGTCGCGCGGCGGGTTGTTAATCATGAGCGAGAAGACAAGGCGCTCGCCCGCCGCGCTCAACACGTAGCCGGAGAGCGAGGTGGCCGTGCCGAGCGTACCTGTCTTGGCGCGGACGTTTCCCTGCGCGGGCGTGCCCTTCATGCGATTGCGCAGCGTGCCGTCGAGCCCCGCCACGGGCAGCGCGTCGCGGAAGACGATGCTGAAGCGGTGGCGATTCATGTAGGTCAGGAGTTGCAGCGTCGTGTCGGCGGTGACGAGGTCGGCACGCGAAAGCCCCGAGCCGTCGAGTTGGACGACCCCGGCGGGGTTGATGCCCGCCTGTGTGAGAAACTGCCGGACGGCCTGCTCGCCCGCGTCCTCGCTCGAAAGCTTCGGGTCGGCGGAGGTCGCTTTGCCGAGCGCACGCAGAATCAATTCGGCATAGAGGTTCTGGCTCGGCTTCAAGGTCTGCGCGGCGATGATTGAAAGCGGCGGCGACTTGCGCGTGGCTATCTCGACGAGCGCGGAGACCTGTAAGGGCTGACCGTCGGCTCTCGCTTGCGCGTCCACGGTGCGCGTCTGCCCCGTGAAGACGACACCGCGTCGTTCGAGCGAGGCGCGCAGCATCGTCATAAACATCATCGCCGGACGCGAGACGGCGACGCTCGCCGTGTAGCCCCGGTCGTCTAACGGAACACGCCCGCGGACTTCGATTGTGTTCTGGCCGAGCGGGCGGTTGACGCTTAGCTCACGCGCTGTGCCGCGCTCGGTCGTGGTCGTGCGGTCAAGAATGGTGACGAGCGGCGTCGAAGGGCCGACGTTGATACGCGCGGGAGCGCCGACGCTCGCGCCGGGCTTGATCGAGAGGTCAACCGAGTTGTCGTTGACGGAGAGCGCACTCACCTCCGCGCCGTACCACCACTGAAGGTCGTCCCACTCCCAACCGGGCGAGAGCGGCGAGCCCGCGAAGTAGCTCTCGTCGCCAACGAGATCACCCTCGACGCGGCGAACACCTGCGGCGGCGATCTGGTCGGCCAACTCGTCAAGGGCGCGCGTGTAGCTCGTATCACCTTCGGGGTTGAAGCGCACGGCATAAGAAGGGTCGCCTCGGCCATAGACGACGAGGTCGCCGCGCACTGTGCCGGAGGCGTCGGGGCGCGCGGGCGCGTAGACCGAGGTGACGAAACGGAAGTCGGGCGTCAGGCGGTCGAGCGCGGCGGCCACCGTGTAGAGCTTCATGTTCGAGGCGGGCTGCATCCACTTCCCTGCGTCCTGCTCGAACAGCACGCGCCCCGTGTCGAGCGATGCTACCTTCAAGCTCAAGCGTGACGCGGCAAACTCGGGGCGCGCAAGAATCTCTCGCACGCGCGCGCGCAACTCTTCGAGCGTCTGCGGCGCAACCGGCGTCGGCCGAAGGGACGGTGTGGGAGTTGGGGTCGGCGTCGGCGTCGAGGTTGGCGCGGGCGTCGGCGTCGGAATTTGCCTCGCGGGCAGTGGCGTCGGAGTCGGCCGGACGATTGACTGCGTGCGCGAAGGCGTTGGCGTCGGAGTAGGCGAAGAGCTTTGCGACGCCGTCCTGCGCTCGCGCGTCTGAGTCTGCGCGGCAAGTGCGTAAGCGTGCGACGCGAGCGGCGCGAAGAGCAGTAACAGGGAGAGCAGAGCCGAGACGGGTTTGAGCACGCGTGTTTTCATGGGTGACATATGTGGATGACTTGTTAACGAAGCTCGCCGAGAGCCGGGCCGCAGTTTGAACCAAAGCCCCGCGTTTGAGCAACCGGGGCCGCGTCGTCGCCGCGTAAAAAAAGAGGCGTCGCCCGCGATGGGGCGACGCCTCGCAGTAGTCGCTCTCCGGTGCTCTAGAAGTCGAAGCGACCGGCGAACTGAATGACGCGCGGGCGGAAGGTGTCAATTGACTGCCCGAAGTTCGCGCTGTTGATGGTGTTGACGGGCTTGCCGAAGTTCACCCGGTTGAAGAGGTTGAAGAAGTCTGCGCGGACGGTGAAACGGTAACGCCCTTCCCCGCCGAAGGGGAAGCGCTTGATGACCGAGAAGTCCACGCTGTTGAAGTCGGGGCCGCGGAATGCGTTGCGCGCGGTGTTGCCCTGACGACCCACGGCCGAATCCGTGCACGAGTCAGGGTCGGAAGGGTCTACGCCGCCCGAGGGGCAAGGGTTGCGGAACAGGTCGCGCGGCGGCCCGGTCTGCGTGCGTGGGTCGAGACCTGTGACGGGGTCGAGGTGCGTGAACAGTCCTACGGGCGCGTTGGGGTCGGCGAAGTCGGCGCGCTGTCCGAGCCCCGTGCCCGCGCTGTCCGTCCCGGCGAAGGCCGTGAACGGACTGCCCGACTGCCACTGCCAGATGCCCGAGAGCGTCCAGTTACCAAGCGCGGCGTTAAGCAGACGATTCTCAAACTTCACAGGCACGTCCCACACCATGTTGCCGACGAAGCGATGGCGCACGTCGAAGCCCGAGTCGCCGCGCTCGCCGCCCAAGCCCCCGGCGAAGCCCGAAGAGTCGCGCGGGAAGCTACGCTCGCCCGCCTGCGTCACGAGTGGGTCGGCGGCGTTGTCAATCGAATGGCTCCAAGTGTAGGCCGCCTGAATCTGCCCGCGCCCGAGCCCTTCGTTCGTGAGATTCTTGGTGACGCGGAACTGCCCTCCCTGATAGGTCGATTGACCGAGCGAGACGTTCAGCGCCGATTGGAAGAAGGCGCGGTTGGGCGTGCCGTTTAGGAAGTTCTGCGTGCCGCTGAACGGGTTGATAATGTTGTTGCGGTGGAAGAGCAGGTTGGCGCGCTCCACGCTCGTCATGTTGCCGTCAACGACGCGCAGCAGGTTCGTGCCCTTCGATCCGACGTAGTCGGCCTCGACGAGCAGGTCTCCGCGAAACTGTCGCTGCATTCCAAAGTTCCAACTCTGCGTGTAGGGCATCGCGAACTTCTTCTGAAGCTGATTGTTGCCCGGCAGCGCGAAGAGGACGGGGAAGATGAAGTCGCCGTCCTGCGCGAGCGGCGACGGGTTTTGCGTTGGCACTCCGGGGACGTTCTCGACGAGGTCGCCGACGAACTGGAAAAAGTCGCGTTGGAAGGGCGGGTTGGCGCTTGAGTTGCCGAAGAGATTTGTGAACACACGGTCGTAGAAGACGCCGTAGCCGCCGCGAATCGAAGTGCGTCCGGGCCCTCCCGTCAGACGCGAGATGAAGCCCTCCTTGAAGTCGGGGCTGTAGGCGAAGCCGACGCGCGGCGCGAAGTTGTTCCAATCGTTCTCGTAGAGCTTCGAGCGCCCGCCCGAGTTCTTGCCGACCAGTTCAAAGCGGAAGCCGCCCGCTGGCGTCGGCTGGCTCGGGTCTTGGTCAACGAGCGTGGACATCTGTCCGTTGACCTCGAAGGGCACGCCCTTGAACTCGTAGCGCAGGCCGTAGTTGAGCGACAGGTTGGGCCTCACCTTCCAAGTGTCCTGCAAGAACAAGTCCCACTCGCGCACGCGGTAGCCGCGATAGTCGTTGTCAACGCGCGTGCCCGCCTTGTTGAAGTACTGCGACTGCGACTGCTGCGAGACGAGACCGAGCAGGAAGCTCGCGAAGTTCTGCACGTTGCCGAGGTTGCCGCCCAAGCCTTCGATTGTGTTGCCTCCGGAGTCAACGAGCAGCGGGAATTCGAAGTCGGTCGCGGCGTTGAAGTTCAAACTCTCCTGCCGCGTAAAGTTGCTCGCGCCGTTCGAGTAGACGAAGCGAGTCTCGCCGCCGAGCTTCCAAGTGTGGTTGCCGCGAATCATCGTCAGCGAGTCGCCGAAGTGCGTCGTGCCCGTGAAGCGAAACTGCGTGCCGAAGAACGCGCCGAGGTTCGAGACCGAACCGGGCCCCGAGATGCCCGCGATGGTCAGGTTGACGAGGCCGCCGTTCGTGCCGCCGAACTGCGACTCGCGCGCCGCGCCCGAGCGCGCAAGCGCCGTCAGCACCGCATCGGCTCTCGACGAAGAGACGCCATTATCGCCCTCGCCCGCGAAGATCGAGTCGGCGCGATTGCCGCCCGCGCGAAACTCGTTAATCAGCGTCGGCGAGAAGGTCGAGACCAGATTGAGCGAAAGACGATAGCTGCGCTGCGGGCTCTGGATGGCATCGTTGGCTCCGGGGAAAGACTCGCAGCAGAACTCGAACGTGCCGTCGTTGAAGGCGAAGCTGCCCGACAGGTTGTGCTTGTCGCTGATGCGATGGTCAACGCGCGCCGAAAGCTGCTTCGAGAGATCGTTGGTCTGCGTCGAGAAGCGGTAGAACTCGAAGACGCCGGGCAGAGGCCCTTCGCCTCCCGTGTTTGGGAGCGGATAGAGCTGGTTGAGTAGCTGTACGAAGTTCTGGTTGACGGGCGTGCCCAAAGCGTTATTGCCGCCGCGTATGTCGGCCGTGCCCAGCCCGAGCGCGGCGAGATTGAAGACTCCCTCACGCGCCGATGCGGTCGGCACGACCTGCGTCACCTGTATGCCCTGATCAAAGTCGTCGCGCTCGTAGTTGAAGAAGAAGAAGGTTCTGTCCTTCTTGATGGGGCCACCTATCGAGCCGCCTAACTGTCGCCGCTGAAGCGGGTCGGCCACGCCCGAAGTGTCAAAGAAGTTGCGCGCGCCGAAGCGGTCGGAGCGATAGTAAATGTAGCCGCCGCCGTGGAACTCGTTGGTGCCGCCGCGTGTCGCGACGTTGACGATAGCGCCTGTGTTGCGCCCGAACTCGGCGTTGAAGTTGTTGGTGATGACGCGGAACTCCTGCGTCGCGTCTATGTTCGGCGTCGAGATGCCGCCGGGGATGCCGGGCACGTTGGCGTCGTTGTTGTCTATGCCGTCAACCAAGAAATTGTTGTTGCGCTCGCGCTGGCCGTTGACGATGAAGCCGCCGAGTGCGCTGGTCGAAGCGACCGCTCCCGGTGCGAGCAGCACCAGAGAGTTCGGGTCGCGCGAGAGCAGCGGGAGGTCGAGAATCTTCTTGTTGTTGATGAGCGTCGAAAGCTGCTGGTCGGTTGTGTTGAGCGAGGTCGCCGTGTCGGCTCCGACCACGGTCACGCTCTCGGCCGCGCCCTGTGGGCTCAAAGAGAGGTCGAGGTTGGTCGTGAACGACACCGAGACGTTCACGTCCTTCGCCGTCGCTGCGGCAAAGCCGGTCGAGGTCACGGCCACGTTGTATGTGCCGACCGTGAGGTTGGTGACGCTGTAGACGCCCTCATCACTCGTCGTAGTCGCGCGCTTCTCGCCCGTGGCGTTGTTTGTGACCTCGACGGTCGCTCCGGCCACGATGGCACCGTTCGGGTCGCGCACCGTGCCCGAGATGTTTCCGGAAGCCCCCTGCGCAAAGATAGCCGTCGTCGCTAATAAGAACATCATCGCCGTGCTGGCGACACGCCTTAACTGGGTTAGCATTTAAAACTCCTTTCGCTTGTCTCCCACTCACACGCGCGCGCTGCTGTTGCCGCCGCGCTGCGAAGCCGTCCGGCGACGTGCAATAAATTGGACGCCGCGTTACAAACGACTTGTGTCGTGTTGAGATTTAGGCAAGGCACATACCGGGTGCGCGGCGCGTGCTGACCAGCGTGACTTTAAGGGGCTTGAACGGATGTTGCGAAGCGCCTTGAGGGTGACCCGACTTGTGGAATCTGGATTAGGTCGCTGAGTTAAATATAGATTCTTGGAGGTCGTGCGCGACGCGTCGAAGGCGCGCGTACAAAAGAGCGTACACGTCGGAGACCGTGTGAGCGCGGAGCCGCGTTCGAGTTATCGTATCTTATACATCTTCGCGCACGACCATTTTCAAAAGTGAGCGTTCTCAGGCTTGTGTGCCGGTGCGAAATGAGGCGAGCAACTCGGCGGCAGTTGCCGTGGCCGTGCCGACCTTGCCGACGACGACGCCTGCGGCGTGATTGGCAAGCATCGCCGCTTCGACCAGAGTCGCGCCCGTAGCGAGTCCCGCGGCGAGCGTCGCGATCACCGTGTCGCCCGCTCCCGTCACGTCGTAGACCTCGCGCGCGGCGGTCGGGACGTAAGTGGGCTCACCGCCCTCTTCCAGAAGCATCATCCCTCGCTCGCCGCGCGTGATGAGAACCGAGCGACAGCCCAAGCGCTCTCGTATCGCGCGAGCGGCGCGCGCCACGCCTTCATCGGTGTCGTCCTCCGAGTTCGTCAAGCGCAGCGCCTCGTGATGATTCGGAGTAACGAGCGTCGCCGGACGGTACGAGTCGAAGTTGCGAAGCTTCGGGTCAACGAGCACGGGCACGCCCGCCGCCTCGGCCGCAGGGAGAATTTCGCCGAGCACGTCGGGCGTCACCGCGCCCTTGTCGTAGTCCGAGACGATGAGCGCGTCCGCGCCCTTCAAGAGCTTGCGCAGTGCCGCGACGATGCGCTCTTCGGTGGGCCCGTCAACGGGCGCGCGCCGTTCGCGGTCTGCGCGCACGACCAGTTGGTTGTGCGCGATGATGCGCGTCTTGAGCGTTGTCGGGCGGCTCACGTCGGTAATCAAATTCTCGTCGTAACTTTGCGCGCCCGCGTCGCGTAGCTCGGCGCGCAGGCGCTCGCCCGCGCGGTCAGCGCCCACCACGCCGACGACCGCCGCGCGTAACCCAAGCGCACGCAGGTTCGCAAGCACGTTGGCCGCGCCGCCCAAGTGTACCGACTCGCGCCGTATATCCACGACGGGCACGGGAGCCTCGGGCGAGATGCGCGTCACATCGCCCCACACGAACTCGTCAAGCATCACGTCGCCGAACACGACCACCACGCGGTCGCGCATCGCTTCTACAATCTTGCCCGCACGCTCTGCTGTCAGTTGATTCATATAAGAATAGTGACAAGTGACGCGTGACGCGTCACAAGTAAGCGGCTTGTCTTACTCAGTCACTCATCATCGTCACTCGTCACTACTTCTGTTTTTGAGAGCACGCGCTCGACAGCCGCAAGCACGCGCTCGACCGGGACGCGCCGGATGCATTCGGGCTCGCCGAACTCGGCGCAGGTGTAGCCGGGGCAGGGTGCGCAGGGCATCTCCTCGCGGACGACCTCGGCGGGTGCTTCAGTCCACGGCCGCCAGTGCGCAACGTTCGACGAGCCGAAGACGACGACCTGCGGTGTGCCCATAGCCGCAGCGACGTGCGCCACGCCGCTGTCGTTGCCGACGAAGACCGAAGCGCGCGCGGCAAGCGCAGTCAACTCGGGGAGCCGCAAGTCGTTGAAGCCCGCGAGCGGTGATGCGACGTGCGCGCGCACGTCTTCGATGACCTTCGCTTCGCCGGGTGCGACGACCGCGACTGACGCAAGGCCACGCGCCGCGAGATGCTCGATGACGCGCGCGAAGTTCTCAGCCGCCCATGTCTTCGTGTCGAAGGCCGCGGCCGGGTGTATGAGCGCGAAGGGCTGCGCGTCTGTGAGCCCGGCCTCTTCACGCAGCCGACGCGCGACGACCGCCGATGCTTCGTGTGTGACGGCGAGTCGCGACGACGGCCTGTCGGTGACGGGCACGCCCGTCCAACCGATGAGCGCAAGCTGCTGTTCGGCTGAGTGCGTCTTCTCCCTTCCCCAGAGCATGGACGAAGGAGGCGCGGCGTGGTTGTGAAGAGAGGCGTAAGAGTAGTCGGCGTATCCGACGCGGTGCGGCGCACCGGTCGCGCGCGTGAGCAGCGCCGCCGTCGAGCCGCCGTGCAGGTTATAGACCACGTCGTACATCTCTGCGCGCAACTGCCGCGCGACACGCAGGCGCGAAGAGTTGCTCTTGCGCTCGACCGTGACGACGCGGTCAACAAGTTCGGAGCCTTCGAGCAGCGGCGCAACCCAGTCTTCCAACAGCACGTCAATGCGCGCCGATGGCAGGAAGCGGCGCAGCGCGTAGAGCGAGGGCGTCGCAAGCACCGTGTCGCCAATCGAGCGCAGCCGCACGACGAGCACGCGGCGCACGCTCCGCCAGTCCCAACGCGCGGGCGCGAGCGGGCGGGGCGCGTCGTTCGCCGCTGCGTCGTCCGCGCCGTGCAGGGCGTCGAGCGTGTGCGCGAAGGAGCGCGGCTCAGTCTGTCTTCCGAGGCTCTTCATCCTCGATGGTGGCCTCTTCGACGATCAGCGCGGGGATGTCGTTGCGGACGGGGTAGACGCGTCGGCACTCGGTGCATTTGATGCCGCTCGCGTCCTCTTTCAAAACTACCCGGCCACGGCAGGCCGGGCAGACGACCCTGAACGTCTCGATGAAGTCCGGCGTGATTGCCAACTCTTTCGGGCTCCTCTCTTGCGCGCCGAAACGATCCGGCGCAATCGTCGTCAACACGCGGCCAAGCTTAGCAGGAAAGAGACGTGAATGGTGAATGGTGAATGTTAACAAGAGAAAGCCAGCCTGCTTTCTTGTTACGATTCACCATTCACCATTCACGTCTTTCGAGTCTGACCGGCACGCCGCCCTTGCCGGGGCGGAGCGTGATGCGCGGCTGCGTCTCGACGGTGTGGCCGGGCAGGAGGCGCACGTGCCAGCGGCGCGCGAGCGTGGCGAGGATGAGCACGGCTTCAGTCCAAGCGAAGCCTTCGCCGATGCAGCGACGCGGGCCGCCGCCGAAGGGGAAGTATGAGAACTGCGGGCGCGCGGCTTTGGCCTCCGGCGTCCAACGCTCAGGGTCGAAGCGTTCGGGGTCGGGGAAGAAGCGCGGGTCGCGATGCATGACGTACTGGCTGACGAGGACGAGCGCGCCGCGCGGGATGCGGAAGCCTGCGACCTCGTGCTCTTCGATAGCAAGTCGCCCGACGGCCCAAGCTGGCGGGTAGAGCCGCATCGTCTCGGCCACAACCATCTCGGTGTAGCGAAGCGCCGCCATGTCTTCAAAGGTCGGAAGCCTGCCCGCTTCGAGCACGGCGTCCAACTCCGCGTGCAGCCTCGCTTCGACCTCGGGGTTCTGCGCGAGCAGGTACCAGCCCCACGTGAGCGCGTTGGCCGTCGTCTCGTGACCGGCGAGGAAGAGCGTCATCACTTCGTCGCGCAACTGCTCGTTGGTCATCCCCGTCCGGTCGCCCTCCTCGTCAACGGCGAGCAGCAAAGTCGAGAGCAGGTCGCCGCGATCCGCGACAGCGCGGCGGCGCTCCTCGATGATGCGATAGATGACCGCGTCGAGCCGCGCGCGCGCGCGCTCGAAGCGGCGGCGCGGCGGCAGCAGCGGAATCTTCTCCAACAACTCCGAGAAGGGCAGCATCAGATAACCGAAGAGACTCATCACCTCCGAGAGAGCCGCGCCCACCTCGTCCGCGTCGGACTCAACGTCGGCGTCGAACAGCGTCTTGCCGACGACGGCGAGCGTGAGTCTCATCATCTCGTCCGCGACATCGAGCGTCTCGCCGTCGCGCCAGCTACGGGAAGTCTTCACGGCGTACTCGACCATCACGCGGGCGTAAGAGCTTATGCGCTGGCGATGGAAGGCGGGCTGCGCGAGACGGCGCTGTCGTCGCCAGAAGTCGCCCTCGCTCGTCAGCAGACCTTCGCCGAGCAGACGCTTGGCGCGTTGCAGAGCGCGCCCCTTGCGGAAGCGCGCGTGATGTGTGACGAGCACGTCGTGAACGTAATCAGGATGATTGAGAAGATAGATGCTCTGCGGCCCCGCCTTGAATCGCGTCACGTCGCCGTACTCGCGCGCCACGCGCGCGAGGAACGCGAGCGGGTCGCGGCGAAACTGGTACACGTGGCCGATGGGCCACAACGTCTTCGGCCCCGGCACTTCGAGCGCGGCTACCATCGTTCGCTTCTCTCCTGACAAAGACGCGGCTTTGACTTACGCCTTCGACGCGACACACGCCGGACTTTTCATCATAGCTTTCGGCGCGAGCCACCCGTTTAAGTCTTCGTTTCCGACTCTGTTATTATAGTCCGTGTCCGGCACGTCCGAAGCGGCGCAGACACTGCTGCCTCTCGCGAGTGCCCGCGACGGAGTAAAAGTTTGTCACTTGAGTTCGCCATCGAATACCCGTGCGCGCTGCGTGCGCGCTACGACGAAGAGCACCTGAGGGCTTGGGGCCGTCTGGGGAGCCTGCACACGCGCCTGACGACGGGCGAGCATCTCGCGCCGTCGGAGGAGAAGGTGCGCTTCGTCGAGCGCGCCGCCGACGAGATCGAGCGCATGAAGGCCGAGACCGTCATCTGCTCGGGCTGCCCCGCGCGTCTGCCAGTCGAGGCAGCGGGCGAGGGCGAACCCGTCGGCTGTCTGGGGCGCGTCACCTACCCGGTCGAAGCGCAGTTCGAGAAGTTCCTCGCCGACCGCGTGCAGCTAACCTTAGATACCGTTGACGAGCCGGACTGGCCGCGGCTTCTGCGCGTGCTCTTAGACGCCGACTCGCCCTTCGACGGCGAGGGCACTAAGTCTCTGCGCGCCGTCACCACCTCGAACAACCTGCGCTTCTTCGAGCTGCGACTGCCCATCAAGCTCGCGCGACAGGGCGCGCACCTGACGACCGATTACCTCTTCGACGCGCTCGCCGGTTTCACCTCCGAAGACGCCGCGCGCACGACCTACACGCGCGAGCTTCCGCTCTCGGCCACCGCCGACTACTACGACTTCCTCGACCTCATCCTCCGCCTCGAACTCTCCGAGGCCGAGCGTCAACGCGTGCGCCTGCGCAGCCGCAACTATCAGCAGTTCCTCCGCCTGCTCGCCGCCCTCGAAGTCGCCGAATCACTCCGCACAAGAGTTTTGATGGACTGATAAAAAAGATGAATGATGAGCGATGAATGATGAAACCGGCCGTGTTGAGATATTCATCATTCATCGCTCATCATTCATCACTCGTCATTCATCACTACTCTCCTGCTTCTCTTCGTCCATCTGCCGCAGCGTGTCGAGTATGAGGTTGGTGTTGCTGAGCGCCTGAATGCGGATGGGAAATTCGTTTCGGCTCTTCTCGAAGTCGAAGGCACCGGACGTGACCTCGACGATGAGACGGAAGGCCAGCGTACCTTTCGCGTCGCCGCACTCGGCGTCTACGATGCGCCCCTCGTTGAAGAGCACGCGGCCGCGGCGCGCGGGGCCTTCGATTGAGAGCGCGCCCGTCAGGCGCGAGTTCTCGATGACCTGCACGGCGTCGAAGACGTTGACGGTCGAGAGGTCGCCCGCGAAAGTCACAGGGCGCGGTGCGGTCGGAGGCAGAGGCGGGTGAGCTACGGCTTGATGAAGGTCTGGACGGCGCGCGCGGCGTATGGCTTCGAGGCCGGGTGCGATGTTGATGCGCGGGTCAATGTGCTTGGCTTCGAGCAGGCGCTCGTGCGCGGCGTCGAAGTTCTCGCGCCCGATGTAGAGGTTGACGAGCACGAGGCACTGGCGCGCGGCCTCGTCCCCGAGCCCGTGCGAGAAGGCGACCTCGCGTAGCTTCTCGCGCAGCACGATTGAGCGCGGAGAGTGCGCGATTGATTCCTGAAGGCGCTCGACGGCGCGCTGCGGCGCTTTGTACTTGACGAACAGGTCTGCGTCGAGGAGCGCCGCCTCGACGCTCTCCTCCAGACTCTTCGGCTTCTCGCGTTTGCTCATCTTGGTTAACGCCCGGCGTGCGCGTATCAAGTCGCGCTACCGCAAGTTTATCACAGCCGCTCGCCACTGGTTTCGCCGTTACCAAACGGCGCGCCCCCGACACGATTTCGTGTGACCCGCGCACGATGCACAGGCGAAACGCAGCATCCCTTATGTGCATCGTCACACATACATCGCCCGCCACTTCACCTTGAATCTTAACCGCCACTGTCTAAACTAACTTTTTTGTCGGCGCAGGAGTCGCTTTCGCCCCTTGCGGAGCCCTTCGCAGACCGTGCGTGTAAGCGTGTTGCATGCAGGAAACATGGCACGGCGCGTGCACATCAAAGTCGCGTCCGCGGTTCCCCTTTTACACAAATCGGTATTGTCTCGAAAGAGGCTCGGGACAGAGACATTGCCGGGTGACTGTAACGCTCAAACCGTAGAGAGGGCTTTGCCGATGCAGGAAGAGTTGTCGTTGGAAATCCTGACCCCGACGGTTCGGCTGGTGAACGAGAGTTGGGCCGGGCACATACAACGCCTCTGCGAAAAGTGGAAAGCAGAGGACGTAGTCCCGCATCAGGGCGACGGAGTGCGTGCGCTCGTCGGCCGTCTCAAGCGCACGCGCCCCTCGACCTACGGGCACTGCGTGCGTGCCGCGCGCTACTCGCGGCGGGTCGGCATTGCGCTCGGCTTCGACGAGCCTCGCCTGCGGCAACTCTCGATGACGGCGATGATGCATGACGTGGGTAAGATACTCGTGCCCGAGCGCATCCTGAGCCGCCCGCGACGCCCGACGCGCTTCGAGCGGTTCGTCCTGAATCTACACCCGAGCTTCGGCGCGCTGTTGGCCTCCTACTACGGGCTGACGGCCGAGTTGCGCATCCGCACGCAGCATCACCATGAACGTTGGGATGGACGCGGCTACCCGCACCGCCTCGGCGGCGGGGACATCCCCTTGATGGCGCGCATCGTGCAGGTGGCCGACACCTTCGACGCGATGATCGAACAGCGCGAATACAACTCGCCGCGTACTATCGCAGAGGCTGCGGCCGAGTTGCGCCGCGAATCGGGAACGCAATTCGACCCGCGAGTGGTCGAGGCTTTCATGGACACTCTCCCGCAGGAGTGACCGCTATGACCGACTGGATGAGACGCCGCATCGAACGCTCCCGCGCGCGTTGCGAGAAGGCCGCGACGAACCATAAACCCGGCAAGGCACAAGAGGCGAACCCGCGTCCAAACGCGGATGCGAATACCGCACTCAGCTTTACACGGACAGCCAACACACCGGTCAAGTAAGCCACCAATCTATCTTCAAAAATCTAAACGCACGCCCACCCTCATCGTGCGCGGGCGGAGCGTGCGACCGGGTACGAGAAAGGTGTCGTTGAATGCTTGCCGCTGCTCGGGGGTCGCGTCCGAGCGCAGCGCGTCGAAGTTGATGAACTCGGCTCCGAAGGTGAATGTGGTCTTGTTGAGCACGTTGTCTATCTCGATGGTTGGGTGCAGGCGCGCGTGCTCCGAGAGACGAAACTCGCGCGCGAGGTTGAGGTCGAGCGTGAAGAGGCCGGGCCCTCGTCCCGCGTTACGAGGCAGGTCGCCGGTCTGGCCGATGTCCGGAAGCGTGAACGCTTCGACGAGGCGCGGGTCGAGCGCCTCGCCCGGTCGTCGCCAGTGGAGCAAGCGCGGGTCGCCCGCGAAGGAAGGGCGGTCGTTGCTCACGTCGTCGAGGTTACGGTCGGAGCCGCCGATGGAGATGTTGAAGGGCGCGCCCGACGCGAGACGCATAGTTGAAGCGAGGCGTAGCCGCCACAGCCAGCGCGGCGCGTCGAATGTACCCGAGAACGTGAAGCGTTGGCGACGGTCGAGCAGGCTGCGCGCGCGCTCCGCGCGGAAGTCACCGACGCGCAGCGCGCTCGAAGTGTTCACCACCCCGTCGTCAATCAGACGCGAAAGCGTATAGGCCGCGCGCAGCGAGCCTCCCCACCCGCCCTTGCTTCGCGCGAAGCGCCGCCGCGCCTCGAAGGTCAGGCCGTGATAGAAGCTGTTGCCGATTGAGGCAAGCTGCTCGACCTGCACGCGCGAAGGGTCGGGTCTGAGCGGGCGAAGCGCGGCGAGCGCGGCGGCGAGTGTCGCCGTCGAGCCGACGCTGCTCAAGTTAAATATCGTCACGGGGACTCCGAACTCAAACACACGCGAGATGGTGTCCACGCTTCCCGGCGGCGCGAGCGTGAAGCGCACTAACTCGCCCGCGGTCGTTGTGTCGTAGACGGGGCGCGCTCCCGACGCATCGCGAAAGTTGGCGAAGTCGCGAGAGAGAAGGTACGCGTTGAAGTCGCGAAAGCCCACGGGCAGTCGCGGCGCGTTCGCGTTGAACTCGCGCCAGAGATGCGCGGTGCGGTTGAAGGTGTAGTTGACCTCGACGACGAAGCCGCGTCCAAGCTCATGCTCGATGCCTGCGTTCGCTTGATAGCTCTCGGGTATGCGTATGCGTGGGTCGAGACGGCGCGAGAAGCTCGTCGGACGCAAGCCGAATTCGCGGACAAGCGGCGAGTCGGCGTTGAGGGTTTCGGGAAATCTAATGTGCGTGGCGAGGAACGCCCGACGCTCGGCGGTTGGAAGGTTGTTGGTGTCGAACTCGATGGTTGATTGGCCGAGCGTGAAGTCGTCTATGGTGCGCAGAAGCGCACGGTTGTAGAAGACGCCGCCGCCGAGGCGCAGCACGGTCTTGCCCGTCCCCGCCGGGTCGAAGGCGAGCGCGAGGCGTGGGCTAAAGTTGTCGCCGTCGCCGAGGACGCTCTCTCGCTCGTAGCGTAGACCCGACGTGAGCGTAAGGCGCTCGACGGGATGCCACTCGCTTTGCATGAAGAGGCCGAGGTAAGTGTTTCGCTGCACCGACTCTGTGTTGAAGCGTTGGCGGAAGCGAGAGGGTGCGCTGGCGAGAAAGTCGCCCGCGCTCGTGAAGCTATATGTTCCGGTCGCGTCCGCGAGGTCGTCGAAGGTCGAGCGCACACGCTGCACGTCCGCGCCGAGCTTGAAGGTGTGCACGCCGCTGACGACCGTTAGCGTCTCCTGTATTTGAACGCGCGCCTCTGCACGGTCGGTCGCGCCCGAGGTGGACGAGCCCGCGACGAGTGTGCCGGAGCGGTCGGCCGCATCACCCGCGGCGAGCGGGTCGTTGATAGTGATGAGCACGACCGCACCCGCACCCGCAGCGCGGAAGGAAGGGCGCAGACGCGACACCTGTGCGCGAAGCTGATTGACGACCCTTGAGGAGAAGACGAAGTTATCGGTGTAGGCAAGTGCGTCCGTGTCGCGGCTGCGCCCTTGCAGGCTCTCGGCGAGGCGGAGTCCGCCGCCGAACTGTCGAAGGTTCTTCGAGCGACCAAGTTGGAAGAGAAACGTACCGTTGTGCGCGGACGTGTAGGTGTGGTCGAGTCGCGCGGTCAAGCCGGTCGCGTCCGAAGGCGTCGAGACGCGTGCGATGAAGGGCGCAAGCTCGGCGGGCGCGTTCGGCGTCGTGGCCGAAGGCTCGAAGCGACGCCCCGCAAGCGTTGTCGGTGACGGAAGCGGGAACGAAGCGTTTCGCATGATGGGCACGAGCGCGTCTACGAGCGTCGAGTCGAGCGTGCGGTCACGCTCGTAAGCGATGAAGAAGAAAGACCGGCCGCGTCCGTCGTAAGCCGCCGGGCCGAAGTAGCGCGCGGGCAAGCGAACTGGGCCGCCTATGGTGAAGCCGGGCCGATGTTCTTGAAAAGGCAGGCGCGCGAGCCCGCGCCGGTTGTTGTTCCAAGTATTCGCGTCGAGGCTTTCATCTCTAAAGAAGTAAGAGAGGCGTCCGCGCAGGCTGTTCGAGCCGGAGCGCGTGCGCAGGTTGACGCGCCCGCCCGAAGCTCGACCGTACTCGGCGGAGAACTGGTTGGTGATGACCTGCACCTCTTCGACTGCATCGAGCGGCGGTTGGAATCGTTCGCGTGCGGCGCGGTCGTCGTTGTCGTCGAAGCCATCAACGGTGATGTTGTTCGAGTAGGCCGCTCCGCCCGCGAGCGCGAACGTGCCCGCCTCTTCGGGCGCGGTGGCCGCGCGCTCGATGGATGCGCGTCCCGAGGCGTCGCGGTCTTCCGCTGCGTCGCGTGTTGACAGCGGCTCCTCCGTTACACCGCCGAGCAGGAAGACGAAATCGAGCGGCGAGCGCGTGAAGACGGGCAGCCGCTCCATCTCTTCGCGCGTGAGCGTGCCGCCCGTGACGGTGCGCGTGATGTCTATGGCCGGAGCGTCCGCGTCGCTCACGACCGTCTGCTCGATTGAGACGCCCGCAGGACGTAGTGTGAAGTCGAGACGCACGGACTGGCCCGCCAACGTCTGGATGTTCGTCCTCTCTTCGGAAGCGAAGCCGTGCGCAGAGGCGCGCACCGCGTATGCGCCCGGTGGAAGCTTCACCAAACGGTAGCGCCCCTCGCCGTCGGTCAACGCCGCGCGCTCCGCCCCGACGTTGAGCAGGCGCACCGTGACGGTCGCGCCGCTAAGGATTGCGCCTCGCTCGTCCACGACGACCCCCGCGAAAGCTACGTTGTCGAGGTCTTGCGCACGCGCACTCTGTTGCGACGTGAAGAGACAGGCGAGGATGAGAGCGGCGCGACAGAAGACTGTAGATGCGTCGAAGAAACTTCGAGCGGGGTTGAAGAAGATGCGAGCGACGTTAAAGAAGAAGCGAGCGAGATTGAAGTAGATGCGAGAGGCGTTGAAGCGCACGAGACTCTTCACGCGAGAGCTTGAGGCGCGGCCGTTCATTGATTTGTCTCCCGGCGGCGCTTCGATGGGCGTGCCGCCTCGGGCGCAACCCCCAGAGCGGCATGGCGGTGAAGTCGGGGCGCGCGGAAAAGTTTTTGAGAGCCCCGAAGCCGGGACTCAACCGGAAGATGTTTGTGACCGGAAGACGCCCCCTGACGGGATGAGGCGCGCGAAATAAACTTCGTCTGTTGGCGGGTGCGCGCGCACTCTATCACCGGCACTCGGAGGCGCGCAAGAATTTTCTCGACGCGTCGGTTCGTGCCGCTGTCTCACGGCTCAACTTGAGACGAGTCCCTTGCGGTGGGATGTAAATTTTCACACGCGATGTATTTCCCGCACGCGCACGCGCTCTGTTCCGCCGGTTAGATAAAAAGGAGCGCCAACAGCGCGGCGCTTCTTCCATCAAGGGGTTCGGCTTCAGGCATCCTGCCTTCCTGCGGCCGTCACCTACGGCTCGCAGCAGTCCTACTTAAAGAAGGGCATCCCCCTTCGGTTCAAGGAGTCAAAGATGTTCCCGACCTATTCCCTCGCAGGGCTACACTTGCGCCTTCAAACGCTTCGCCGCACCGCACTCTATCTCGTCGCGCTCGCGCTCGCGCTTATCGCCGCTCCGGCCGCCGCGCGCGCGCAGACCGCAACCGTCTTCGGCTCGCTCTCAAACTTCGACGTAGTCAACAACACCGAGCATGAAGCGCACGGCTTCGAGATCGAGCTTGAAGGCTTGCAGGCCGGAGACGTTTATTACTCCTTCAGCGCGCAACGCTACGGCGCGGCGCAGATCGTTCCGTATGCAACCGGCGTCCGCGTCCGTTGGACGAGCGCATACGATCCCGGCATGCAGCAGTTCATGCAGACCACCATCACGCACGCACCGAACTCCCCGTTCGGGGGCTCCTGTTACCAGTGGGGCGCGAACTACGCCGCAAGCGGCTGCGAGCACTTCGGCGTCTCTCTGCGCGCCAACGCAGTGAAGACGACTTATCGCTGGCTCATCGAGGATGCGACCGCGCCCGGCTCGCTCACGCCCTTCGATCCGCCCGTCGCCATTCCCGGCCCGGTCTACATCGTGCTGCCTCCGGCGCAGCCCGCCGAGCCGCCCGTGCTCGAAGCCGTCATCGAAGCGCCCGAGCCGCCCGAAGCGCCCGAGCAGTTCGGCAACGCGCAATGGGTCAAGGTCTTCAAGACCGAACTCCAGCGCGAGGTGACGCTTGACGAGTTGATGAGCGATAACGCGGTCGTGCCGCAGGATGCCGCTCACGCCGAAGTCGCTTGGGAGATTTTGCAGGCCGACCCGCCGAGCAACAGCAACGGCAATCGGAGGCGTGGTCGTCAACAGAATCAGGGCGCGCTCTCGGCGGGCACGCGCGCCGTCATCCGCCGCTACGAGATGTACCAGTACACGGGTGCTTACGACCCCGTCACGCACGAGGCGCTGTGCGCCGACACGCTGTGCAACGCACCGGCCGATGGTGAGGTCGGCGACCTTATCGGCGCGCAGATGGCGGCGGCCAACGTCGGCGTCCCATCGGTCACGGTCTCGCTCGCGGGCGGCGGCAAGGTCTCTTCATCCGACCGCATCATAAGCTGCGGCAGCAAGTGCGCGGCCTCTTACGACATGAACGCGCAGGTGACGTTGACGGCGAGCCCGAACTCGGGCTCAGTCTTCACGGGCTGGAGCGGAGCATGCACGGGCGCGCAAAGCTCTTGCACGCTGAGCGTCAACGACGCGCTGAACGTCACGGCGAACTTCGCGCCGCTCTTCAACCTGACGGTCAAGGACGCGGGGTCGGGCTCGGTCGCGAGCGCACCGGCAGCCATTGACTGCGGCAAGACCTGCACGGCGAAGCTCGCGCAAGGCACGCGCCTCACGCTCACGGCAACGCCCGCAACCGGCGTCAAGTTCACGGGCTGGAGCGGAGCCTGCTCCGGCACCTCGCTCACGTGCAGCGTCGTGATGAGCAAGGACACGCAGGTACAGGCCAACTTCAAGTAAGCAGTAAGCAGTAGACAGTCCGGAAGGCAGTCAGGAAACGGCTCGTTTCCTGACTGCCTTTCCAATTGCAGCGATATTTATTCGGGTGCGACCTATAGCCGCGCACGCGGGCACGCCAACGTGCCGAAGCGTACCGTAATCACGCTTGCGACGGCCTGCGCTTTCCGCTGTCGAGCGTGCCAACCGCATATTTTCCCGCTCCGACTCCATATCACGCGCACAAATCCCATATTCGACTGTTCCGGTCTCGTGTCACTGTGTTCCGGTGCCATAACCGCGTGTTCCGATGCCGTGTCAGCGTGAAAAAGTCCAAAGCAGAGTGTCCGGTGCCGTAGCGGAGTGTTTCGGTGCCGTATCAGATGAGAAAAGTCCGTGGCGGGCGAGAAAAGTGGAGAATTTTATGTCCGGGTTGCCGTGCGTCTCCGCCGGGAGCGCGAATCGCTCGCCCGACCTTCAACGCGGAGTTTCCTTCGCCATGTGTTCGACTTCGAGTTCCATGCGGAGGCGGCGGAAGGAGTCGCGCGCTTCATCCCAGAGTTGTCGGCCGCGCTCGGCGTCGCCGCGCTCAATCTCGTGGCGTGCCCAGTCGCGCAGCGTCCGCGCGCGCTCGGCCTCCATCTGGATGTGCGTGAAGATGGAGAGGCTTTCGGTAAAGCACGCGGCCGCCGTGAGCGTGGAGCCTTCGACCTCTACGGAAGAGGCCGAACGCGAGGCGATGAGGCCGAGCACGCGCCACGCTTCGGCGATGTGCTCCTGATTCTCAATCTCGCGCCCGACTTCGAGCGCGCGCAGCGCCGCCGCCAGTGCCTCGGCGAAGCGGCGCTGTGCGACGAGCGCTTCGGCGAGGAAGCGATAGTTCTCAGAGATGCCGACGTATCCGGCGGCGGTCGCAAGCTCTATCGTCTGTCGCAAGTCCGACTCGGCCTCCGCGTACTCGCCGAGCCCGACGCGTGTGCCGCCGAGATTGCTGAAGTAGAGTATCTCGCCGTTGCGATTGCCTATCTCGCGCGCGATTTGAAGCGCCTCGCTGTAGCGCCCGAAAGCCGCGCGATAGTCGCCGCGCAGCCGCGCCGTCTCGCCGAGACTGTTGAGAAGGTTGCCGACCGCGCGTCGGTCGCCAAGCTCGCGGAAGAGTTGGAGCGACATCTCCTTGAACTCCTCCGCCTGCTCGAAGAGCCCGAGCATGTGATAGGCCATCCCTAACGACTTCAAACAATCGGCACGCACGCGCCGCCCCGCATCACCTAAATCATCAACGAGCGAGAGCGCGCGGTCGGCCAGAAGCATCGCGGAGCGCGCATCGCCGAGACGCGAGCTGGCCTGACTCTGCAAGTTGAGCGCGCGCGCAAGCTCGACGCCCGCGCCCGAGCCGTGACCTTCGGCGCGCGCTATCATCTCGGCGCGTTGCGTGCTCTCGAAGGCCGCGCGGTTGTCGCCCTGACTGCTCTGCACGAGCGCAATCTCGTTCCACGCGCGCGCCTGCGCCGGAGCGGCCTGCAGCGACTCGGCCGCGCCGCGCATCGCCTGATATGCCTCGACCGCCTCGCCGTAACGCGCCTGCACGCGCAGCACTTCGCCCAAGCCTTCGTACCACTCCATCCGCAACGCGTGGAGCGCGAGGTCATCGCCGCCGCCCGCACTCGGCCCCGCTGAGTCGAGAAAGTGGAGCGCCTTGCGGTAATAGTTGATGGCCGTCTCGGGCGCGTAAGTCTCGCGCGCCTGCCGACCCGCGCGCCCGTACCACTCGGCCGCGTCCTCGGCAGACTGAGAACGCTCGTAGTGCTCGGCGATGAGCCCTGCGTACTCGCCCACGCGGCCGCCGCTATGGCGCGCGAGCCATTCGGCGGCGCGTCGGTGATACTCTCTGCGGTCGCGCTTGAGCACGCTCTCGTAGGTCACGTCGCGCAGCAGCGCGTGCTTGAAGATGTACTCGCGCGTGCCCGCAAAGGCCGATGCCTCCCGGCGGTAGACAAGCTCTTTGCCCCTGAGCGATTCGAGCACGCGGCCGACATCCGCGCTCCCCGTGGGCACGGGCGACGCGAAGGGCTCGCGCGTCGTCGCGCGCCGCACGGCGGAGGTGATGCCCGCGCCGAGGTGCTCGACCACGCCGTCCCAGAAGACGCGCCCGATGATCGAGGCGCGCTGCAACACGGTCTTCTCTTCCGGCGTCAGCCGGTCGAGTCGCGCTTGAAGTACGCCCGTCAGCGTCGGCGGCACCTGCACCTCTCCGAGACGGCTCGCGTCCACGCTCCACTCGTCCGCGCCGGGCACGATGACCCTCTGGTCAATGAGCATCTTGATTAGCTCTTCGACGTAGAAGGGATTGCCCTCGGCCCCGCCGACGACCAACTCGCGAAGCTCCGGCGGGACGCCGTGCGCGCGGCGCAGAATCTCTTCGACTAGCTGGCGGCTCTCCTTCTTCGAGAGCGGCTGAAGGTTGAGGCGCGCATGTCGCTCGCGCCCTTCGCCCCACGCGGGTCGGCGTTCCAACAGTGAAGGCCGCGCGAGACAGAGGATCATCAAGGGCTCGTGCGCGCAGTTGCGCGCGAGGTGGTCTATGAAGTCCAGAGAGCCGTCGTCGGCCCAGTGTATGTCGTCGAAATAGAGCACGACGGGGTAGTCGCGCGCGATGTCTGAGAAGAAGCGCGCGGCGTAACGAAAGGCGCGGTCGCGCACCTGTCGCGCGTCGTCGCGAATGCCCGAGACGTGCGGGCTCGCGGAATAGTCGAAGCCGATAAGCTGACCGATGAAGTGCGCGCGCATCAGCACCTCGGCTTCGGCCTCGCCCTTGCACATCGAGAGCATGCCGCGCTCAAGCTTCTCGCGCGCAAGCTGCGGCGGGTCGCTGTCCTGTATCTCGAAACGGAACGAGAACAGGTCGCGCAGGAGCGCGTAAGGCAACCCTTGCGCGGACTCGCCCGCGCGGCCGTTGAAGACATACCAATTGTCGGGCAACAACTCGATCCAGTTGCTGAACTCGTAAAGCAGACGCGACTTGCCCAACCCCGCATCGCCGAGGACGGTGACGACGTGAAGCTCGCCATCCTCGAAGACCGATTCAAGCGTGTCGGTCAGGCGACGCAGTTCACTCTTGCGCCCGACCATGCGCGTCTCGACTCCCTCAACGCCGCGCGTGTGCACGCGGAAGGCTCGCTGCTTTGCGCGACGGACTCCGTAGAACTGCACGGGCTCGGCGCGTCCGCTCGTCTTGAGCGTGCCCGGCGGGTCTACGTCGAAGACCCCGCGCACGTGACGATACGTGTCATGCGAGATGAGGACTCCGCCCGTGTGCGCCTCCTGCTGGAGTCGCGCCGCGAGTCGCACGGCGTCGCCCGTCACCGTCAATTCGCCGGTCGCGCCGACCTCGCCCAAGAGCACGAGCCCCGTGCTCACGCCGACGCGCATGAGCCGCGCCGTGCTCGCGCCGCCGCCTTCCGTGATGGGCCCGACCTGCTGTTGCTGTGGCAGACTCGACGCGACGAAGGCCGTCGCCGCGTGCTGCATCTCAAGCGCGGCGCGCACGGCTCGCTCGGGGTCGTCTTCGCGCGCGCCGCGTGCTCCCCACAGCGCGACGACCGTCTCGCCGACGTGTTTGTCCACCGTGCCGCCGTGCTCTTCGACCACGTCGTCTAAGAGCGGCCACAGCGCGCTCATCAACTCGCTCACGTCCTCGGCATCCTGCCCTTCGGTGAGCGCGGCCAGACCCGCGAGGTCTGCGAAGAGGACGGTCAGATGCTTGCGCTGTTCGGTGGTCTGCTGACGTGAACGCCGCACGGACGAAGCGGGCTGCGCGGGCGAAGGCTCGGGCTGCTGCCGCCCGCCTTTTGGCGGAGACGCTTGTTGACGCGTGAGCGCGAGCGGATCGGGGGCGGGTGGCGAGACGATAGTACCGGCTGCCTCTTGGCGCTCGGCGCTGATGGTCTCGGCGCGCAGTTCGAGCAGACGACGGACGCGTCTCAACTCGGACTGAAACTCTTTCGCCGTCTGGAAGCGTTCGTCCTTCTCCTTCGCCAGCGCGCGGCCGACGAGCGCCTCGACCTCGGGCGTCGAGTCGGGGCAAAGCTCGGAGAGCGCGGGCGGCTCGCCGTGCAGTATCGAGACGACGAGGTCGCCGAAGTTCTTCTCCTCGAAAGGCGGGCGCGAGGCCAGCATCTCGTAGAGCACGCACCCGAGACTCCATATGTCTGTG
>JAVXWN010000263.1:0-18671 GCA_032230645.1 Acidobacteriota bacterium | reverse complement strand
CGCGCAGTCACATCTTTTGTAAGCCTTGCTCTTCATCATTCAAAGGGGCGTGCCGCAGCCTATCAGCAGCAGACTCGACTCAATGCTCGTATGCCTCTTCTATCTTTGCCGCGAGGCGCTCAGACGCGGCGAGCGTGCGCCGGAACTGCTGTGACTTGATGCCTGCGGCCGTGCCCCCGCCTTCCGAGATGGTGAAGGCCGAGCGCACCGCCGCGTCCTGCGCGTAGCTCAACTGCAAGAGGCGCTCGGCGGCCTGCGGCGCGTTCGCGTCGTCAACTGCTTCGGACGCCGCGCCCTCGCCTCCGGCGTCGAAGACCGACGAGAGTTGCGCGCGCAGCGCCGAGACTTCGCGGCGATAAGCTTCCGCATGCTCGCGCATCATTGAGAGCCACTTGGCGCGCGCGTCCGTGCCGAGCGAGCGCGCATCGGCGGGCGTGAAGCGGCTTGCCAAACGTTTCAAAGCGGAGGCGTGCAGCAAAGCCTGCCGCGAGTGTGTCATGGCGCGCGCGGCGAACTGCTTGATCTCGGCGTCCACACGCGCATCATCTGTGAGCCGCGCGGCGAAGTGCGCGCGCAACTCTGCGTCGGCGGGGATGCGCCCTGCCGCGACGACTTCGCGCTCGGTCACATTCCCACTTTCAGCGCGCGCGCTCTTCGCCAACGCCTCGGCGACTGTCGAGACTTCGACGACGACCGCAGGGTTATCTAGAACTGGGCCGAGGGCGCGAAGGATTGCCTCCTTGCGCCCCTCGGACTCGACGAGCGCCTCGACGCGCAGGGCTCCTCCGGTCGTTCGCCCCATGCTGACTTGCTCGCCGAGATTCGCTTTGATCTGATTCAGAAGGTAAGCCACCTCGACTTCCAATTCGGCCGACGCGACCGCTGAAGCGTGAGGGACGAGCAACGAAGTATGTGCGCCATCGTCGCGCTGAGACTTCGCCGCTCCGCTCTCATTACTCGTCGCTTGTGTCGCGTCGAGCAGTTCGGGTTCGAGTTGATAGATTGAGGGCGGCACATCTTCAGCGCGTCGCTTCTCGAAGCCGCCTTCGACGAGCCGGTACTCGACGGTTACGCCGTCGCGCCGCACGACGAGCATCATCCTGTATGCGTGCAGGTCTGACTTGTTCAGCCAGAGCGATGCGCCGACGAGCCCGTCCTCCGACGCCGACGACAACTCGCGTCCCACGATGTATGTCCCGAGCCTGTCTTCAACCCTCAGCCCTTCAACACTCGCGCCAAGCGTGTTGAAGCTTTCGGCCGAAGGCTCGATGCGCCAGATGTCGTCGGCGTCGAGCAGTTCGTGCGCCGTCGTCCCGTTGGTTTCGATGGGTGGCGAGCCGCGTCGGAAGAGCGTGCCCGTGCCGTCGGAGTTTGTCGTCTCGCCCGCAACGAGTCGGCCCCGTTCGTCGTAGAGCCGACGCAGTTTGATGCGGCTCGCGCCGCCCTGCCACGTCTCGACCCGGCGTCTCGTGACGACGCTGCGACCACCTACAGACTTCGACTCCTCGACAAAGACCGTGCGATGAAGCACGAGGCCGGGGCGCGCCTCTGACTCTTCCGCCGCGACCGCGCGCCGCAGAAGCTCGGCCGCAGAGACGGGCGGAACGTACAGTCGCGTGAAGAGCAGTGCCGCGACGACGAGCACGGCGAGCACGGCGGCGACTGCGCCGGGACTCAAGACCGTGAGCGGCTTCGTGAACCGACCCAACAGTCTTCGCAACCAGCCCCACGCGGCGACGAACGCGCGCGTCCTTCCACCTTCGCGCGCGCTCTCACGACGACTTTCATCATCAATCAAGGCTCCGACTTGCTCGATACCATCTTCGGCCTCTTCGATTAGCGGGGCGTGTGCGGCGGCCATCAGCGGGTCGCGGTAGACGACTTGCACCGTTGGCGCAGAGTCAACGTAACTGAGCCGCGCTTCGAGCGTGCGTCGGTCGCTCAAGCTAACGCTCAACGCGCACGCGCCGTCTTCGCCCGCGGGCCACGCGGCAGGGTCGAGGTAGAGGAGCCGCACGTCCTGCTCGCTGAAGACTTCGACGAAGCTAACCTCTTCGCCCGTGCCGACGTTGAGCTTCTGCTCGCTCAACACCGAGCCGACCTTCTGCGCGGCGAGCAGGCGGCCGTTGATGGCGACGCAAAGCTCACGCGGGCGATGCTCGAACGTGTCACGCGCGCGACGCCTGCAACGCCTCGCCTCTTCAACGGACGCTCCCCCTGTTCCGCCTTCTCCACCGCCCGTGCCGTCGTCGCCGTCGCCACCGCCGCCGCGCTTGCGTCGCGGCTCGACGCCGAGCGAGTCGGTCGGGTAACGCTCCGACAGTGGAGGCAGACCTTGAAGCTCGTTGACTTCATCAATGCAGCGCGGGCAGCTTACGAGGTGCGCAAGCGTCGCGCAGTCGGGGCGGCCCTTCTGTGCGCCCTCGCCGTAGAGTGCGGCGAGCAACTCGTTCCTCATGCATGCGCCGTGGCGCGAGTCGAAGACGCGGCGGCGAAGGTCTGCGAGCAACTCCTCGTGCGTCTGCGCGAAGCCCGTCGCGGGCGGCGCAACAGCAGCAGCAGCAGCGCGCGAGTCCCCGCGCTTGATGAAGCGGAGGCGGGACGGGTCTTGAAGGAACTGACGCGCCTCGCCGCGCGCCGTGCGAAGCCTCTCTTCAATAGACTCGCGCGACGAGCGCAGCACCCGTGCGATCTCGCCGGGATAGTAGCCGTGCATGAAGCGCAGGATGAGGACGCTGCCCGCCTTCGAGGTCTCTTTGCGCAGGCAGGCGTAGTGGCAGACCTGCCGCAGCTCGTCCTGCACGCGTATCGCGTCGCGCGGGTCTGTGGAGGCGCGCAACGCGAACTCCGCCGAGTCGTATTCAACGACTGCGGGCGCGTCCTCGTGCCGTCGCCGTGCGCGACGAATCTGCGATACGTTGAGGTTGCGCAACATCTGGTAGAGGTAGCCGTCGAGATTCTCGATGCGCCCGAGGTCGGGACGCGCGAAGGTGAACTGGACGAACGCGTCGTGAACGAGGTCTTCGGCGTGCGCGATGTCGCCTTCGGTGAGCCGCAGCGCCCACGCGCGCAAGTGACCATAGCGCGCGAGGAACACCTCCTCGTGCCGCCCCTCGTCGCGGGGAATTTCCAAAGGCTCCAACATCGCTCTCAACTGTAAGACGCACGCCGCGCGCTCGAACCCACGCGCACGACAAAGAAATAGTGGCCCGTTCTCGCTGCGGATAACAAGAGGCTTTCCCGGCCGCTGCAATTCATTGTACGTTGACGGGCAGGCGCGGCCTACTGCCAGATGAATGAGCGAGCGTTACGGCACGTTGTTTGACTTCTTCAGTTGAAGAGGATTTTTGACGAGCCGTTTTCGGACAGGCAGAGCTCTGTCCGGCGGCCTATATGTCCGGAAAACGTTTTAAAGAGGAGAAGTCGAGATGGCATCAAGTGAAGAGACATTGACGAGCGGAGCGCAGGCGTTGAACATGACCGGCGACACCGCGACGACGAGCCCGGTAGCAACGCCGAACGTCGGGCAGGTCGAGCGTTGGGCCTCGGCCATCGGCGGCGGCGCGCTGGCGCTCTACGGGGTGACGCGCGGGAGTCTGGGCGGCATCGCGCTCGGGCTCGTTGGCGCGGCGCTCATTCAGCGCGGCGTGACGGGGCACTGCAACCTTTACGAAGCGATGAACTTCAGCACGGCGGACGACGCGTCTTTGCGTAACAGCGAGAACGTCTCAGTCCCGGCCGAGCGCGGGACGAAGGTTGAGAAGAGCGTTACGATCAACCGTCCGGCAGCTGATCTCTACAGCTTCTGGCGCAACTTCGAGAACCTGCCGCAGTTCATGCACCACCTCGAATTGGTGAAGGCGGCGGGCGGCAACCGCACACACTGGGTGGCGAAAGGGCCTGCGGGGACGAGCGTCGAGTGGGACGCCGAAGTCTACAACGAGAAGCAGAACGAGTTGATCGCGTGGCGCACGCTCGAAGGCTCGCAGGTGGCGAGCGCGGGTAGCGTCCGTTTCGAGGAGTCGCCGGGCGGTGGCGCAACGACCGTGCGCGTCTCTCTCAAGTACGACCCGCCGGGCGGCAAGCTCGGCTCGCTCGTCGCGCGTCTCTTCGGCGAGAATCCCGAACAGCAGATTGACGAAGACCTCGGCCGCTTCAAACAGTTGATGGAGACCATGGGGTCGGCGACCGCTCCGGGTCAGACCACGGGGCGCGGCGCATCGGCGGGCAAGTAAAAGGTCAGTCCAACAGGGGAGAGAAGTGATGGCAGACGAGAAGGACAGCGACGATCAATTAATCGGGCACGACTCGACGACCGCGCCCGGCGGGAACAAGGAGAGGTCGGGCGACCCCGGCCGCACGCCCGGCAAGGCCGAGGGCGACGAGCAGACCGTTGACGAAGACCTGCGACGGAAAGGGCAGGCAAGCTAACGCTTCCATGGACGACCCGTTTACTGTTTTGAGTTGAGCGTAGCTCAGCGGGTGTTAACCACAGAGACACAAAGACACAGCTTTAAGCCAGTAAGCTGCGTCGTTGTGTCTCTGTGGCGAATCTTCTTCATATCCACTCAACTGAATACTGCCTTGAGTTGGGCGAGCAAGAGACCTCATAAATAATTCAAACCGTGGCTGAACCGCGTTCGTCTAACGCTGCGGTGACAGGCGCTCGGGCCCGGTGCGTCGTCGGGAATTGTTGGTGCGCGGGGCGACGTGCTATAGTTTGTAGGCCCGATGAACAGGCGAGCACGCCTGCTACCAGATTCGCCCTAACTGATTTAACACGCCTCATAACTGAATAGTCCTTCAGGCAGAGTGCTATGAAAGAGCATCTTTTTCTCCTTGCTTCATCGCGCGCCGCGCGTTTGGTCTGCGTCTGCGCGCTGCTCGTCGCTGTTCACGCCTCTTCCGCGTGGGCGCAGAGCCCCGCCGGCAGCCCCGTGCTGCTCACCGAAGGGACGGGCACGACGACGCGCGGCGTGGCCTACGAGGCCGTGACCTCCCGCTCTGAGCCCTTCCCCGTGACCTCGTCCGTCAACTGGAACGTCGACAAGTCGAACACGCGTGACCAGCGGACGCGCATCATGCTCTTCGCCATGAGCCTCGCGCTTCTGCCGGGTGAGGGCGCGAACGCCCTGACGGCCGACGCGCAGGACTCCGCCGGGCGCGTCTATCCGCTCAAGGTCGAGGCGTTGTCGCCACCCAAATACGTGCAGCTACAGCCCGCGCCCGGCAACCCGAACTTACAAGTTCCGACCGAGGTCGCGCAGAGTTGGCTCTACTCCGTCACGCTGCGCCTCGACGACTCGATGACCGACACGCTCGGCGATGTGCTCGTCCGCATCAACCTGCACGGTCTCTCGTCGAACCGTGTTCGCGTTGCCATAGGTCAGGCCGCCGCAGGCATCGCCACAGACCCCTCGACCGAAATCCTCTCGCCCGCGCCCCCCACCGCGCCCGCGCCCACGCCGACCCCGACGCCCAAAGCTTTCGGCCCCGGCGAGGCGACGACGGCCGACGCGACGCGCCTGCTCGAACAGGCGACGTGGGGGCCGACCTCTTCCGAGGTGACACGCGTGCAGGGCATCGGCCTTCGCGCCTTCATTGACGAGCAGTTCGCCGCGCCCGTGCTCAACCCATCGAAGGGTTCCGAATTCCCAGACCTCGCCTTCCCGCTTGACGACACAACGCAGGGGTGCCCGACGGGCTCGGCCGGACAGGCCGACTGCCTGCGCGACAACTACTCGATCTATCCAGTCCAGAAGCAGTTCTTCTCGAACGCGCTCGCGCGCCCCGCGCAACTGCGCCAGCGTGTCGCCTTCGCGCTTCACCAGATTTTCGTTGTCTCGAACCGCGACATCCCGTACCCCTCCTGGATGACGCCCTATCTTCAGTCGCTCGACCGCAACGCATTCGGCAGCTATCGCACGCTGCTCGGCGAGATGACGCTGAACCCGGCGATGGGCGAGTATCTCGACATGCGCCGCAGCGTCAACGGGAACGCCAACGAGAACTATGCGCGCGAGGTTCTACAACTCTTCTCGGTCGGCGTGAACCAGTTGAACGCCGACGGCACGCCCGTCCTCGACTCTCAGGGCTCGCCCGTCCCGACCTACTCGCAGGCGACAGTCAACGAATTCACACGCGTCTTCACGGGCTGGAACCTCGCGGCCACGTTCCAATCGGGCACGACCAACTATCGCGACCAGATGATTCCGCGCAACTCGACGACGCACGATACGGGCGCGAAGACTCTCTTCTCGACTTCGCTCACGGGCTGCGTGGGCGCGAGCGGCGCGGCGAACGGCACATGCGCGCAGAACGAGTTGAACGCGGCGCTCGACGTGATTGCGAATCACTCGAACACCGCGCCCTTCATCTCGAAGCAACTCATACAGCACCTCGTCACGAGTAACCCCTCGCCCGCATACGTTCAGCGTGTTGCCTCGGCCTTCAACGACGACTGCAACGGCCTCTATCCCGAGAGCCCTTGCACGCACGCGCGCGGGAGTTTGAAGGCCGTGGTGCGCAACATCCTGCTCGACCCCGAAGCGCGCGGCGACCTGAAGACCGACCCGAACTACGGCAAGCTCCGCGAGCCCGTGCAGTATCTCAACAACATCCTGCGTGCCTTCAACGCGACGAGCGACGGCGTGCTCGGCACACGCTCGTCGGGCGGCGACATGCCCGGCTCGCTCGACCAGCCGGTCTATCAGCCGACGACCGTGTTTAGTTACTACGTGCCCGACTACGAAGCGCCGGGAGCTAGATTGCTGGGCCCGGCATTCCAGATTCTTTCGACTTCAACGACGCTCCGCAGGGCGAACATCGCCAACCAGCTTATCTACACCGGCATCCCCACGGGGACGAACAACCCCGGCGGCACGCAGCTCGACTTCACCGCGCTCGATTCACTTGCGAGCGGCGACGGCTCGCAGCTTGTTGATCGCCTGAACACATTGCTGCTCCACGGCACGATGTCGCAGCCCATGCGCACGGCAATCATGACCGCCGTGCAGAGCATCAACGCGAGCAGCCCGAGGTCACGTGTGCAGACGGCCGTCTATCTCGTGGTGACTTCCCCGCAGTACGACGTGCAGAGGTAAAATTTTTCGATGTCACACTCACGCAGAGAATTCTTACGCGGCACCGCGTGCGCCCTCGGCGGCGTGGCGCTGGCTTCGACTGTTGAGAGCCTCGGGCTCGTCGGCGCGCTCGCGCGACAGTCGGGGGCGACCGACTACCGCGCGATGGTCTGCATCTTTCTGAGCGGCGGCAACGACTGCAACAACACGCTCGTCTCGCTTGACCAGTTCACGAACTACAACAGCGTGCGCAACTCCTCGGGGCTCGCCATCGCGCAGGGGAGTTTCCTGCCCATCTCGCCTACGAGCGGCGGCTCATACGGCCTGCATCCGAGCATGACGGAGTTTCAGACGCTCTTCGGTCAGGGCCGTCTCGCTGTCGTCGCCAACATGGGCCCGCTCGTCGAGCCTCTGACGCGCACGACCTATCAGAACGGCACGGGCAAGAAGCCGTTGCAACTCTTCTCGCACTCAGATCAGGTGGGCTTGTGGCAGTCGGCCATCGCGAACAACGTTAGCCAGACCGGATGGGGCGGACGCACCGCGGACAAGACCGGCGTACTCAACGGCGCGGCCAGCTTCCCGCAGATGATTACCATCGCGGGCATCAGTCTCTTTGTCACGGGAGTCACGGCGCGACCGCTCGCCATCGCCGACTCGAACACCGCGCTCGGCAACGTCCTGCCGCTGACGATGACGGGCACGAGCGCCGATTCAAGTGCGCGCCGCACGGCCTTCGACCAGATTCGCGCGCTCGACTCGAACTTCAAGCTGGTCAGAGCCGCGGCCGACACGCGCTCAGGCGCTCTCTCGGCGCGCACCGCGCTTCAATCTGTGAGCCCCGTCATTAGCCAGACGTTCCCGAACACATCGCTTGGCCGACAGCTTCTCCAAGTCGCGCGCGTCATCAAGGCGAGCACCGACCCCGTAGCGGGCATCAACATGAAGCGGCAGATTTTCTTCTGTAGCCTCGGCGGCTTCGACACGCACAGCGGGCAGATAGCGGGACAGGCTACGCTCCTGCAACAACTAAGTCAGGCGATGAACGCTTTCTATCTCGCGACCGGAGAACTCGGCTTGCAGGACAAGGTGACGACCTTCACCATCTCCGACTTCGGCCGCACGTTCTCGCCTTCGGGGACGGGCGCGGGCGTCGTCGGGTCGGATCACGGATGGGGCAGCCATCACTTCGTTCTCGGCGGCGCGGTCACGGGCGGCCGTCTCTACGGCGCATACCCGACGCTCGCGCTCGGCGGGCCCGACGACGCGGACACGCGCGGTCGCTGGATACCTTCAACCTCGGTCGAGCAGTATGCGGCTACGCTCGCTTCATGGTACGGACTCTCCCCGAGCGACTACCCGGCAGTCTTCCCCCTGCTCGATAGGTTCCCCTCGGCGAACCTCGGCTTCATGGGGTGAAGGCCGGGTCGGTGAGAGGCGTTGTGATTTGAACTTAAGTTCAGGCGGCCCGACGAGAACGAATCGGCGGGCCGCCATTTCGTTAAGGCTGACATTCATGGCGGTCGGCATTCCGAGATGGTAAAGCTCAAACTCCTCGTACTCATCCTCTTCGCGGCGGGCACGGCCGCGCTGCTGCTCACGGACAACGCGGCCAACCCGCACGCGCGCGCATACTCGGCCGGCCCGCCTGCCGGTTACACGCACGCGCCGGGCGAGCTTGACTGCTCCGACTGTCACACGACACCCGCGCAGAGCTCGGGTACGCTCACGCTCAATGCGCCACAGAAGTACACGCCGGGCCAAACCTACGACCTCACCGTCACGCACGCGACCGCAGACCCCTCACGCGTGCGTTGGGGCTTTGAGCTAACTGCGCTCGACGCTTCGGACGAGAAGGCCGGAACGCTTGCGCCCTCGGACGATCTCACGCAGGTCATCGAAGGACAGGGGCCTTTCCCCACGCGCCAGTACGTCGAGCACACGTCGAAAGGAACATTCTCGGGACAGCAGAACGGCACGGCCTGGACGTTCAAGTGGACTGCGCCCGCCGAGGACGTGGGCCCCGTCACCTTCTACGTCGCGGGCAATCAGGCGAACGGCGACGGCAACAGCTCGGGCGATAACATCTATTTCACCTTCACCTCCGCCGTCTTCCAGCCGCCTTCGCCCGACTTTCAAATCTCCGTCTCGCCCGCCTCGCGCACCTTCACGCAGGGCGGTGGCACAACGTACAACGTCACGGTCACGCCGCAGAACGGCTTCACCGGACAGGTCTCGCTCGGCGTGACGGGACTGCCGCCGAACACCTTCTCTTCATTCCAGCCCGCGACCGTCCAACTCAACGACGCTACGCCGCAAACGTCCGTGCTTTCGATAACGGGCTCGGCGACGACGCCGACCGGCACAAGCACGCTCGACATCACTGGGACGAGCGGACAACTCACGCACACGACGCAGGCGACGTTGAACGTCGTCGCTGCGGGCGACGCCGACGTAGCGGTCGCGCAGACCATCTCGCCCAACCCCGCGCAGGCTGGCGTTGATCTCAAGTTCACCGTAACCGTCTCGAACAACGGGCCTGCGGTCGCAAGCTCGCCGACGTTGAAAGTCTTCCTCTCGTCCAACATCTCAACCTTCACGAAGGGCGCGGGCACATGCACGCTCGTTCCCGGCCCGAGTCAGTTCGAGTACGACTGCACGCTCGACAATCTGAGTGCGGGACAGTCCTCCACGATTGACTTCACCGTTCGCCCCGCCGCGCCCGGCACGCTCAACACGACGACGACGGCCACGTCCTTCGCGCACGACCCGTTCCCCTCGAACAACACCGTGAGCGCCGCCATTCCAGTCGCGCCCGTGAGCGCCGCGCCCTCGATGACCGTCTCAAGCCTCGGCGTCCGCACTGTTGTCTCGGGGCTCGACCAACCGACGAGCCTCGCCTTCATCGGCGCGGACGAATTCTTCATTTTAGAGAAGGCCACGGGGCGCGTCGTGCATGTTAAGAACGGCGTCGTGCTGGGCGCAGTGCTCGACCTCGCCGTCAACAGCGCATCGGAGCGGGGGCTGCTCGGCATCGCGCTTCATCCGAGCTTCAACACGAACGGCTTCGTCTACATATACTGGACTGAGAGCACGAGCGGCGCTGACACGACCGATATCACGGAAGTGCCGCTGCTCGGCAATCGCGTTGACCGCTTCGTCTGGGACGGTACGCGGCTCACGTTCGACCGCACGCTCATACGACTGCACGCGCAGCAGGCGGACGCGGGCCAGCCCGCGCGCGGCAACCACAACGGAGGCGTCCTTCGCTTCGGCCCCGACGGCAAGCTCTACATCATCATGGGCGACAACGGGCGGCGCGGCTTCCTGCAAAACTTGCCCTGCGGCCCGACCGCCACATGCCCCGGCCCAATCATCACCGACGACCAAGCGGGCGGCCCCGAGCCCGACGACGCGCACCTCACAGGTGTCATCCTCCGTCTTAACGACGACGGCACGACTCCGACCGACAACCCGTATGCCAACATTCAGACCGTCCAGACGGGACAGGCGGCCGTCAACATCAAGAAGGTCTTTGCCTACGGCGTGCGCAACGGCTTCGGCATGGACTTCGACCCCGTGGGCGGCTCGCTCTGGACGCAGGAGAACGGCGACGACGCGTTCGATGAAATCAATCGCGTCGAGGCAGGCTTCAACGGCGGCTGGATTCAACTGATGGGCCCGTCTTCGCGCGTCTCGGAGTTCAAGTCCATCGAGGTCTCGCGCGGTAACAGTCTGCAGCAGAACCGCTGGCCGCCCTCGAACATCGCCGACACACCGGCCGACGCGCTCGCGCGACTCTTCGTGCTTCCGGGCTCGCACTACACCGAGCCCGAGTTCAGTTGGAAGTACGCCATCGCTCCGTCGCCGATAGGCTTTGCGCGCGGCACGGGCCTCGGCGCGCAATACGCGGGCGACCTCTTCGTCGGCGCTTCGCGCACGACGCTGCTCGGCGGCTACCTCATGCGCTTCAAGCTGAGCGGCGACCGCAAAACGTTTGCGACGACCGATGCGCGCCTCGCCGATAAGGTCGCGGACAACGCGGACAAGTTCGACCTTGCCGAGAGCGAGAGCCTTGTCGTCGGCCGCGACTTCGGCATCACGACCGACATCCGGACCGAGCCCTCGAAGGGCGGCCTCTATGTCGTCTCGCTCTCGAACGGCGCGGTCTACGAAGTCTTCGCCAAGCCGCAGCTCTTCGTCGCCAATCTCGACGGCGCGCAGGAGACGCCGCCGCACGTCACGGCCGCTCGCGGCACGGCCACGCTTCTGCTCGACAAGGACGAGCAGACGGCGCGCGTCTCGTTGCGCTTCCGTGGCCTCTCTTCGACCCAGACCGCGGCGCACATCCACACTCCTGCCGCGCCGGGTCAGACCGCGCCGCCCGTCTTCGACCTGCCTGCGGACAGCTTCTCGGATTTTCAGATAACGCTCACGCCGCAGCAGGTGAGCGACCTCAAGGCCGGGCTCTTCTACGTGAACGTTCATAGTCAGAACTTTCCCGCGGGCGAGATACGCGGGCAGTTCGGCTCGGCGGCCGAGTCCTCGGTCGTGCAACTCGACGTGGCCGATTCGCAGATACCAGAGGGCGCGCAATTCAAGACGATTAACGTCGTGCGACTCGGCGACACTTCAACTGCCGCCTCCGTTGACTATGCGACGACCGACGGCACGGCGACGGAGCGCGCGGACTATACGACCGCGCGCGGCACGCTCCGCTTCGCGCCGGGCGAGACTGAGAAGTCCTTCGACATACTCGTCACCGACGACGGCATTACCGAGCCTACCGAGGGCTTCACCGTCGGCCTCTCGAACCCATCGGGCGCAGTGGCGCTCAACGCACCTTCGAGCGTGGCGCTCGCCATTCTCGACAACGACCAGACGCCTCCGGCCGTCAACCCCATAGACGGCACGCAGTTCTTCGTCCGCCAGCACTATCACGACTTTCTCAACCGCGAGCCCGACGCTTCGGGGCTCACCTTCTGGACGAATGAGATCGAGCAGTGTGGTACCAACGCTCAATGTCGCGAGGTGAAGCGCGTCAACGTCAGTGCGGCCTTCTTCCTCTCAATAGAATTTCAGGAGACGGGCTATCTCGTCTACAGGCTCTATCAGGAGTCCTTCGGGCGACAGCCGCGCTATGCGGAGTTCATCCCCGACGTGCAGGAGATTGGACGCGGCGTCGTAGTCGGGCAGGGCAATTGGCAGGCGCAGCTTGCCGCCAACCGCCAGAGCTTCGCCGACACGTGGGTCACGCGCGCAGCCTTCAAGAGCGTCTTCGACGGATTGTCGAACCTCGCATACGTGGACAAGCTCTACGCCAACGCAGGTGTGTCACCTTCGACGGCCGAGCATGACGCGCTTGTCGCCGCACTCAACACGGGAGCGAAGACGCGTGCGCGCGTGCTGCTCGACGTAGCCGACAGCACGGCTTTCAAGCAGAGGGAACTCGACCGCGCTTTCGTCTTGATGGAATACTTCGGCTACCTGCGCCGCAACCCCGACGATGCGCCCGACAGCAACCGCAGCGGCTACGACTTCTGGCTCGCGAAGCTCGACTCCTTCGGCGGCGACTACATCCGCGCCGAGATGGTCAGAGCCTTCATCAACTCGATAGAGTACCGGGAGAGGTTCGGGCAGTAGAGGGTCAGCGCATTCCGAGCATGAGCAGGATGGAGCGGTCGTGAACCGCGCCGCCTGAGTGACGCCAGCGGCGCATCGCTTCAAGTTCTTCGTCGCCGACGGGCCGGTTGCCGAGTCGTGCGGCGGGCGTCTTCTCGAAGGCGTGCTCGGTGAGTGCGAGGTGCGGCTCACGCACGTCGAGCGGGAAAGTCCCGGCGAGCGCCGCCTCCGCCGACTCAACGTCCGGGTAGAAGTCTTGGTAGACGAGCACGTGCCACACCGCATCGCGCCCCACGCCCTCAGACGCGAGCACGCGTATCAGCCCGAAGCCGCTCTCCAACTGAAAGACCAGATCGTCGCCCGGTGCATAAGTGAGCGCCATAAATTTTCACCCCTCGACCCGCACGAATTTTTGGAAAGCTTAACATAGCGGTCGCGGGCGACGCGCTCAATCGAAAGTGTGGACGTGTGTCTGCGTCCGGTTTACTATCTGGGGCGAAGCGGAGCGCGCGCGGGGACGGCCAACCGATGAGTAACGCGAGGCGTGAAAGGGATCACTATATGATTCTCGGGGCGGGCGAGGAAGACCCGCGCGAGGAGATCGAGCGTTGCTACAAGCGGCTCGCGCGGCATCACCATCCCGACCGCGGCGGTGACGAAGAGGAGATGAAGGCCCTCAACGAAGCTTGGCGCATTCTCGGCAACGCCGACTCGCGCCGCGACTATGACGCGACGCGCGCGCGCCCGCGCGCCGCTGCACCTTACGCGGCGCACGTGCCCGTCAGTTCGCCTTCGGCGCACGCAGACCCTTTGAGCGGGCGCATCGTCGGCGCGCTGCTCTGCCTCTTTGTAGGGCTCGTGCTGCTCTTCATGGTGAAGGCGCATTACGTGATGTTCCTCTGGCCGCTCGCGCTTTTGGCGCTGGGGGTCGTGGCCTTCGGCATCCTGATGGCGCACGGGGCTCTCATGTTCGCGCGCGAGCAGGTGGGCCCGGCTCATCCCGTGCGTCGTCTCGTATGGGCGCAGGAGGTCTTCTTCTGGGCGTCGGTGGTGGGCGGCGGCTACGGCGTCTATCTCATGTTGAAGGCGGTGTGAACGATGGGCATCAGGGCGCTCGAAATGCTCTTCCTCGAAGTGGACAACCTCGAAGAGTCGCTCGACTTCTACAGCGAAGGGCTCGGCTTCAAAATAGATCAGCACAAGCCCGAGCACGACCCGCCGATGACGACGCTGCGCGCGGGGCGACTGCGCCTGACGCTCGCACAGCGTCCCAGTCCGATGTCGAAGCGTGGGAAGGGCATCTACTTCTTCATCACCGTTGATGACGTGGACGAGTTCTACGACTTCCTCGTCGCGGGCGGCATCGAGACCTACGACCCACCGACGGACGGAGGCTGGGGCGGACGCTACTTCGCCATCGTAGACCCGAACGGCTATCGTCTCTTCTTCGTCAAATGGTTCGCCGACGGCCCTTACCTGACGAGCGACGGCGAAGAGACGGAACTCGGACTGGCGGATTGAGCCGCGAGTCACTACAATGTTCGCCAGACTTATTCCTTCGCGAATGCACACGCGCCGCACACGCTCCCGAGCAGCGCGGATGAACACCAAAAGTTTGAGACCTTAGAAGACGGCCCACGCGAGTGCGCCGTTCGGGAGCAGCAATGCGCTATGTAGAGAACCCGCCGAACCCCTGGCTTTCAACGAGCGTCGAGTGGATAGGCGAGCCGCCCGACGCGCGCGTCGAGGTCTTTGAGGAGACTGAGACGCGCAGCATCATCACGCACAACAAGAGCCCCGACGTGGGCTTCGATTACTCCGTCAACTGCTATCGCGGTTGCACGCACGCGTGCAGCTACTGCTTCAGCCGCCCGACGCACGAGTATCTCGGCTTCGGCGCGGGAACCGACTTCGAGACGAAGATAGTCGCGAAGGTGCGCGCGCCCGAACTCCTGCGCGAAGAGTTCATGCGCCCATCTTGGCGCGGGCACACAATCGTCTTCTCCTTCACGTCCGACCCGTACATCCCGCTCGAAGCGAACTACAAGTTGACGCGCCGCTGTCTCGAAGTCTGTCTTGAGTTTCGCAACCCCGTCGGCATCGTCACCAAGTCGGCGCTCGTGCGTCGCGACAAGGACTTGCTCTCGGCGCTCGCGCGCGAAGCCGGAGCAAGCGTCTACTTCTCGATACCGTTCGCGGATGACGAGACGGCGAAGGCTTTGGAACCGGCGGCTCCGCTCCCGGCCGCACGCTTCCGCGCAATGAGGGAGCTTGCGGAGGCGGGCGTCCCCGTCGGGCTCGCCATCGCGCCCGTCATCCCGGGCCTCAGCGACCCGCACATCCCCCAACTGCTCAAACGCGCGAAAGAGGCGGGCGCACGTAGCGCCTTCATCAATCTCCTGCGACTGCCCGGCAACGTCGCGCCCTACTTCGAGCAGCGACTGCGCGAGCGTCTGCCGACGAAGGCCGAGCGCGTGCTCTCGCGCCAGCGAGAGGTGCGCGGCGGTTGCCTCAACAACGCCGAGTTCGGCGAGCGCATGCACGGTCGCGGCGTCTACTGGCAGCTCATCGAGAAGAGCTTCCGCGTTCACTGCGCGCGCCTCGGCTTCAATCAAGAGGAGAAGCACGCCTACACCTCACGCCCTACGACGTTTCGCCGTCCGTCGGCGCAAGGGTCTCTCTTCGATTGAAGAGGATGAGAAAAGTAGGACAAACGCCCGCCGCCGAAACCCTTCAAACGTCGCCGCGCGTGAAGTTATAATGTGGGCGCTCTGTGAAGCGAACGAAGGCAGGAAGGTTTTGAGGCGTATGATTACCATCAGGCATGTGGTTTGTGAACGCGAGCCCTACTTCGTCAGCGACACGGCGACGGCACTCGACGCCGCCGAGTACATGGCCGACCGCAAGATTGGGGCCGTCTGCGTGCTCGACGGCGAAGAGAAGCTGTGCGGCATCTTTTCCGAACGCGACCTGCTCAATCGCGTCGTCGTCCGCAAGCTCGACCCGGCCGCCGTTGCTATCCGCGAGGTGATGAGCGAGCCGCGCGCCGTCATCGAATGCGGCGACACACCCCGCGAGGCGCTTGAAAGAATGGAGCAGGTCGGCAGTCGCCACCTGCCCGTTGTTGACGGCGACCGCTTTATCGGCATGCTCTCGATGCGCGACATCATGCGCGTCGAGATAAGCGAGCAGGGCGCAGAGTTGCAACTGCTCCACGAGTACATCTCGCACTGAAACAGGGAAGCATTGGGAGTGACTTGATGCGAACGCACATATTGAGGGCGCTCGCTTGCGCCGTCGTGTTCTTCGTCGCCTGCGGCACGCCTCGCGCGGGCAGCGGCGGCAACGTGGCCGAGTCGTCGCCCGACAGTAGCGCGAGTGCGGCGGCCGACGCCGCGGCGGGCTTCCGCGTCGAGACGGTCATCAGCAATCTCGAAGTCCCCTGGTCAATCGTCTTCACACCGGACGGCCGCATGCTCTTCACCGAGCGGGCGGGTCGAGTGCGTGTCTTCGAGAAAGGGAAGTTAAGGGTGGAGCCGCTTGCCGTCATCAGCGATGTCGAGCGCGGGAGCGAGAGCGGCTTGATGGGGCTCACGCTTCACCCGGACTTCGCCGCGAACCACCTGCTCTATCTCGCCTACGCATACAACGAGGACGGCGTGAAAGTCCGCGTCGTGCGCTTCCGCGAGACGGGCCAAGCTCTCACGGATCGCAAGCTCATCATCGAGGGCATTCCCGCGATGACCTTCCACGCGGGCACTCGTCTTCGCTTCGGCCCCGACGGCAAGCTCTACATCACCACGGGCGACGCTGCGAAGAAGGAGCTAGGTCAACGGCTCGACACGTTGGCGGGCAAGACCCTGCGCCTGAACGACGACGGCAGCGTGCCCTCGGATAACCCTTTCGTCGGACAGCAGAACGTGCGACCCGAAATCTGGACTTACGGCCACCGCAACTCGCAGGGGCTCGACTGGCAACCGGGCACGAATCTCATGTTCGAGACCGAGCACGGCCCCTCGGGCTTCGACGGCCCCGAGGGTGGCGACGAGGTTAACATCGTCGAGCGCGGCAAGAACTACGGTTGGGGCGTCATACATCACAAAGAGACAAAGGCCGGGATGGAATCGCCCCTGCTCGAATACACGCCCGCGTGCGCGCCCGCGAGCGGAACGTTCTATCGCGGCGCGGCGCTCGCGCGGTTCAAGGGCAACTTCTTCTTCGGCTGTCTTCGCGGCGAAGGGCTACAGCGCGTCGTGCTCGACGGCCGCAAGGTCTTGAGCGAGGAGCGACTGCTACAGGGCCGCTACGGCCGCATCCGTGAAGTGGCGGAAGGCCCCGACGGCGCGCTCTACTTCTCGACCTCCAACCGTGACGGTCGCGGCCACCCCTCTGCGGACGACGACCGCATCATGCGGCTCGTCCCCACAAAGTAGTCGTGCATAAAAGCGGTTCATGCTTCGGTGTGAATCCCTCTCTCAATCGCTCAAGCTTCAGTGCGTGCGTGCCACGACGCGAGCACTGCTCGCTCGCGTTCGCGTGCGAGTCCCGCTCGTCGCTCCGCGTCCGCCGGTCGCGTCAAGTCCCACTCAAGCGTGTCGCGTATCGTCTCGGCGAGCGGGCGAAAGCGGAGCCCGGAGGCGACGGCGCTTTCAACGCTGAGCGCGAGGAAGTAGCGGTTGGTCTCGTCCAACTCCGGCGTCCACAGCGGCACTTCCATCCACGGCGTCAGCCCCGCGTCGAGAAGAAACTGCTCGTCCATCCAAACGAAACGCGCGGCTCCTCCTGTCGTGTCCCTGCACTCTTCGAGGAAGCGCCCAAACGTTAAAGCGTAGTCCGGCCCCGTTGCGTTGAACGTGCCCGCCGCCCTCACTTCCGACATCTTCAGAACCCACGCCGCGAGGTCGCGCGCATCAACGAACTGCACCCGGCGCGCGGGGTCTCCGGGCGCAAGCACATCGCCGCCTTCGGCGACACGGCGCGGCCAGTAAGTGAAGCGGTCGCTGTAATCGTGCGGCCCGACGATGAGCCCGGCGCGGACGTTGAGGACGCGGCGCGGCATACACTCTTCGGCGGCGCGCTCGCACAACGCCTTGAGCGCACCGTACATTTCGCCGAAGAAGGGCGCGCGTATCAGCTCGGCTTGACTCAACACCTCGGCTTCGCGCAGTCGCTCATCGCTGATGACGGCGACGGGGTGCGACTCGGCGACTCCCGGCACGCTCGTATCGCTATAGACGGAGCAGCTTGAAATGAACGCGTAATGCTCGGCTGCGTCGGCCAGAAGCTTTGCCGAATCGCGCACGACGCGCGGCAGAAATCCGCTCGTATCAACGACCGAGTCCCAACGCCGCCCGCGCAAGGCGTCTAGCCCGCCATCACGGTCGCCCCTTAGCTTCTCGACCTCGGGGAAGAGTTCGGGGTTGAGCAGGCCGCGATTGAACAGCGTTACCTCGTGCCCGCGCCTGAGCGCGGCTTCGACCAAGTGACGACCGAGAAACTTCGTCCCGCCGAGAACCAACAGCTTCATCTAAGACCTCGTTCATCGCTGCTTCAGAGTGTCCGCGTCACTTTCGCGAGCGAGCGCGGGGCGTCGGGGTCGAGCCCCTTTGCGTCGGCGAGCAGCGCGGCGAAGAGTTGCGCGGGGATGATGTAGGGGATGACGGCCAGCATCTCGTTAATCTCAGCGGGCAAGCGGACGGCGCGCGTGGCGAGCGCGGCCGTCTCGGCGTCCGACGTGAAGGCGGGCGTGTCGGCGCGAAGCTCTTTGAGACGCGCGAGCAGTTCGCGCACGCCCCCGAGTGTGACCCCCGGCGGCGCGAAGGCGAAGATAGGGAAGTGGCGCTCGACGACGGCGAGCGGCCCGTGCAGGAAGTCCGCCGAAGAGAAACGCTCGGCCACGACATAGCAGGTCTCCATCAGCTTCAACGCCATCTCGAAGGCGTTGGCGTAGATGAGCCCGCGCCCGAC
>JAVXWN010000262.1:0-15806 GCA_032230645.1 Acidobacteriota bacterium | reverse complement strand
CGGTGACTGCAACCTGCGCACGCGAGAGCACGACCGCATCGCTTGTGCCGACTCCGGTGAAGGAGACGAGGCCGGGTAGCCAGCCCTTCCAATCGTGCCCTGTCTCGACACCGGCCGCAGGCGCAAGCTCGCGCCATGCATCGGTCGAGGTGAAGGCGTTGAAGATCGCGGGGAGGCTGTCGGCCTCGACATAGACGATTGAATCCGCGGGGACGTAGGCCGTCATGTCAACGCGCTGCGGACGCGTGAACCACAGCCACGCGAAGACGACCAGAGCCAGCAGCATAAAGACGATGAGCACCCTGCGAATCTTAACCATATGCGCACATCCTAACTTTCGCCCCGAGCGCGAAGCAAGAATACTGTGGCGTGAGATTGAACAAACGAAGGCACAGAGGCGCAGCTTTTAGATGTAGCCGCGCCTCCTTATTTCCGCGATGAGCACTCATGCGCTAAAGGCAAAGAAGAGTCTGAAATTTCTGGAAAAGAGCTTCAGATAATCCTGGAAAGCCAGCTAACCTTTGTCACATCGCGAGTTAAACCAAGCAAAATACTGGTTGACAGAGTTTGACGATGTGTCTTATAGTCTCTGTGGAAGGTGTTCCGCCTACTCTCCGCCCTGTGGGTGAGAGCTTTCGGCGGGACGCACTTGAGAAGCGGGTGGCGCGCTCGCGAAAGCGTTGCTTTTAAGAGCACGGCCGCCTCGGAACTCAACCGAGAAAGGCACACCACGCGTGAGCGTGGGCCGCAAAGCCGACGGGAGTCGAGGTTGTTATTTAAGCTTCGACTCGGCCGGGTTCCCGAAGGAGAGATTCCTTGAGCCGCAGCGGGGCCACTCAAACGCTCACGCGACTTGCCGCGACGCACTCCAGCCTTCGGACTCGCTCAGCATCAGAGCAGTTGTCAGCTTTAAACCCCTACCTCAAACGGGCGCGCGCCCTCCGGCCAAAGCGTCCAGTCGAAAGCATAGCCCCGCAAGAGATGAACTCCGACACATCCAGCACGCACGCGCCGCAGCCGTGGCGCACGACTCACGCGAGGGTCTTGCGCGCCCGCGCGCGCCTCCGCCAACTCCACCGCATGAGACAGCGACAGACTTCGAGGAACGGATAACTTATGTTCAGAAAGAAACTCGGCAACAAGGGCCTCGTGGGCCTTGACATCGGTTCAAGCTCGGTCAAGGCGGTCGAGTTGCAGGGCAAGCCCGGCTCGCTCTCGCTCGTCAACCTCGGCTTCGAGGGACTCCAGCCCGACACGGTCGTTGACGGGCAGATCATGGAGTTGAACGACGTGTCGGGTGTCATCTCCGGGGTCTTCAGCAAGCACCAGTTCAAGACCGACCGCGTGGCGGCTGGCGTCTCGGGCAGCTCCGTCATCGTCAAGAACATCATCGTTCCGCAGATGACGCGCGAGGAGCTTGAGGAGTCAATTGACTGGCACGCCGAAGAGCATATCCCCTTCGAGATTTCCGACGTGAGCCTCGACTATCAGGTCGTCGGCTCGGGCGCAGACTCGCTGCATGTGCTGATGGCCGCCTGCAAGCGCGACTTCGTTGCGAACCTCAAGCAGGCGATACAGCTTGCCGGAAAGCAGCCCGCAGTCATAGACGTTGATGCCTTCGCCTTGCAGAACTGTTACGAGGTCAACTACCAGCCGCCCGACTCGCTGGTCGTCGCGCTCTTGAACGTCGGCGCTTCGACGATGAACATCAACATCCTGCGCGGCGTGCGCAGCGTCTTCACGCGTGATGTTTCGGTGGGCGGCAACCAGTACACGTCTCTGCTTCAGAAAGAACTGGGGCTCACCTACGAGCAGGCCGAAGCGGTCAAGCGTGGCGGTGTGCCGCCCGCGCAGGTCGAAGCGGCCGACATTGACGGCGCGATGGAGTCTGTCTCGGACATGCTCGCGCTCGAAATCTCGAAGACCTTCGACTTCTACCGCGCGACGGCCGAGGACGGCGACGGCAGCGTCCAGAAGATTCTTATCTCGGGCGGCGGCTCGAAGCTTCGTGGACTGACCGAGTTTCTTTCCAACCGCTTCGAGATGCCGGTCGAGCGGCTCGACCCGTTCCGTCAGATCAAGGTGGACGCGCGACGTTTCGACCCCGACTACATGCGCGAGGTGGTACCAGCGCTGGCGGTCGCCGTCGGGCTCGCTTTGAGAGGAGTGGATGCCTAAATGATTAAGGTCAACCTTTTGGATTCCGTCACCGAGCGCGCGTCGAGCGCGGCGGCCGTCGAGGCGAAGGTCGCCAATCCGGCCACGCGTTTCTGGATGCTCGGCGCAGCGGTCTTCGGCCTTCTCGCGCTCGCGATGGTCTTCGACTACTTCAGCGCCGCGGCCTCGCAGACGCGTGCGAAGGAGGAGCTTGAGCGTCAGGAGCAGATCGCCGCGCAGATGGCCGCCGTCAACAAGGAGCAGGCCGAGCTTGAGAAGAAGCTCAAGGACATCCAGTCGCGCATTGACGTTATCAAGAAGCTTCGTGCTTCGCAGCAGGGACCCGTCTCGCTGCTCTCGGACGTTAACTCGCGCATCCCCTCCGACCCGGACTTCCGGCTCGAAACAATCGAGCAGAAGAACGGCGACCTGACCATCGAGGGACAGTCGCCGAACGAGTACGCGGTGACACAGTTCGGTCACAACCTCGAATTCTCCGACGGGCTCTTCCTCAACGTAAATCTCGAAGCCGAGCGCAAGCAGGCAGAGATTAACCCGGCCGACTACAACCCGGCCGACGGCCAGATAGACCCGACTTACAAGCCCGAGGTTTTCAGGTTCAAGATCAAGTGCAAGTACGGCCCGAGCGTGCCCGCGCCGCAGCCGCAACAGCAGCAGAAGAGCGCGCCCGCCCCTCAGGTCGCGCAGAAGTAGCCGGAAGGAAACGAACGATGCTCAAACTCGACGCACTGCAAGAGAAACCCTGGTACATGCACCTCGCCATCTTCGGCGCGGTTGCGCTCGTCGTCTACGGCGTCTTCTGGTACTTCGTCACTTCGGGGACGCGCGCCGAGACGCACGAGGTCGAGGCGAAGGTCGAGCAGCTTCTACGCGCCAACGCAGGCGCGCAGATTGCCTCGCAGCGCCTCAACGAATTCAAGGCCAACTACGCACGCGCGCAGGCCGACTACGAAGACCTCAAGGCTCTGCTGCCCGAGCAGCGCGAGCTGACGATGGTCTTGCAGAACGTGCAGGATCGCGCGCGCGGTCGCCTGACGTTGCGCAAGTTCACGCCGAAGGACGAAGTGCAGCAGGACTTCTACACGGGCAAGCCCGTCGAGGTCGAAGTCACGGGCAATTACAACAACCTCGGCCAGTTCTTCGCACAGATGGCCTCCTATCAGCGCATCGTCTCGATCACCGACTTCAAGGTCATGAAGCTCAAGAACGCCGCGCTGGCCGAAGGCGAGACCGTCACCGCCGATTTTCTCGTGACGGCCTACTACGTTTCGCCCGAGAAGCTTCAGCCTGCTCCCGCCGCGCCCGCGCCACCGCCGGGCCAGCCCGCGTCGCAGGCCAAGGCGGGGCAGCCCTAGCCGGTCGAGTAAGAAGGACGTGACCGACACGCCCCCGTAGATTCAGCAGCCGGAACTCAGGAAGAGTTTATGAGAAACAGACACACGCCCACGACGCTCAAGGGACTTCTGGCGGCCACGCTCGTTGCGGCGGCGGCCGTGGCGGCCCCCGCGCAGACGGCCAGCACCACCTATCGCGGCGCACAGCACGACCCGTTCGCCAAGTTCAAACCGGCGCTCAAGCGCAAGGTCGAGAAGAAGGTGCCGACGCCCATCGCGCCCCCGCCCATTCAGGCGCGCATCGACAGCTACAAGGCGCAGAAGCTCGCGGCGATGAATCTTCAACAGGCCGCGCCCAAGCCGACGACGGCCTTGACGCTCTCCGAAGTTCAGGTCATCGGCATCACACGCACGCCGCGTGGCTATGCCGCGATGGTCGAGGCCACGCCGATCAAGCTCTCATACGTCGTCTACCCCGGCGAGCAGTTCTACGACGGTATGCTCGTCGCCATCGAAGAGACGCGCCTCGTCTTCCGCAAGCAGACGCGCTGGACGGACGGCCACACAGACCTCGCCGTCGAGACCAAGGCGCTACGCGTAGCGAACGCCGTCACCGACTCGCTGACCGCGCAGCGCAACGAGCCGCCTTCCGCCTCAGCTGCGCCCGCCGCCTCGGGTGACGAGAAGAAGTCCGAACTGAGCGTGCTTGTCGAGGCTTTGAAGGCCATCGCGGCCTCCGGGTCGCAACAGCAAGCGCAGCCGCAGCAGGGCGGCCACGAAGCACAGAGCGCGGCGGCGCAGGGAAGACCCTGAAGCACTCCGGCTCCCGAGCCAACTCCACTCCGACACCCCGACGAAACCTCGTCCCGCCTGATCTCGAACGGAGGTGAAGAACCTTTCAAGGCCGCGCCCCGCGGCGACCATTTGACAACATGGCCGAAGGCGAACCGCGTTGTGCGGCGCGCGCTTTAAAGGGAGAGAGGCTTGAAGGTAAGCCGCCCCTCCCGAACGAGCGTTAGCGCGTGGCGGCAAGTCAAAGGCGATGCTCCGAAGGATGAAGACAATGTCACACACCCAAAAATTTTCCACGGCCGCGATCAGAGGAGTGCTCGTCCTCGTGTTCGCGTGTACGCTTGGCCGAGCGGCCTTCGGCAACAGCCCCGTCGGCGCGGTGGCTGCTAAGCCGCCCGTCGCCACCTCAGTGCGCGCCGTCATCTCGGGCTCGGCCACGCTCATCACCATCTCGGGCACGGCTCCGATGCCCTACACGGTGCGACACACCGACCCACACTTCATCGTCGTCGAACTGCCCGGCGTTGACGGCTCGCAGCTCTCGTCGGCCTACGACGTGTCGTCGCCGCTCGTCGGCGGTATGACGGTCAGTCGTGCGCTGCGCGGTACGGAGCCGGTCGCCACTCTGCAAGTCAACTTGCGCGCGCCCGCGCGTGACCGCTCGCGTCTTGAAGGCAGCCAACTCGTGCTTGAGCTTCTTCCCGAAGAGGCGGAGAGCGGGACTGCGCAGCAGCAACAGCAAGCGCGACCCACGCCGCCGCCCTCGGCAAATCCCAACCAGACCGTGCAGACCACGCAGGGCGCGCAGTACGGCCAGCCCAACTTCGTCGGCGAGCCCATCAACCTCAACGTCGTCAACGCCGACATACGCGACATACTCAACTACATCACCGAGCAGTACGGCGTGAACTTCGTCGTTGACTCTTCGGTGAGGGCCGTCCCCGTCACCATCAACGTGACGGACGTGCCGTGGAACTTCGCGCTCGACTCGATACTGAAAGCGAACCGCCTCGGCGTCGAGGTCAGCGGCAACATCCTGCGTGTCGCCACGCTCTCGGTGCTCAAGGAAGAGGCGCAGATACGCGCGCAGGAAGAGTCCGCGCGCTCGGCTCTGCGCGATGCGCAGCTTCAGAACGAGCCGCTCGTCACCGAGTTCATACGTCTTAACTACGCGCGCGCCACGGGCACGCTCGACAGCGCCGCAGGCGGGTCGAACGCCTTCGCGGGCGGCATCACCTCGGGCGCGGCCACGCAAGGCCCGACCATCATTGACCCCGCGACGGGACAGGCGATTCCGACCGCGGGCATGCAGGTCGTCTCGCGTGGCGACGCGGGCATCCTCCCGATCATCCAGCGACGCCTCTCGCGGCGCGGCGGTGTTGAAGTAGACGGCCGCTCCAACACGCTCATCGTCACCGACGTGCGCGAGAACATCGAGGCCATCCGCCGCCTCGTGCAACTGCTCGACCAGCCCGAGCCGCAGGTTGAGATCGAGACGCGCATCGTCATCGCCAACCGCAACTTCTCGCGCGACCTCGGCGTGCAATTAAACGCCATCGCGCTCAACACCTCGCGCGGCGGCAACGTCGGCTTCAACACCGCGCAGGGCTCGACGGCTGCGGGCGGGGCATCCGGCATCGGCCCGCGACTCGGCGGCATCCCGCAGGGCATACAGAATCCGACGGGCGCGCTCGGCGCGGCCAACCCGAATACCGTCATCGGCCTGACCACCGGGCTCATCGGCACGGCGCAGATCAGCGCGCTTATCACAGCCGCCGAGTCGAGGGGGCAGGCCAAGATCGTCGCCACGCCGCGCGTGACGGCGCTCAACAATCGCTCGGCGCAGATTGAGTCGGGCTCGCAAATACCTGTCGTCACGCCGCAGGTCGGCGCGGGCGGCGGCGCTCCCATCTTCACGACGACCTTCGTCTCCGTTCCGCTTCGTCTTTCGGTGACGCCGCAGATTACTGACGCGGGCACCGTCATCCTTCTCGTCACGATGGAGAACAACAGCGTCAACGGTTCCATCAACGCGCTCGGCACGCCCGGCATTGACACGCAGCGCATGCAGACCGAAGTGCTCGTGCCCGATGGCGGAACAACGGTCGTGGGCGGCGTTCTCAACGACCGCGAGAGCGAGACGCAGAACCGGACGCCGGGGCTCGCGTCCTTGCCCGTGCTCGGCAACCTCTTCAAGCGCAAGGCTGTGCTGCGCAACACGGACGAGATACTGTTCTTCATCACGCCGCGCATCTACCGTCCCGACTATCAGGGGCGACGCATCGAAACTGAAGCGGCCACGGGCACGCGCTCGGTCAGCATCCCGCAGCCCGTCCCGCTCGGCAATCCTTCGACCAACACCCCTTCCCCTTCGGGGCAGCAACAACAGCAGCAGCAGCAGGCCCCCGTCGTTATCCAGACGGGCCCAGCGCCCTCGGCGACGACCGAAGCGCCCCCCGCGGGCTCCACGACCCCACGCCCGTAAAAGGAGGCTGAAGCGATGTTCAAGCAGGCACTCTCAGACATCATCGAACGCACGGAGGGCGCGACCGGCGCGCTCATCATGGGCATGGACGGCATCGCGGTAGAGCGCGTCTTTCTGCCCGAAGGCGCGGACGCGAACATGGACGTGGCGGCCGCCGAAGTCACTTCGCTCGTCCGCACAGCGTTGCGCGCGGGCACGAACACCGGGCTCGGCACTCTGGGCGAGTTGTTCATCAACTTCGAGCGTGGGCGGATACTCGCACGCATGTTCTCGCCCGAGTACTTCGTCGTCCTCGCGCTCGGCCCCGACGGCAACATCGGACGTGGCCGTTACGAACTGCGCAAGGCCGAACTCCTCCTTGCGCGCGAGTTCGCGCTCTGAGAAGAGAAGTAGTCAGTAGCCGGTAATGTTAAAGGCGGTGCGACTCAGCTATCGAGCTGGCGCACCGCCTTAATTTTTTTCTACTGACTACTGGCTACTCCTCTTCAACATGCAGGCAGCTTGACGGAGTTCATGCCGCGAAGGATGACGCGCTGGCGGCGCTGGACGCGGCGGAGATTCTTCTGCGGGTTGAAGATGTTGAGCGGGCTCGGGATCATCGCCGAGAGAAAGGCGGCCTCTTGCGGCGTGAGGTTGGCGGCCGGTTTGTGGAAGTAGGTTTGCGCCGCCGCCTCCGCGCCGTAGATGCCATCGCCCCACTCGATGACGTTGAGATAGATTTCAAGTATCCGGCACTTCGAGAGCGAGCGTTCGAGGAAGTATGTGATGGCCGCCTCCTTGATCTTGCGCGCGGCCGTGCGCTCCGACGAGAGGTAGAGATTTTTAGCAAGCTGCTGCGAGATGGTCGAGCCGCCACGCTTGAAATTGCCGAGGTCTGGAATCCAGTCCGAAGGGTCTTCGTCGCCCTCCTGCTTCGCCTCCTTCTCCGATGTCTTCTGCGCCTCGTCCCACGCACGCTGGATGGCTTCGTAGTCGAAGCCGTGATGCACGACGAAGTTCGAGTCCTCGCCCGCGAGCACCGCGCGCTGGAGGTTCGGCGAGATGCGTTCGAGCGGCACCCATTGCTGCACGCGTCGCGGCTCGCGCCCCTGCTCGCGCGCCTCCTTCAGACGCGTCTCGATCATGCTCGTCGTCTCGGGGTTCTTCGTCTGCAAGTCCGAGACGCGCGGGAACGTCACGACCTCGTAGAGGACGAACAGCGTGAAGAGCGCGAGCACGACGAGCGCGCCGGTCTTGATGATTCTCCACATGCGGATTCAACTTATAAGCTCGAAGTTAAAAGTTCAAGGTCTCAAAGTAGGCGCGGCCTTTAACTTTGAGCCTTGAGACTCGAACCTTGAGCCGCTTCAAAGACGCTCTTCGCGGCCCTGATCGTGTTGCAGTGAATCTCTACGGTGTCGTTGATGTCCGCGGCATAGCCGCCCGACATGACGCTCGCGGCGACACCGGACAAGTCCCAAGTGACCTCGGAGCCCTCCCGCGCGCCGTTGGTTAAAAACCACGCGCGGCGCGGTCGCCTCGCGGCGAAGCGGCTAATACTGAATCAGACTTCCCTCACGCTTGGCGCGGCGGACTGAGCGTGCAAAGACCCAGAGCGAGAAGGGGAGCAGCACGGCGAGATAGATGAGGAGCGTGATGAAGGGACGGCGTGCCTCGGCGAAGGTCTGGCCCTGTATGAGCACGCGTCGGATGCCGTCAATGCCGTAGGTCGTCGGGATGAGGTTCGAGACGATACGGAAGGCTCCGCCCGCGTACTGCGAAGTGAGTTGCGTGGGGAAGAAGACGCCGGAGAAGAGCGCCGAGCCCGTGCCGACGAGCATGCCGAGCGGGTCGCCGCGCTTGAAGACCATCGCGAAGCTCGCCGAAAGAATTCCGATTGAGGCGAGCACGAGCGTTGTCAGCAGAAGGAAGAGGACTGCGAGCAGAAAGCTGCCGCGATACTCGACGCCGAAGAACGCCCAACCGAAGAAGAGATAGAGGAACGAATGAAACGAAGCCTGCACGAAGTCCCAAGCCGAGCTTGAGATGATGAGCGTCGGGATGCCGATGGGCGTCATCAGCACGCCTTCGAGAGTCCCTTGCGCCTGCTCGGAGCGAATGGCGTTGGCGAGGCTGGAGAAGCCGACCATGAAATAGTTGAGGAAGGGCAGCGCCGTTATCCACGCGAGGAAAGGGTCGCGCCACTGCTCGTAGGGTGTGCTGAAAGTGCCCGCGAAAATCTGCGAGATGAAGAAGAGAGTCGTGGTGACGAAAAGGATTGAGAGCATCCGCATGAAGAACTCAAGCCGGTAGCTCACCGCCAACTGAAAGTCGCGCACCACGAAGGCACGCACACGGCCTATCAGTAACACCACGCTTTTCATCATCACACTCCGCTTCGTGCTTCCGCTGCTTCAAACGTTTCGCGCTCGAACGTTTCGAGCACGTCGAAGAGCGTGCCGCGTTCAGTCTCACATGAGACGATTCGTGCTCCGGCCTCGACGAGCGCGCGCATGGCAAGGTCGAGCGCATCGTCGCCCAACTCGCGCGTGAAGCAGGCTTGGGTCATCCCCGCGTGCTCGGATGTCTCAAGCCCTTCGACAACTTTGCTCAGAAGCGCGTTGGTGCGCTCGACGCTCAAGCCGCCGAGCGCGAGCCGGATGCGCTCGTGCTGGCGATGCGCGGCGCGCAGGTGGCCGGGCGTGTCAATGGCGCGTATGCGGCCGCGACTGATGACGGCGACGCGGTCGCAAAGCTCTTCGACTTCGGCGAGGTTGTGCGAGGTGAGCAGCACGGTGACGGGGCGCGTGCCGCGCGCAAGCGTGCCTATCAACTCGCGCATCGAGGCGGCCGCGAGCGGGTCGAGCGAACGCGTCGGCTCGTCCAAGAGCAGCACGGGCGGCGAGTTCAGCAGCGCGCGCGCAACGGCCATGCGCTGCTTGTTACCGGTCGAGAGTTCGCCAAAGCGTCGGCGGCGCAGCTCCTCAAGCTCAAGCAGTTCGAGTAGCTCTGTGATGCGCGAGCGCGCGGCCGCGCCTAGTCCATAGAGGCGCGCGAAGAAGACGAGGTTCTGCTCGACCGTCAGTCGCCAGTAGAAGCTGCGCTCCTCTGCTGTTGAGAGCCCGACCTGCTCGCGCACGCGCCCCTCGTCGCGGACGCTGTCCGAGCCGCGGACGACGACCGAGCCTTCGGTCGGCTGGACGAGCGTGGCGATGATCTTGGCGAGCGTGGTCTTGCCCGCGCCGTTGCGTCCGATGAGACCGAAGATTTCTCCCTCGCGCACGTCGAACGAGACGCTGGTGAGCGCGACGACCGGCGCGCGCGTCTTCAGACGGAAGAAACGACGAAAGCCCGCGAGAGGGACGGGATAGGTCTTCGAGACGTTCTGAATCGAGAGGGCGGCGGTCGTCATCGCTTGCGCTGTCGCGGGTCTAGATACTCGCGCAGCCCGTCGCCGAGAAAGTTGAAGGCGAGAACGGTGAGCGCAATCGCGATTCCCGGCACGAGCATCGCGTGCGGCGCGCGCTGAAGCGTCGCGAGGTCGCGCGCCTCTTCAAGCATCACTCCCCACGAAGGCGCGGGCGGTGGAACGCCGAGACCGAGAAACGAGAGCGATGCTTCCGATAGCACCGCGCCCGCCATGCCGAGGCTCGCCTGCACGATGAGCGGCTGCACCGCGTTCGGCAGCACGTGGTAGAAGAGTATGCGCCAGTCGCGCGCGCCTAAGGCCCGCGCCGCCTGCACAAAGTCGTACTCGCGCACCTTCAACACCTGCGCGCGCATCACACGCGCGTAACCAACCCACCCGATGACGCACAGCGCGAAGATCAGCTTGTTCAACCCCGCGCCGAGGAAAGCCACCATCGCGATGGCGAGGAGCAGACCGGGAAATGCGAGGAAGACGTTAAAGAGGTAGCCCGAGACGATGCGGTCAATCCATCCGCCGTAGAACCCGGCGAGCGCGCCGATGATGATACCAATCACACCTGAGACGGCGACCACGATCAGCCCGACCCGCAAAGAGATGCGCGCGCCGTAGATGACGCGTGAAAAGATGTCGCGACCCGTCGCATCCGTCCCCAGCCAGTGCGCGGCCGACGGCCCCTTGTATCGCGCCAGCAGGTCTGGCACACCTACGTCGTGCGTCGCGATGAACGGCGCGAACACCGCCACCAGCACGAGCAGCACGATGAAGACTAATCCGAAGATGGCAAGCCTGTTCATAAGTTAGTAAATGGTGAATGGTAAATGGTGAACAGTCTTTGAGCGAGCATGCGCCGGGGTGGAAACCTTTCAGGTCTGACAGGGCTCAACTTCAATTCACAATTTAGCATTTACGATTCACGAAACTCTGATTCGCGGGTCGAGCCTGCGGTAGAGCAAGTCGGTTAACGTGTTCGCCAGAATGTATGTGACGCTGATGACGAGGACGCAGCCCTGCACTAATCGGTAGTCGCGTTTGTTGATGCCCTCTTCGACGAGCAGCAGGCCGATGCCGGGCCAATTGAAAATCTTCTCGGTGATGATTGCGCCTGCGAGCAGCACGCCGAGTTGCAGGCCGAGGATGGTGACGACGGGTATCAGCCCGTTCTTCAGCACGTGCTTGTAGACGACCGTGCGCTCGCTCAAGCCCTTGGCGCGCGCCGTGCGAACGTAGTCCTCGCCCATCTCTTCGATGACGGAGGAGCGCACCATGCGCGTCAAAAGCGCCGAGAGCGCCGCGCCCAATGTGACGGCCGGGAGGATGATGCTCGACCAGCCGAAGCGACCCGAGGGTGAGAGCCAGCCGAGCCAGACAGCGAAGACGTAGATGAGCAAAGGGCCGATGACGAAGCTTGGCAAACTGATGCCGACGAGCGCGACGACCGAGAGCGCGTTGTCTAAGAGGTTGCCGCGGTTCGTCCCTGCCACGACGCCGAGCGGCAACGCAATTGAGACGGCCACGAGCAGCGCGGCCACTGCAAGCTGAATCGTTGCGCCGTAACGCGAGAGTATCAACTCGCGCACGGGACGGTCGGTGCGAAATGAGTTCCCCATGTCGCCGCGCAGGATGGCCCGCCAGTAATCAACGTAGCGATTGTCCGCGCCGTTCCACTTGAAGTGTCGCGCCCCTGCTTCGTCTTCCGAGTAGGAGAAGAAGAAGGCCGGACGGTCGAGCCCGTGCTTGTGCCGAAACTGCGTGAGCGCCTCGGGCGTCGCCTGATCGCCGAGGATAGCCGTCGCGGGGTCGCCCGGCACAAGCTCAATCAGAATCGTTACAAGGCTGACGACCGTCCACACGACGAGCAGAAGGATGAGCAGACGCCGCGCGATGTCGAGAAGCTTGTGCCTCATCAAAAAATTCGGAGAAGGAGAGCGGGATTGAATTGCGTCGAGATGATAACACCGGAGCTTAAGAAGGATGAAGGCGGAAGGATGAAGACGGAAGTTCAGGCAGTTAAGCCGTCCCTTCATCCTTTATCCTTTCCGCCTTCATCCTTTCCAAATAAACCTAGCCCGGCGAACCCAAATCCTCGACAGCGGCCCCGACAACCACCAAAGAGGCTGAACTCGCCGGGCTAGTCTGGTGGTTGCGAACGAGGCGCAACCGAGCCCGAGCTTAAGACCTGACAGCGCGCGTGCCCGTGTGCAGCGCCGCGATTCCGCCGGTCAGGTTACGATAGCTGACACTTTCAAAACCCGCCTTACGCATCAACTCGGCCAGGCGCTTCTGGTCTGGGAACTTCGACACCGAGTCGGGCAGATATTCATAAGCCCCACGCGAACCACTCACGAGTCCGCCGATGCGCGGCAGCACGCGCGTAAAGTAAAAACGGAACAGCGCGCGAAAGCCCGGCACGACCGGGGTGGAAAACTCAAGGACGGCAACGCGCCCTCCCGGCCTAAGAATCCTTCTCAACTCCACGAGCCCATCGGCCACGCCCGCGAGGTTCCGCAAGCCGAAAGCGATGGTAACGGCGTCGAACGTCTCATCCGCGAACGGGAGACGCAACGCGTCGCCTTCGACGAAGGGAACAGCGCGCGAATCTGCCTCGGCCTTGCGCCGCGCAATCTCAAGCATCGGGCGACAGAAGTCCAGCCCGACCACTTGGGCCTCGCCTGCATCGTCGAGCACAAGCGAGAGATCGCCCGTTCCGCATGCGACATCTAGAACACGCGAGCCTTCAACCAGCACGGGCTGCAAAGTGCGCGCGACGAGTCGCCGCCAACGCTTGTCAACATTCCCCGACAGAAGATGATTCAAGAGGTCATAGCGACCGGCGATGCCGGAGAACATCGCACGGACGCGCCGCGCATGCTCTTCTCTCGAAACGTCTGTCGAAGGGGAATTACGAGACAAGATTATCTAAATGGTTGCTTGCGTTGGTTGCAGTTAACTTGCGTTTTGCTTGCGAGTTTCTACGCTTCGCGCGACGGCTTTATGGTCGCTTCAGTTGCAGCGCGGGCTGTTGCGGCTTCGACTGCGGCGTCGGCTCCGTCTTCGGCGCGGGCTTGGCCGCCGCCTCTCCTAAAACTTCAACCGCACTGACGCGCGCAAGCTCCGCGCGAAGCCGTGCGGCATCGCCGAGCGCGACCGTGGCCGTCGGCGTATGCAGGAAGAGTCGCGCGGCGACTCGCTGTGCTTCGGAGGGCGTGACGGAGTTCGCTGCGCGCGCAAGCTCAACGTTGGTCGCGGCCACCGTCTTGTACGTGTGCTCGTCGAGCCATGCGTCGGCGAACGTCTCGTCCGTTTGCGCGCCCCCGTTAAATGAGTTCGCGGCCGCGCGCTTCGCGTTTTCGAGTTCGGCAGTCGTTGGCGCGTTCATCGCGAGCCCGTTTAAGACGAGCCGTGCGGCCGCGAGTGCGTCGGCGGCTTCGTTGGGCGTGCGCAGCATTGCGCCCATGCGAAAGATGCCGCTCTCGCGGAAAGCGTCGTGGTGTACGAAGGCCGCGCGCTCTTTTAGTTCAGGCATCGCCGAGAGCCAGCGTTCACGTACGAGGGCGGCGACGACCTGTGCGACCGGGTTATCGCGGTCTGTGCGCGCGAGGCCACGGACAGCGAGTCGCAACTCGACGCTCTGCGAGCCGTCGCGTCCGATGACGAGCGTGCGTTCGTCGGGTGGGTCGGGCAGGCGAAACGTCGCGGGGATGATGCGGTCGCTCTTGCGCCAGCCACCGAACGACTCGCGAAGCGTGCGCATCACGCGTCGCGGCTCGAAGCCGCCGACGATGACGAGCGTGGTGTTGTCCGGATTCAGGAAGCGGTCGCGCATCACAATGAAGTCCGCGCGCTCGAAGCGCGCGACCGACTCGGGCGTGCCCGTCGTCGTGCGACCGTAAGGATACGTCCCGAACAGACGAGCGGCGACGGCGCGGTCAGCGGCCTCGGCGGGTGCGGGCTGAGTCTCGCGTAGCGACTTGAGGCGCGCAGAGCGGACGCGCTCGACCGCTTCGGGCGTAAGCTGCGTGTTGGTCACGGCGTTGCGCGCAAGCTCAAGCAGTCGCTCGAAGTCGGATGCGCGACCGGCCAGCGTGATGTCGAGAGTGTCGTAGCCGGGCACGACCTCGATGCGACCGCTCAACTCCTCAGTGACGTATTCGCGGGTCTGCTGGTCAAACATCGCGTCGGCGAGCGTCGCCATCAAGCCCTCTTTGCCCGCGAGGTCGAAGGCCGCGCCGCTGTGGACGCGCAGCTTGATGAGCACGTTCTGGTCGGCGGGTCGGCTCACGAGCAGAATCCGCAGGCCGTTGAGAAGCTGTTCGCGTCTCGGCTCGGGCGGCGTCTGCGCGGCGGCGGCAAACCAACCGGCGCAGAGCAGAATCAGAGCGGTCAGAGCCTTCGGCGGCAGGCCGCGCACGCCGCCCTTCGGATTCGATGAGCTTTTCATCACGCTTTTTCGTTTAAAACTGGAAGCTACCGGCGAACCGGCCGGCCGGACGCCCACCCGTTTGTTTAGAGGGCGAGCGCGGGGAGCAGCAATTCCCCGAAATCTTAGATGCCGCGGGCGGACGCGTCAAATGCCTCGAAGCTTAAGCGAGGGATATGCCTTTTTTGCGGCGCGCGGACGTGCGCGTGGCAGCGATTCCGGCCCACCGGGCATCAAAAGCAATTCAGAGAGTACCTTGCGAATGGCTCTCGACGCCGTCGGCTCGCATGCAAGGATTCACCTCAGAGCTTGAATGGTACGGAAAAAGTTTGTACCTTAATACATGACAGTTCGCCTTTCCCCGCGTGGTTCGACGGGAGGTTCGTTAGAAAATGAAACAGTGTCCAACGTGCCAAGAGGAGTTCGCCGATAAGTTCGGGTTCTGCCCTGTTGACGGAACGTCGCTTGACGTGGCCGTCGCGCCCGTCGTCGCCGCGCAGGCTTCGGACGAGTCAATCGTCACCGCGTCGGCGCTCCCCGCGTCCGGCGCAAACTCCTTCACGGCCTCCTCGAACGGCTCGAACGGTTCCGGTGTAGATGCGGACGCGACCGTCTCGCACTTCGCCGCCGCCAACCACGACGAGTTCCACCTGACCTTTCTTGAAGACGAGGGGCTGACACGCCGCCTTGCCCGTCAGTTGAAGGAAGTGGGCCACGACGCCGAGCTGACTTGGCCTGAGTTCAAGCGCGACCCCGTGGGCTTTGCCAAGAGGATGGGCGTTGCTTACGGCGGCCTGGTCAAGAAATTCTTCCGACAGGACTACGCTGTGCCCGCGGTCGTCGCGCCTTTCTGCGTGGCCTTAATTGTCGCTGGCGCGTGGGTGATTGTCACGCACACCGACCGATGCTTCTTCGCGCGCCTCATTGGTAGGGAGTGTGTGTCAGTCGCCGCGAACCCATATGAGAATCTAGAAATCGTCGGCTACGTTGACCCCGAGAACCCGATTCCGAAGGAGCAGCCGACACCCGATAAAGGCCCCGCAGGCACGAACGAAGGAAAGGGCGGCGGGTCGAAACCGAAGCAGGAGAAGCCGGGCGGAGGCGGAGGCGGAGGCCGACAGGAACAGACGCCCCCTTCGGCCGGAAAGCTCCCGACGGCGCAGTTGGAAGTGCCTCCCATCCTGACGGCGA
>JAVXWN010000261.1:0-11430 GCA_032230645.1 Acidobacteriota bacterium | reverse complement strand
AGTTGGGGGGGGCCCCCCGCCGCTGCTGTTTCGTGTGGCGGAGATTACGGCTGGCCGAATCTCCTGCGGTACTCGTCCGAGAGGATGAAGGCTCTCACCATCTCCGCGCGCTTGGCACGCGCGAGCGCCACCTTCTCGTCACGCACGTCCTCGCCGGGCAGACTGAACTGATTCAACTTCGCGAGCCAGAAGTCGTACCCGGAATAGTTAAGCCCCGGCTCGGGCGCGTCGTTCGGGTTGCGGCGCAGGTAGCCGATATACTGACTGAGCACGAAAGCCGCGTTGAACTGCCGGTTGAAGACCGAGCCGCTGTCGGCCACGTTGCGCAGCACGGCGGCGCGACCCGCGACGCCGCCATTGTTGTAGGCATCGAAGGCTATGTTGAACTCGGTGGGCGTCGGGGTGACGCCGGAATTTGAGAAGAGCTTGTTGATGTACTCATCGGCGCTCATGCTCAAAGGGAACTGCGAGATGAACTCAGGCGTCTGCACCCAACGTTGAGCGAATGCCTGCTTGTTCGCCTCAAGCTGCTGCTCCCAGTTGCCCACGCCGACCACGACGCCGCGCCCGAGTTCCTGCGTGTCACGCAGGAATTCTCGGTAACGCGGCATCCCTCGCGGACGCTCGGGCGAGTCCGTAAACGTCTCCTTGTAGAAACGGAAGACGAGGTATCCGGTCTGCTGGAACTCTATCGAGAGGAAGAAGGCCGTCGAGACGTTCGTGCGCTGGCGGTCTATGCAACCGGCATCCGAGCCGCAGGAGATGATCTGATCCCTCCAGAAGCTCAAGCCCGCCGAGTCGGCTTGGCGATTGAGGAAGTCGTGATAGTGCTGGCCGGTGAAGATGGCGGCGTCGTCAATGGCGTTAAGAGTCGGTTCGAGCGGGTCGTCGGTAATCTGGATGGTGGCGACTGCCGTCAGGGATGAGAGCGTCGCGCCGCCCGTCGGGTTCGAGAGCGTGACGGTGAACGTCTCGTTCCCTTCCGTATACGAGTCCTCGTTGACGAGCACGTCAATGGTCTTCGATGTCTCGCCCGCAGCGAAGCGCAGCGTGCCGAGCGTCGTGGTGTAATCCGACCTCTCGGAGGCCGTGCCGTCCTGCGTAGCATAATCAACGGTGACGGGCGCGGAGGTGTCGCCCGTGCGCTGGACGTTGAGCGTGACGAACGTCATGTCCTCCTGCACCGCGAGCGAAGTCTGCGTGAACTGAAGCAGCGAGGCCGGCCCTGCGGAGTCCAACGCCATGCCTTTCGCCGCCGCAGGCACGGGCGCGGCGAGCAAACCAAAGATGAGCGGCAGGACGAGAGTGGAGAGAAGCGAGCGTTTGAAATGTGCATGTGGCGATTTCATAGCATCCTCATCTTTCCTGGAATGGTGGGTGATGACCTTGCCGTCTGTTGGTTGGCAGCGCTTTACCTTCCGATAGGGGGAAACGAAGGGGGACGACCCGGCGACAAAAGATTAACTGAGGGGGATTCTTTTCCTACTCCGGAGTGCGCGCAGTCTAGCATGGACGAGCCAAAACGAAGTAACTCTTTTCTTCAACGCAGCGACTCGTAAACTAGACGACTCGCATCCGCCGCGCCACCCGCACGCCCGCGCGCCAATCTTCGTTGAGGTCGAAGCGGTACATCTCAATCTCACGCGAGATGCAGCGCGCAAGCGTTTGGAACGAACGATGAAATCGCAGCATCGGTGCGACAAGATACACGAGCGGAGGCTCGTCTGAAATTTCGGCGTCACCAAATAGTCGCGCCCGACCGATGTGTCCGGCCCGGTTGTAAGTAGAGATGCGACGCCAGTAGTCCGCACCCTGTAGCGCGAGCGCGGCGTCCTCCGAGACCTTCAACTCGATGACGACGAGGCGGCCGTCGTGCCTGAGCGCCAGAAGGTCTACGGGGCGTGCTCCTCCTCCGGAGCGCGCGATGCGGAACTGCGTGTGCAGCGGGGCGAGCCTCAAGCCGGGGTCGAGCCGCGTGACATCGCGCCGCAGTAATGCTTCGAGCCATGCCTCGGGCGCGGCGCGATAGAGTGCGTGCTTGCGGTCGGCGGCGTCGGCGCAACGATGCTCGCGAAGTTCGCCGACGAGTTTCATGAAGCCTTGCGCGCTCTCTTCGTCAAGCAGCGTTCGTCGGCGCGATGTGCCTTCGACACCGAACCAGAGATGCTCGCGCCCGTAGACGCGACGCACGCGCGCGAAGGGCAGTCCGTTGAAACGCAGCGTCTCGCCGTGACGCGCACGCACGCAGTCAATCTCGGTGGGGGCCAGCGCGATGACGCTCGCGGCCAACTCGCAGCGGCTCGGCGCAGCGGGTCGCGTTAAGCGAGGCACGGGCGCATCGAGCAAATCGTCGAGCGTGGGCACGGCTACTTGAATGAGGTCGTCCGTCTCTTCGTCGAACTTGAAGATGGACGTGCGCGCACGTAAATCTTCGCGGAGCAGAGCCACGCGCTCGCATGCGGCCGACGCAAGCGCGTGCGGGGCGACGAGCCAGAGCCCGTCGAAGCGTGCAGAGCGCGCGCCGTCTTCGAGTCGCGCCAGCCAGAGCAGAGCCGACAAGAGAAAGCTCTCCGCATCACCCGCGCACGCGGGTACGACCGGGGCTGTTACGGCCAAGCGCCCGCGCGCGCCTTGATTCAGGATGATGCGTGCCCAACGTCCCGGCTCGCCGCGACGCGCGCCCGGACTCAAACAAGCACGCTCGCACTTCGCACCCGTGAACGCGCCGACCAGAGCGGCGATACGTTCGCACTCGGCGCGACGTGCCGACGCGACCGCTTCACGCGCCGACGCAACGAGCGCGCGCGGCACGAGTCGGAGCAGAGCGCGCTCCGCGCCCATCCGCCGCGCGGCTTCGATGAAGAGCGACTCGCCCTCTGCGTGCCATGCCGACACGCGCCACGTGCGCGCACCCACTTCGCCTTTGTATGTGAGCACGAGCGCGCCCGCCGACGCGTGCAGTTCCCAATCGCTGCGACGCAGCTCTACGACGCGGCCGTCTCGACTCTCATGCAAAAACCACACGCCGCGCGCTTCGAGCAGAGCCGTCAGGTGACGGCGCGCGTCTTCTATCTCGCCAAAGCTCTTCGGACGATTCAATGGCATGTTAGTGAAGCGAGGCGGCGGGTGCCTCGTCGGCGCGTTCGCGGTCGTCGGTGCGCGTATGCTAACATCGTATAGCTTAAATAGAACCAAAATCACGGCAAAAAATTGATGAGTTCAGCGACGAAGAACGTTTACCTCGCGGGCGCTGTGCGCACGCCCATCGGGCGCTACGGGAGCGCGCTCGCATCTCTGACTCCGGCCGAGTTGGGCGCGGTCGTGGCGGCCGAGAGCCTGCGGCGCGCGGGTCTCGACGCGAGCGATGTGCAAGAGGTCGTTTGGGGATGCGCGCGGCAGGCGGGCGCGGGGCCGAACGTCGGGCGACAGATAGCGTATCGAGCCGGAGTGCCTGAGACCGTCCCGGCTTCAACTATCAATCAGGCTTGCGCCTCGGGGCTGAAGGCCATCGTGCTTGCGGCGCAGGAGGTCACACTCGGTCGCGCGCGTGCCGTGCTCGCGGGCGGAGTCGAAAGCATGTCGCGCGTGCCTTACTTCGCGGAGGGCGCGCGGTGGGGTCTGCGCATGGGGAACGCCGAGCTTGTAGACGGCATGTATCGCGACGGCTTTCTCGACCCTCTGTCGGGGCTCGTCATGGGCGAGACGGCCGAGAATCTCGCGCGTCAATATCACATCACGCGCGACGAGCAGGACGAGTATGCGCTGCGCTCGCAGCAGCGCGCGGCCTCGGCCATTGACGGCGGGCGCTTCGACTCTGAGATCATCCCCGTTGAAGTCAAAGGCAGGAAGGGCGAGACGACGACACTTGCGCGCGACGAGCACCCACGCGCCGGCACGACGATTGAAGCGTTGAGACGGCTCGCGCCCGTCTTCTCGAAAGAGGGCACGGTGACGGCGGGCAACTCTTCGGGGATAACGGACGGCGCGGCGGCGGTCGTTGTCGCGGGCGAAGAGGCTTTGAGCGCGGCGGGCGGACGACTTGAGCCATTAGCGCGCATCGTTGATTACGAGTTCGCGGGCGTGCGCCCCGAGGTTATGGGTATTGGGCCCGTCCCCGCCATCGGTCGCCTGCTTGAGAGACAGAAGCTCACGCTTGATGACATTGACCTCATCGAGTTGAACGAGGCGTTCGCCGCGCAGGTCATCGCGTGCGACCGCGAGCTTGGCTTCGATGCGGAACGCCTCAACGTCAACGGCGGAGCCATCGCGCTCGGCCATCCCATCGGCTGCACGGGCGTGCGTATCACGACGACGCTGCTCTACGAGATGCGAAGGCGCGGTGCGCGGCGCGGGCTCGCCACGCTCTGCGTGAGCGGCGGGATGGGCGTCGCGCTGCTGGTCGAGAGTGTCTAAGAGCGAGGGACGAAATTTTACGTCCACGGAATTTTGTTCAAGGCGTGGTCTTTAACCGCGACGACTGTTAACGCACGACGCAGGGTCTGCGTCATTCGTGAGAGGGTTTATGAAGAAGGCTTTGAAGTGGTTAATGATCTTGCTCGCGGTGCTCTTCGTGGCGGCACAGGGCTATAGACCGGCGCGGACGAACCCGCCCTTTGAAGAGAGCAAGACGCTTCGGGCCAACACGCACATGACGCCGGAGGCCGCGGCCATCCTCGAACGCTCCTGCAAGGATTGTCACTCTTCGGAGACGCGCTGGCCGTGGTACAGCAACGTCTCGCCCATCTCCTGGTTCTTGCAGAGCCACGTGGACGATGGGCGCAGGCAACTCTCCTTCTCCGATTGGGGCACATATGCGGAGCGCAAGCGCGAGCGCAAGCTGCACGAGATGTGCGAGCAGGTCGAGTCGGGCGAGATGCCCATTCGCTCTTACCTGCCGCTGCACCCTTCGGCGAAGCTCTCGGACGAAGACCGGCGCGTGCTCTGCGATTGGGCGCACGCGGAAGAGGAGCGACTCGCTGCGGAGCAGGACTCAAAGCCGTCGGGCCAACCCTGAGCGACAACGACGCGCACGGTCTTGCGGCAGCCAACCCCCCACCGCGAGCCGCGCATCCGAACCTCGCTTGATTCTCCCTCAAGGAAGACGGTTCAACCCCCGAACAGTTTTATTAACAGCGGCGCTTCGGGCGTCGCAATCCACGACCGCGCATGAGAGATTTATGAGAAGGACTTTTTACGCTTCGACACTCGCACTCACGCTCGCCGCGCTTGCTTCGACGGCAAGCGCGCAGACCACGCGCGGCGGCGCATCAAGTCGCCCCGCTCCCGCGTCTCCAGCGCGCGCGCAAGCGGCTGCGCCCGTCGCCGACTTGATTTCTTTGCCCGCCGCCGACGCGGTGATGTTGGTTGACGTGCGCAAGCTTCTGACCGAGGTCGTGCCGCGCTCTCTGGCGGGCGACGCGTCGCGGCTCGCACAGGTCACGACCGACATCGAGCAGTTCAAGGCTCGCACGGGGATTGACGCGCGCGACTTCGACTCGGTGGCCGTGGGCGCGCGGCTCGTCAAGCTTCAGTCGGGCGCGGTGAAGGTTGAACGCCTGACAGCCGTCGCGCGCGGCCGCGTCAACGCCGACGCGCTCATCGCCTCGGCGCGCACCGCCGCGAAGGGCGCGCTTGCCGAACAGCAGTACGGCGGTAAGACCATCTACGTCGAGACGATTAACGACCAGCTCAAGCTCTTCGGGCTGGTGAAGATGCATGTGCGTGAACTGGCATTGGCCGTGCTCGATCAGAACACGCTTGCGCTCGGCGAGCCCGAAGACGTGCGCGCGGCTATTGAAGCGCAGGCGGGGCGTGGACGCGCCGACATGAGCGTCCTTAACTTCCCGAGAAGCGCGGGCGACTTCGTCGTCTTCGGCGGCAACGTGCCCGCGGGGTTGCTGTCGGGAGCAGAGACGGGTCTGCCCAACGTTGACCGCGCCATCGCGGCGGTGCGCGGCTTCTACGGCTCAATCGGCTCGACGCCTGCGGGGCTCCAGTTGATGACGACGCTGCGTGCGCAGACGGCCGCCGACGCCAAGCAACTCTTCGACACGGCCGAGGCGCTCAGGCAGGTCGCGCCCGGACTCATCTCAGCGACGGGTGAGAAGGGCAAGTTCGCGCAGAATGCCATCAACAGTTTGAAGATTACGTTGAAGGCCAACGAGGTGCAGCTACGCCTCGAAGTCCCGCAAGCAGACATCTCGACCCTGCTGCGTGTGCTGTGAACATGGTCTGAAAGAATTGATTGAGTAATCCTGAAAGCAGAAAGGCCGCCCAGTGAAAACCGGGCGGCCTTTGCTTTAGCTTTTGCGTCGAGTCGCTCGACTCATTTGTTGGTCGGCCGAGGGATTTGGATGGGCGCGCGTGCGGGGAGCGCAGCGGGCTCCGAGTCGGCGAGCTGCGCCAGCGTCTCGGAATAGATTTCAATCTTGCCCTGCTCGTCGAGCTTGCGCCGGGCGGCGACGAGGTATTCGTCGAAGAGCTGGTTGCGCTGCTCGTCGAGCGCCGTCTCAAGAAGGCGCGCGCGCTGTTTGTCGAAATCTGTCGGGTCCGGGTCTTTGCGTGACTTGACGCCGATGACGACCCACTTGTCGCCGACCTTGATGGGCGTCTTCGTCACTTCGCCGGGCTTGAGCGCGAAGACCGCTGCGTCGAGCGCGGGGTCTGCGCCAGCCGTGCCGAGCGGGCGGCCGAGGAGGAAGGCTTCTTCTTCTTCGGCCTTGAGTCCGGCCTTCTCGGCGGCGGCCTTGAGCGCGTCGGGGCCGTTTACGTTCGACGCGATGATGCGCGCCGCTTGTTCGAGCCCTTCGGCGGCGCGCGAGCGCTTGAGGTCTTCGGCAACCTTGCCCTTCACCTCTTCCAAGTCGGGGATGCGCGGGTCGCGCTTCTCGACAAGCAGAGGGATGGCGAATCCGTTCTTGACGCCGACGCGGTCGCCGACCGCGCCCTGCTCTTCGAGCGGCTTGATGATGTCCTCAAACTGCGGGCTGCTGCCGATCTCGGGCACGTCGTCGCCGGGTTTGATGAAGGGCGTCTCCTTCAACATCTCGGCCGGGGTCATGTTCGCCTCACCCGCCAACTCCTGCGCGACCTTCTGCGCGTCGTGCGTCTCCTTCAACCTGTCCTGCGCCTTCTGCGCGAGTTGCGCGGCGACGGCGTAGGAGCGGCGGTTACGAAGTGAGACGAGCAGTTCGGGCTTCGCGTCCTCGAAAGACTTCGGCACGGCCACACCGCGTCGGAAGACGTAGTAGGCGTTGCCGGTCTTCAATGGGTCGCCGACCTGACCCTCTTTCCATTCGAGAGTGTTCTGAAGAAGGTCTGCGGAGTTGCCCGCAACGGCCGTGGCCTTGCGGTTCGGGTTGCGCTTGACGGGGCTGGGGAGCCAGCCGCCATCTTTGGCCGTCGCGGGGTCTTCGGAGTTGCCCCGCGCCTGCTCGGCGAACTCCTCTTCCGAGGCGGTCAGGTCTTCCTTGCGTATGCGCGCGACGATCTGCGCTGCCTTCGACTGCACTTCCTGATCAAGCTCGGGGCGCGCAATCTTCAACACAATCTGCTGGACGCGCACGCCCGCCATCTTGCTCTCGGGCTTCAAGGAGTCGTACTCCTTGTGCAAGTCCTCGTCCGAGATTTGCAGCTTCTGGCCCACCTTCTCCTGATTGATGAAGACGTAGCGAATCTTCTTCTGCGGTTCGAGGTAACGATAGTCCGTCTTGTGCGCGTCGAAGTACTGGCGCATCTCTTCGTCGGAGGGGTTGAGCTTCTTCGCCAACTCTTCGGCCGTGACGGGAACGTAAGTAAGAGCGAACGATGTGTTCTCGCGCGTGTATTTGTCCTTGACCTGCGCTTCGGAGACCTGCGCGCCCGCGGCGACGAAGGCGCGCAGCTTCTCGGCGGCCAGCGCATCGCGCACGCTCTGCTCGTAGAGCGTGACGCTGCCGTAGTTGCGCACGACGTAATCCTTGTATCGCTTAACGTCGAAGCTGCCCGACGCGGGGTCGCTGAACTGTTTGGAGATGGCGTCGCGCACCTCTTCGTCCGAGGCAGTGAGGCCGAGCCGTCGCGCTTCCTGTAGGGCGACGCGGCTGTTGATGGCTTGGTCGAGGATGCGCTCGTCGGTCATGCCGATCTGCGCGAGGCTGAACTGGCCGCCGAACTGCGACTCGATCTTCTTCTTCAAAAGCGAGTAGTCGGCGACCGTCACTTCGTCGCCGCCGACTTTGGCTAACACTTCCCTGCTCTTGAACGGGTTGGCGATGGCCGCGCCCGAGCGGTTGTAAACGCCTGCGACGACCATGCCGACGACGACGAGTGCGGCGAACAAGATGATGACGAAGTTGCGCGTCTTCTCCAGTCGGCTAAAAAACTTGAGCATTTCCGATACCTTCCCATGAAAGAGGAGTTTTGAACTTTGCGGCGTGCGTGTGGCTCGGCTTCGGAGACGCGACGGCCACGCTAGGACACTTGCCGCGCGCCTCCCGCAAAAGGCGAATTGTAGCCGACGCCTCCGCGCGGCGCAAACGGGGAGTCGGAAGGCAGACTGCCTACCGCCTTATGAATTATGCTATTTTTTCATCATGGACTATTCAATCTGGGCGTGGGCGGGTTTCGGCCTCTTCATACTGTCCATGTTGGCGCTCGACCTTGGGGTGCTGAACCGCACGGCGCACGTCGTCAGGTACCGCGAGGCGGCTGTCTGGAGCGTCGTGTGGGTGTTGTTGGCGTTCGGGTTCGCGGGTTGGGTCTTCTGGTCTCACGGGTCTCTGTCGGGCAAGGAGTTCGTCGCCGGTTACTTGATCGAGTTGTCGCTGTCGGTTGATAACCTCTTCGTCTTCCTGCTCATCTTCTCCTACTTCAAGGTGCCTGCGAAGTTCCAGCACCGAGTGCTCTTCTGGGGCGTGCTCGGCGCGCTCATCATGCGCATCACGATGATCGGCCTCGGCGCGGCCCTCATCGAGCGCTTCCACTGGATTCTCTACGTCTTCGGCGTCTTCCTCATCTATACGGGGCTGAAGATGCTCCGGCAGGAGGAGACGGACGTGCACCCGGAGGACAACCCCATTGTTCGCTTCGTCGCGCGCCTCATCCCCATCTCGCGCCACTACGAGGGCGAGCGGTTCTTCACCGTGCGCGATGGGCGCAAGGTCGGAACGCTGCTGCTGCTCGTCCTCGTCATTGTCGAGATCACAGACCTCGTCTTCGCCGTTGACTCCATCCCGGCCATCTTCGGCATCACGACGAACACCTTTATCGTCTACACGTCGAACGTCTTCGCCATCCTCGGCCTGCGCTCGCTCTACTTCCTGCTCGCGGGCTTCGTCGAGAAGTTTCACCATCTAAAGCTCGGGCTCTCCATCGTGCTCGCCTTCGTCGGCGTCAAGATGCTCACCGAGGGGTGGGTCGCCGAACGCTTCGGGCTGAGCAAGGAGACGATCATCACGGGCTCGCTCTGCTTCGTCGCGCTCATCCTGCTCGGGTCGGTGGCGGCATCGCTTCTCTGGCCGCGCCCGCCCGCCGAGCGACAGGTCGAGGTCGAGCTGCCCGAAGGCTTCGACTCGCCCTTCGACGACGATCAGGGGCGGCTCGGCGGCGACGAGAGCGGCCTGCCTGAATAAGGCGAAAGTGAAAAGACTTTATACTTTCCGGCCTTCAGGAAATGGGCTTGCTTTTTGCCTTCGCCGTTTGCTAAGTTCGTTATGTGGCCGCTACGACTGTCAGCGGCCGTGAATCAAGGGATCGGTTCCATGCCCTCCGTTCCCGCGCCTTTTTAAGAGCCGCGGCCTAAACCCTCGGCGGCCGGTTCTTCGGGCGCTCCCCGTTTCAAAGTTCGCATCGCCTCGCGGCTTTCAAAATCGAAGCCGAAAGATACGTCATGGTTACTAGAGTCAGTCGCTTCGACGGCGACTGGTGGATCGTTCAGAAGCGATTCATCTACATCGCCGTCATCATCGCCTCGGTCGTCGTCGTCGCGGGCGGCTGTGGGCTCTACGTCTGGGTCTACGGCAATCCTTTCAAGGGCGCGGCCGTCGCCGAAGGCTCGCCCACGGGCGCGCGCTTCGTCTCTTTGGAAGGCGGCGTGCGCCTCGTGCGCGCCAACACGCGCGAGACGTTGCAAGCGCGCGCCGACACGCGACTGTTCCCCGGCGACCTCGTCCAGACGCAGGAGGACGGCCGCGCGCGCATCACGCTCGCCGACGGCTCGACACTCTTCGTCAAGCCCAACTCGGTCGTCACCATCGCCGAGAACACCGCAGCCGAGAATGGTAAACAGACGAAGGTGAGAGTCGCCGTCGAGAGCGGCCAGATCAACGTCCGCACCGAGCAGCAGAACGAGGGCGCATCGAACATCGTCGGCACGCATCTGACCGAGAGTCGCATCGCGCCCGAAACCGATGCCAGCTTCCACGTCCGCGATGATAAGACCGAGGCCATACGCGTCGGCGAAGGCGCGGTCGAGACGAGCACCTCGGGCGGCGACACGACGACGCTGCGCGCGGGCGAGTACGCGGCCGTCAACCAGCAGGGCACCATCGCGCAGAAGGAGAAGTTGCTCTCGGCCCCGCAGCCCGTCACCCCGCGCAACCTCGAACATCTTGCCGCACACGGAGCGGGCGCAACCGCCGTGTCGCTCAAGTGGCAGAAGCCGCAGACGGGCGCGCCCGCGCACTACCGCGTCGAGGTCGCCACCTCGCCCTTCTTCGTTCCCGCAGGCAAGCTCATCGAGCGCGATCAGTTGCAGGCCACCGAGTTCACCGTTGACGACCTCAGGCAAGGCAACTACTTCTGGCGTGTGCTGGCTGTCGCACAGTCGGGGCAGGCTTCGGACTGGAGCGAGCCGCAGAAGTTCGTCATCGTCGGCGAAGGCGGCACGGGCGACGAAGCGAGCGTCGCGGACGTGCAGATCGAGTATGTCGCGGGCCAGATTTATCTCGTCCGTGGACGCACGCAAGCAGGCAATACCGTACGCTGCTCGGGGCGCGAAACGCTCGCGGCACGCGACGGCTTCTTCCAACTCCAGATCAACGCTCCGCACGGCGCGCGCGAAGTCCAACTCGAAACCGCCGACACGCAGGGCAACCGCAACTCCTTCAAGTTCCAACTCCCGCCGGGAGGGTGAGAGCGAGGGATGAAGGATGAGTTAAAAACTCTTTCCTTCATCCTTCATCCCTATCCCTTTTTCTTATGCACTACGTCATTCTCCTCAGCGGTGTGGACACAGACCCCGGGCGCGAGCTTTTCGAGGCGCTGCGCCACGCGGGAGTCTGCGTCGTCGTCGTGGCTCCGGGCGGGGCCGGCGAAGAGGAGGAGGCCGCACGCGCGCGCGCCGGTTGGGGCGAGGAGCCTCTGGCCGTGCTCTTCGACGTGGCGGCGGGTGCGGGGCTCGCCGATTTGCATGAGAGCACGGCGCGCGCCGCGAAGGTCTGGCCGGGCGTC
>JAVXWN010000258.1:0-4592 GCA_032230645.1 Acidobacteriota bacterium | reverse complement strand
CGTCCCGCGAACCAAGCACACCCTACTACAGCCGGGAGCGCGGGCTCGTGGGCCCGCGCTCCCGGCTGTAGAGTTTTATCTTAAGGTTATGGCGCTTTCGGAAATCGAGCAGATACTGGAGCGACTGTCGGCGGACGCGGCACTGCGCGAGCGATTCATAGACGACCCCGTTACGCTTACGCGCGAGTTGGGGTTGACGGCCGCCGCATCGCGACAACTCAGGCGTGAGGCCGCGACGCGCTTCGACTCGTTCGCCGCCTCGCCGCGCGACCGGCGGCTCGTCGAGTTGGGAAAGCTGCTGCCACTCACGCAGCGAGTGCTCGGAGGTCGCTTCGCGGCGCACTTCAAACGCTACGCCGCCGCGCGCGGGCCGGGCGGCATCGAGCGTCTCTTCGGCGACGCGCTCGACTTCACCGACTATCTCGAAGCGAGACTGCGCGACGAGCGCGTCGGCTCCGGCTGGACGCTCGAACTGCTGCGCTACGAGAGAGCGCGTTTGAAGGCCGCAGACCCGAAACGTAGAATCGTCGTCGCGCTCTTTCGTCACGACATCAGCCGACTCGTCCGCAGCGTCGCGCGCAAAGAAGAGCGGCCCGTGGTCATACGCCGCCCGACCGTCGCCGCATGGTGGCGCACGAAGCGGCACATGCCCGTCCGCTACGCCGTCTACAACACGCCGAGGCTCTTCGGCAGAAACAGTTGAGTCCGAGCCGGGGAGCCGGAGACACGAACGACATGCACAAGAACGAACGGCTGCTGGTTACACTCGAAGGCGGCGTCAAGCGCATCACCTTCAACAACCCCGCGCGCCGCAACGCCGTTGACTTCGGAATGTTCGCGGCCTTCGCCGAAGCAATCGAAGAGTCAGCGCACGACGCGAGCCGCGTTATCGTCATCACGGGCGCGGGCGAGTCTTTCTGCTCCGGCCTCGACCTCACCTCGATCAGCGCGGCCGAGCTTGCCACGCTCGACGTGGCCGCGAAGATGCGCGAGCTTATCAACCCGCCCATCATGCAAATGCGCGCGCTCGGCAAACCCGTCGTCGCGCGCGTTGACGGCGTGGCCGTCGGCATCGGCTTCAGCTACGTGCTCGCCTCGGACGTGCGCATCGCATCAACCGGGGCGACCTTCAGCCAGAGTTTCGTGCGCGTCGGACTGATGCCCGACGGCGGGAGCACGTACTTTCTGCCCGCGCTCGTCGGCCGCGCGAAAGCCTTCGAGCTGATGGCGACGGGCGCGGCGCTTACCGCCACGGACGCGCTCCGCCTCGGGCTCGTGAGCCGCGTCGTCCCGCGCGACGAACTCGACGCCACGGTCGAAGAGACCATCGCGCAACTCGACGCCGCGCCGCAGCCGTCGCTCGCGCACATCAAGGCCGCGCTCGCACACACCGAAAAAGAAGACCTCGCCGCCGCGCTCGACTTCGAGGCTAAAGGTCAGGCCGACTGTTTTGCTTCGGCCGACTTCCTTGAAGGCGTCACGGCCTTCATGCAGAAGCGCACGCCGCGCTTCGGTAAAGGGAAGAGTTGAGCGCGTCGTCATTCGGCAAAGTTAAGACGAGACGATGCGTGTAAAATCTCGGAGGCGTGCGCGTCGAGATGTGACCCGACGCGCTAATTCTCGGAGACGAGTTACATAATCCTTCGCCCGGACGTGCTCAAATTCCCGGCGCGCGTGTTAAGTCCGGCAAGGGCGTGCGAATTAGAGCCGGTGCGTGCTTTTTTTCTGCCGGTGCGAGGTGATTCCCTTGCCGGTGCGCGCAAACTCTTGCCGGTGCGAGACACAGACGCGAGCGGTGCGCGCCAAACAGTGCCGGTGCGGAGTAATTTCGACGCGCGCATCAGTTTTTCCGCCCCGTGCGGGCAGAATCCTGTCGGCGCGTGTGTCGGAAAGGTAAGCGCCACGGTAAAGTCGAGACCCGTGCGGGTGAGAATTCAAGTCGCGCTTGTGCAACCGGATGCGGGCTCGAAATCTCTAAAAGACCTGTTGGCGGGCTTTAAATCCTTTGTAGTAAACTTGTGGGGGCGGTGAAGAAATCGCACGCGGGCGGCGAAGTTTTCAAGCTGGGCGGGGAAAGTTTTAGAAGATGGCAATTCTGGACATCGTGAAGTACGGCGACCCCGTGTTGGAGAGACCGGGCGAGGTCGTGACGGAGTTCGATAAGGGGCTGAAGCGGCTCGTCTCGGATATGTTCGAGACGATGTATGAGTCGCGCGGCGTCGGGCTGGCCGCGCCACAGGTCGGAGTCTCGATGCGTCTGTTCGTCATGGACTGCTCGGGCGGAGGCGACCCCAAAGCGCGCATCGCGCTCATCAACCCCGTCGTCTTAAGCGTCGAGGGCGACCAGATGGGCGAGGAAGGCTGTCTCTCTTTTCCCGGCGTCTTCTTTCCCGTCAAGCGCAGCTTGCGCGCGGTCGTGCGCGCGCATGACTTGAACGGCGATGAGTTTGAGTTCGACGGCCTCGAACTCGAAGCACGCTGCATGCTGCACGAGACAGACCACTGTGACGGCATCGTCTTCATAGACCGTACCACGCCGCTCAAGCGCGAGCTGGTCAGGCGCAAGATTAAGAGACTTCAAAAGCAGGGGCGCTGGGTTTAAAGCGGACGGAGGTTTTATACATCGCGGTCACGTTCTCATCAGGGGATGTGGCCGCGATTTTATCTGCCCGTTGTGATAGCATGCAAAAAAAGCTTCATTCATACGTCATCTTTTCCGAGGAGCGACACATGCAGCACGAGGAATTTCGCAACGAGCCTTTCACAGACTTCTCGAAGGAGGAGAACGCGCGCGCGATGCGCGAGGCTCTGGCGCAGGTTGAGGGCGAGCTTGGGCGCGAGTACCCGCTCGTCATCGGTGGCGAGCGCATCAAGACCGGCGACCTGCTTGAGAGCATCAACCCCTCGAAGAAGACCGAGGTCGTCGGCCGCTTTCACAAGGCGACAAAAGAACTCGCCGCGTCGGCGGTCGAGCGCGCCGCCGAAGTCTTTAAGACGTGGCGCAACACCCCGGCCGAGGAGCGCGCCGCGTTGCTCTTCCGCGTGGCCGCGCTGCTGCGCGAGCGCAAGCACTACTTCTCCGCATGGATGATTCATGAAGTGGCGAAGTCGTGGCCCGAGGCCGACGGCGACACAGCCGAAGCTATAGACTTCTGCGAGTTCTACGCGCGCGAGATGCTGCGCTACGCCGCGCCTCAGCCGCTCGTGCCCTTGGAGGGCGAAGAGAACCGGCTCGAATACATTCCGCTCGGCGTCGGCGTCGTCATCCCGCCGTGGAACTTCCCGTTGGCGATCATGGCGGGCATGACCGTCGCATCGGTCGTCACGGGCAACACGGTCGTTCTCAAGCCCTCGTCCGATGCACCCGCCATCGCTTACAAGTTCTTCGAGTTGTTGGAAGAGGCAGGGATGCCGCCGGGCGTCGTTAATTTCATGACCGGCTCGGGCGGCGAGGTCGGCGATACGGTCGTAGACCACAAGCTTACGCGCTACGTCGCCTTCACCGGCTCGAAGGAAGTGGGCCTTCGCATCAACGAGCGCGCGGCCAAAGTCAACGAAGGACAAATCTGGATCAAGCGCGTCGTCGCGGAGATGGGCGGCAAGGATGCAATAGTCGTTGACTCAAACACGGACTTTGACGAGGCGGCGGCCGGAGTCGTGCAGTCGGCCTTCGGCTTTCAAGGGCAGAAGTGCTCGGCCTGCTCGCGCGCCATCATCGTCGGCGAAGCTTACGAGCCCATCTTGCAGCGCATCGTCGAGCGCACGGCCAAGCTCAAAGTCGGAGACCCGACAGACCCAACCTCGAACCTGAGCGCCGTCATCAATCAGAAGGCGTTCAAGACCATCAACCAGTACGTCGAGTGGGGACAGCAAGATGGTGGCCGAGTCGTCGCGGGTGGCGGCAGCGATGGCGAGCAGGGCTTCTTCATCGAGCCCACGGTCATCGCCGACGTGAAGCCCGGCGACCGCGTCGAGCAGCAGGAGATTTTCGGCCCCGTGCTCGCCTGCATCAAGGCATCGGACTTCGACGATGCGCTCCGCATCGCTAACGATACCGAGTACGGTTTGACCGGCGCGGTCTACACCGACGACCCCGACAAGCTTGAGCGCGCCGCGCGCGAGTTTCACGTCGGCAACCTCTATCTCAACCGCAAGTGCACGGGTGCGCTCGTCGGCGTCCACCCCTTCGGTGGTTTCAACATGTCGGGCACCGACTCGAAGGCTGGCGGGCGCGACTACCTCGCCCTCTTCATGCAGGCCAAGGTCGTCGCCGAGAAGATTCGCCCCGGTTACTCGAACCGCGAGAAGAGAGGAACGATTTAAATGATGAAGGATGAGGGATGAAGGATGAAGTGAAGGCGAATCTCTAACAGCCGCGCTTTTATCTTTCATCCCTCATCCTTCATCCCTCATCCTTATGAAACTAATCTTCATGGGCACGCCCGAGTCCGCGGTGCCTACGCTCGCACGTTGCGTCGAAGATGGGCACGAGGTCTTGAGCGTGTGGACGCAGCCGGACAGACCGGCAGGGCGCGGCAACCATCTGAAAGCATCGCCCGTCAAGCAGTACGCGCTCTCGCTCGGGCTCGCCG
>JAVXWN010000257.1:0-29771 GCA_032230645.1 Acidobacteriota bacterium | reverse complement strand
TATCATCACCCCCACGCCAATCTTCATCTTCCTTTCTGCCTTTTACCTTATTTCCAGTCGCCGACGAGGACGAAGGGAGCCCAGTAGAAGGGGGCACTGAACCTCTTACCGTTTATCATGTCGAGGCGCGAGGTGCGCATGGCGGCGGAGGGCGTCTTGGCTTGTGCCGTGAGGAGGTTCTTGTAGAAGTCGGTCATGAGGTCGGCCGTTGACTTGTCGGCCACAGACCAGAGGCTGACGCCGACCGTGGGCGCGCCCGCATACATGAAGGCGCGCGACAGACCCATGACGCCCTCGCCGCGCTTCTCGCGCCCGAGCCCCGTCTCGCAGGCCGAGAGCATGACGAGCGGCGAGCCCAGTTTTAAGTTGAAGACTTCGTCGGTGCGCAAGAAGCCGTCCGTGCCCTCGCGGTTCCCGACGAGCGAGAGGACGACGCCCGTGAACTGCGGCCGCTCGGCGTTCAAGAGACCGTGCGTGGCGAAGTGAAGCACGCGGTACTGGCGCAGGTCGCGCGACTCCAACTCCGATTCATTGGCTTCGAGGCCGAGCCACACGTCGGCCTTGCGCCCCGCGCCCGAAGCGAGCTTCGCAATCTGCTGCGCCTCTGTGCGCGTGCCTTCGAGCCGCACAAGCACGCCGCGCCGCTCACCCGACGCGCTTTGAGCGCCGCTCGCATTATCGCCCGCAGCCACATCCGTCAACGCACTCTCAAATCCCGGCGCGCGCCCCGCGTCCGCGCTTGCCTGTTGGGTGGAACCAGCGACGCCGCGCGCGCGTGCGTCCGAAGCGTCGAAGACCGGGTCGGCTAAGACGAGCATGCCGCCCGTCGAAGTCGCACTCGCGGCTGCGCGCTGCTGGCGTATGGCCGCGATGACCGAAGCCGAGGGCGCGAAAAGTGAGTCGTTGGTCTTTAAAAGATATGGGAGCGTCGAGAAGTCCGCGCCCGCCTGCGGCGTCGCGGTAACGAGCGCGTGGAAGGGAATGTAGTTGAGCGCGCCATCGGCGACGACGAGCAGACGGCTCGACTTGAAGAGCGGCGCGGCAGGCTCGACGACCGCTTTGTAGAGCGATAGCGCGGCCTGCGCGTAAGAGGCGACGGCCGCAGGGTTCGCTGTCGTCGCAGCGGCGCTCACGCGCAAGCCGCGCTGCGGGTCTGCGGCGGCGACGAGGTCTGTCATCGAGCGGCGCAGCGTGGCCGGGATGACCTGCTGGCGAAAGGCGACGACCAGACGCCCGACATCTTCGCGGCCGGGCAGGCGCGAGACGGTGAAGCCCGCGCGCGTGACGGCGAAGAGATAAGAGCGCGCGTCGCCGAGGCTGTATTCAAGAAGCGCCGTGTCGTCATCAAGAACCTGACTGCGTATCTCTTCGAGCGCGAGCGGGTGCGAGGCCGTAAGCTGTGCGTAGCGCGGGCTCGCCGTGCGAATGCGGTTCTCGATGCTGTCGAACTCCGCTTGAAGCTTGTTCAACTCATCTTCAAGCTCCTCGGGCGACTTCTTCTGCTTGTCCGTCCCGCCGAGGCTGATGCCCGTGAGCAGCGAGGCTATCTCTTCCTGCCGCGCCTGATTATCGCGCCGCTGCTGCAAGAGTTCGGCGGGCACGCCTTCGGTTATCTCCGCGCCCGCTTCGTTGAGCATGTCGAGGAGCGAGCGTGCGCGGCCGCGCTCGACGACGCCGAGCGCCTCCGAAGCGTATGCGAGCGCCTGCCCTTCAAGCGGCGCGGTGGTGGCCGGAGAGCCCGCGCCCGCAGCAGCAGCAGTGGGCACGCTTGAGTTAACAAGCGTAGCGCCCGGCTGCGTAGCGCCCGGCTGCGCGCTGAGTGCCATCTCGGCGAGCGCGCCCGCGGCCTCGTCAAACACATCGCTCGTCGTCGCGAGGAAGGTCGTGCGCGACTCGTCGGCGCGCAGGCTTCCCTGCCGGATGGTCTCGATGGTGTCGAGCGCCGCGCGGTACGAGCCGAGCGCGTCGTCGCGCATACGCGCGGCCTTCTTCTGATCTCGCTCGGCCGCGGCCTGCTGCCACAGGCTCCGTCCCAATCCACGCTGCGCGGGCCACATCAGGTCGAGCCGCTTGTCGTCGCGCGCGCCCTTCGCCGCATCTTCGTAGAGCTTCGCGGCACCCTTGTAGTCGCCCTGCTTGAAAGCAACGTCGCCGAGGTTCGTGCGCGCGGCGGCGCGATAACGACGCGACTGGCCGAGCTTGCCAAGCAGAGGCAGGTCGCCCTTCGTGACTTCAAGCACGTTCTCGAAGTGCTTGCGCGCCGAGTCGAGTTGCTGCTCCTGATAGTCCGCGCGCCCGAGCCCGAGTTCGTGCGTGGCGTAGAGTATGGCCTTGCGATAGTGGCCGAGTTGATCCCTGACCGTCAGCAGTCCCCCGGCCGTCGGCGCACCGACGCGCACGCTGCTGTTGTCCGAACCGATGGCAACGCCGAGTCCACCAAGCAGTCCCTTCGTGCGCTTCACCTTGCCGCCCGCGCTTGTGTCGGGCTTCGATACTTCCATCTGCGCGTATGTTGCGCGCGCGCCCGCGAAGTCGCCACGGCGGCTGAGCATCTGCCCCATCTTGGCGAGCATCAGTTGCGCGTTGTAGCCGCTCTCCTCGGTCGTCAACGACGTGGAGGCCGCCGCCGCATTGGTCACGGTTGAGAGCCTGCCGCCGGGAAGTGAGGGGAGATTGCGACCCGATGCCGACTCCCCGGCGTAGAGTTCATGCGCGGCGCGATAGTGTTCGAGTGCGAGGTCGTAGCGACCCTGCCGCTCGTAGAGTTCGCCGAGAAGGTCTTGCGTCGAAGCCTCGCCCGCTCTGTCGCTCGATTGCTGGAAGCTCTTGAGCGCATGCTCAAGGTGAACGAGCGCCTCGGCGGCACGCCCCCTATGCAGAAGGGCACGCCCCTGCTCGCGCTCTTCGGCCGCGCCGCCCGTCTGCGGGACTTCGGGCGCGGGGGCCGACGCCTCGTGTGCATCTGCGGCGTGCGAGTCCGCGCCCGCCTTCGCAGCGCGTGCGCCGCCGAGTGCCAACGAAGTGACAAGCACTCCCACGAGACCGCCTGTGACGAAACGCATATTCCTATACTCCTTGAAAAACTACCGGGGACTATTGACGGAGGGATGAAGGATGAAGGATGAAGGTCAAGCAGTCTTCCCTTCATCCTTCATCTTTCATTTATGTGTGAGCACGATCTCGGTGACGAGGACGCTGGCGTCGGCCGAGTTGTTGACGCGCACGACTGCGGGCTTAGGGTCTTCCCGCTTGACCTTGAGGCCGCGCGCGAGCGTGTCGGGCATGACGGGGAGCGCGGCCTGCGCGAGTTGCGTGTTCTTCGCCTCGGTCACGCCGCGCCCCTTCACGCTGCCCTTGATGCGCTCCCACTGCGCGGCCGTAGGCTTCCAAGAGCAGTCATCCTGATTCGTGCCGCAGAACTTGATAAGTGCCTCGCCCGTGGGGACGCCCGCGAGCGGCTCGCGCGAGAAGATGACGAAGAGGTGCTCGGCGGCGGGCGGGTCTGTAAAGCGAAAGTCGTGGCCGAGGTCGGTGGGGAAGGTCGCGCGCGCGTGCGCCTGCAAGGCGTTGACGCCACTTTCGAGTTGCGGACTTGGAAAGAGTAGCTCCGGGTTCTTTCCGTCCGAGGCATTGAACATATAGAGATAACCGTTGGCGTTCGTCTCAAGCACGACGGCGATGCGGTCGCCCGTCTTGAACGAGCGCTCGGGCTCGACGACCGAGAGACGGCCCGAGTCGTCTTTCATCAGAATCGTGTAGCCGAGCGCGATGGGTCGCGGCACGGCCGGGCCTTCGGCGCTTGCATTCAACATCTGCGCGCCCGCATCCGATGAGCCTTCCGCCTGCGCCGTCACTTCGGGCTCTTCCGAAGTGCGCGCCCCGCCCTTGTTCGACTTCACGGTCGAAGGGCTCTTTCCGGCGGGGCTCTTGTTGGAAGCCACGCCGCCCGAGTTCAGGCCGCTGCTCTTGCCCGTCGCGGCAGCGTTGCTCCTGTGCGGCGTGGGCGACTGCGCCCCTTGCTTCTGCGGCGGCTTCTTGCCCGGCGTGTCAAAGCTCACGCCACGCGTGGTGACGAAGTCATCTATGACCTGCTGTTCCTTCTGCTGATCCTGCGCTCGCACCGACACGGACGCGGCGAGCGCGAAGACGGCGAGCATCAGTAGTGGTCTGAAGCGCATATGCATTTCTCCTCAGAGTCTATCTCTTCATTAACGGTGGTCAATCCTCACATCAAAGATGAGCGGCTTGCCCTCGGAGGTTGCCGGTTCGGGCGCGAGCACGTTGACGCGTCGTTCCGCGCCCTCGCCGCTGGCCGCCACCTCGGGCGCGTCCGACTTGAACTGCGCGCGAAAGTCTTCAAGCTCTTTGACCTCGGCGGGCGAAAGCTCGTGCAGAAACTTGCCCGCGAGGAACGAGGGCGACATGAGCGGCGTCGGCGAGAAGATGAAGGTGAACTCGTCGGCCCCGGGCTGGTCGTCGAGCTTGAGGCGTGCGCCGCCCACCGAAGGGAAGGCGAAGTCCGCGCCGCCTCCGACCAGATTCGATTTGAGTGACCCCGCGCCTTGCGCCGTCAACAGCGTCACCTGCGCGTTGCCGCCCGCGCCCGGGCCGATGATGTAGAGGTAGCCGCGCGTCTTTGGTATGAAGTGAAAACGGAAGCGCTGCCCCGAGACGAGCTTGGCCGATGCCTCCGCGACGAGCTTGCCCGACGCGTCTTCGGGTTTTTCGAACGCCTCGAACCAGTAGCTCGCGGCCTCTGACTTCGGCACTGCGGGAGCCTTCGCGTGCGCGGGAGTCTCGGGCACGGGAACAGGAGTCGGCAACTTCGCGTGCGAGTCCTTCCACGCGAACCACCCGCCAATGCCCGCGACAAGCAGCAACGCAAGCGCACCGCCCGCGATGAGCGGCGCGAACGAGCGGCGCGGCTCCGGCGCGACAACGGACACACCCGCTCCCTGCTGAACGGGGACGTGCTGCGCGTTGCCTTGTTGAAGAGCTTGCGATGATTCTGCACCGTAGCCGTGCGCTACGTCGGCGGCCGAGCCCTTCTGCGTCTCAGCGGGGCGCAGGGAGGCCGTGTCTCTGACGGAGCCCCGGCGTGAGGCGGCGTTGCCGCTCGTGGCCGGGTCGGCCGACTGTACGCTTGTCTCGCGCCCCGCGCCCACGGGCGACTCGAAGTCGGAGGTCAGGACGGTGTTGGCATGGCTGCCTTCGAGATGGTCGGCATTGGTACCATGCGAGAGGTGCGCGGTCGAAGCCTCGCTCAACGAGTGCCCCTGCGTGCCGGAGGTGCGCTGGGCCGCGTTGGTAGAGTTGCTACTGCCGCCCGCATCCGTCGAGTGCAAGCTACGACCGCGAACTCGCGCGGGAAGGCCGAGCGAGGCGCGCAGTTCGTCAATGAACAGTCCCGGCGTCTGTGGCCGGTCAGCGCGATCCTTCGCCATCGCGCGCGCAACGGCGTGGCCGAAGTTCTCGTTTACTCCGGGCACGACCAGACTCAAAGAGGGCAGAGCCTCGGAGACGTGCTTCTGCCGAAGCTCGGCGAGCGTGCGCCCGCCGAGCGGCTTACGTCCCGCGACCAACTCGAAGAAGATAACGCCCAAGCTATAAATGTCAGTGCGCCCGTCCACCTCCGGGTCGCCGTCGCGCGGCATCTCGCCCCATTGCTCGGGCGACATGTAGTAGGGCGTGCCGAGAATCTGCCCTGCCATCGTCAAAGACGTGGCACCGGCCGCGTGTACGTCGCCGACGCCGACCATCTTCGCGATACCGAGGTCGAGCACCTTGACGACTGTTGCGCCGTGGTCGTCCGAGCCGAGCATGATGTTCTCGGGCTTGAGGTCGCGATGGACGACGCCGCGCGCGTGCGCCGCGTCGAGCACGTCGGCCACGGGCTCAAGGACTTCGAGCGCCTCTTCGGGCGTGAAGTGTCCACGCCGCTTCAACTCGCGGTCGAGCGTGTGCCCTTCGACATACTCCATGACCATGTAGAGCATGCCGTCGCTTCCCGAAGAGAGGTCGTAGACAGTGACGGAGTTCGGGTGACGAAAGGCGCGTGCGGCCTTGCCCTCGCGCTGGAAACGCTTGAGCCATTCGGCGTTGTTGCGCATCTCGGAGCGCAAGGTCTTAATGACGACTTGATCGCCTAAGAGGATGTGGCGCGCGCGGTAGACCGAGCCCATCCCGCCCTGCGCGATGAAACTCTCGACCTTGTACTTGCCGTCTATGACGCGGCCGACAAAGGACTCGGGCGACTCCTGCAACACCTCGCCGTCGTCGGGGCAGAAGGTCTCGCCATCGCCATAGGTCTTATTGCATGCGGAGCAGAACTTCATCTGGAATTAATCTTCGCTTCAGTCCGAAGAGTCCTTGAAGGTTTCCAAAAGCGGGCGGCGCGCGTGCGCCTGCGCGTGCGTGAGGTCGGAAGTCTAGCACACAAGCGCGGGCGTTGAGCAGCGAGCCGTCAAAGCAGTCCGAAAGATTTTACCGCCCGCCGCTCAACGCACGTCCCTCATGGGCAACGTAAGCGCCTCGCGAGCTAATCAAATAGAGGCACGCGCGCCCCCGGCCACGCGGCGCTTTCGAGCCCTTTGACTTACCCTTTTGCTCCCCGCGAAAGCGACCCGCCGCCGCGCGCGCCCTGCGCCCGACTATGCTACTGAACACATTCCTTGAACGCCGCTCGCGGCGCTTCGTCATCACCGCCGCGCTGCTGCTGGTCTCGCTGCTCGGCCTCGCGGACTATCTGAACGGCCCCGACGTTTCGCTCCTTATCTTTTACGTCGTGCCGGTCTTCATCGCGGCGTGGTACGCAGGGCGCGGCGCGGGCTTCCTCGTGTGCGCGGCGAGCGGGCTGGCGTGGTTCGCTGTCGCATACGCCACCTCGGAACATTTCTCAAGTCCACTCATCGCCTACTGGAACGCATTGGTGCATCTTGGCTCGACCCTTATCCTCGCGCACCTCGTCGCCTCGTTCCGCCGTTCGCTTTCGCATGAGAGCGAGCTTGCGCGCACCGACTATCTGACCGGCTCATTCAATGGCCGCTCGTTTACGGAGGCGGCCGAAGCCGAGATCAACCGCGCGCGCCGTCACAACCACATCTTCAGCGTCGCCTTCATGGACGTGGACGACTTCAAGTTAATCAACGACCGGCTCGGACACAGCGCGGGCGACCGCCTGCTGCGTCTGGTCGCCGACACCGTCCGCCGCAGCGTGCGCGCGATAGACGTGGTGGCCCGTCTCGGCGGCGACGAGTTCGCCGTCCTCATGCCCGAGACCGACGAGCGCGCCGCGCAGGTCGTCATCCGCCGCGTCCGCCGCCAACTGCTCGAAGCCGCACGCACAGAGGGCTGGCCCGTCACCTTCAGCGCCGGGCTCATCACATGGGTCGAACCGCCCTCGGGCGTGGACGAGATGCTGCGCGCGGCGGACGAGATGATGTACTCGGCCAAGCGACACGGCAAGAACACAGTTCGTCACACCGTCTGGCCCCGCCCCGCCAACGCCGCTTGAAGAGGCGTAGCCGAGCGCCCGCGAGTGCGTACACTGCTAGACAAGCATGAGGGATGAAGTGAATGCTCAACAGCATTCACTTCATCCCTCATGCTTCCTTCCTCTCACTGGCCGAGATAGACGCCCTGTGTGTAGTCGCGCACCATGCGGTCGCTGTTGAAGGCGGGCGCGAGCGTGCGGATGGCGTGGCGCATCATCTCTACCCAGCGGCGCGGCACATCGTGCTCGTCGCGTTCGTAGAAGGCGGGCACGACCTCCGACTCCAGAACGCGGTAGAGCGACTCCGCGTCGCGACTGTCCATCTCCTCGACGGTCTCGCCCATCGTCTCGTCGCCCACGGCCCAGCCGTTCCGACCGTCGTAACCTTCGAGCCACCAGCCGTCGAGCACCGAGAGGTTCAGCCCGCCGTTCAATGCCACCTTCTCACCGCTCGTGCCCGAAGCTTCGAGCGGACGGCGCGGGACGTTGAGCCACACGTCCACCGACTGCACGAGTTGACGCGCGACCTCCTGATCGTAGTCCTGTAGGAATATCGCGCGCTGCATAACCTCGGGGTCGAGCTTCCAGTTCGCTATCTGCTGAAGGATGAGCTTCGCGCCCTGATCCTGCGGGTGAGCCTTGCCCGCGAAGAAGAGTTGCACGGGACGTTCGGCGTCGAGTATGAGGCGGCGCAGGCGCTCCGTGTCGGTCAGAATCAATCCCCAACGTTTGTATGCCGCGACGCGGCGCGCAAACCCGATGGTCAGCGCGTCGGGGTTGAACATCGAGAGGGCAGCCTCGGCGTAGGTGCGCGGCTCATGTTGCTGAAGGCGCGCATGAAAAAGTCGCTCGCGCACGAACGCGACGAGACGCTTGCGCTGAAGCCGTCGCACCTTCCAAAGCTCTTCATCCGAGATTTCATTGACGGAGCGCGACCACGCCGCACTGTCGTGCAAGACCTGCGTCCAGTCGCGACCGATTCTCTCCTCGAAGAGCGCGCGCAGCAGCGGCGAGACCCACGTCGGCGCATGCACGCCGTTCGTCACGTAGGTGATGGGCACTTCCGCGACGTGACGCTCCGGCCACATCTTGTTCCAAAGCTCGCGCGAGACCTCGCCGTGCTTCCGGCTCACGCCGTTTGACGAGCGACACATGCGCAACGCGAGCGGCGTGAGTCCGAACAACTCATCGTCGCCCTCCTTCACACGGCCGAGGTTCAAAAACTCTTCGCGCGAGAGCCCGAGCGCGTTCCAGTAGCCCTCGCCGAAACAGCGTTCAATGAGCACTGCTACGAACTCGTCATGACCGGCGGCGACCGGCGTATGCGTCGTGAAAGCGCAGCGCGAACGCACTTCGCGCGCGGCCTCTTCAAACGCGACGCCGTGCTCGGTTAGCTCGCGCGAAAGCTCAAGCGTGAGGAAGGCCGAGTGACCCTCGTTAAGATGAAAGACGTGCGGCTCGAATTCGAGTTGACGGAGGAGTCGCACGCCGCCGATACCTAAGACCATCTCCTGCACGCAGCGCGTCTCGCGGTCGCCGCCGTAGAGGTGGCCCGTAATGAAGCGGTCAATCTCGTCGTTGCCTTCGACGTTCGTATCTAACAGGTAGAGCGGCACGCGACCCACCTCGACGCGCCACGCCTGCACGCGCACCGTGCGGCCGCGCACGAACAACTCGATGACGATGGGCTCGCCGTCCTTATCATGGACGAGCTGCATCGGGAGGTCGCCCACGTTTATCTGGTTGTAGCTCTCCTCCTGCCAGCCGTCGCGTCGAAGGTGCTGCCGGAAGTAGCCGTGATGATAGAGCAGGCCGACGGCGACGAGCGGCAAGCCAAGATCGCTCGCACTCTTCAAGTGGTCGCCCGCCAGTATGCCTAAGCCGCCCGAGTAGAGCGGCAGCGAGTGATGCACGCCGAACTCCGCGCAGAAGTATGCGACCGGGTGTTCGTGCGTGAGCGCGCGCGCATGATGTGCAGCCCAAGTCTCTGCGCCCGCGTCCATGTATGCGTCGAAGCCTTCGGCGACGCGGCGCACGCGCTCGATGTAGACGGGGTCGGTCGCCATGCGCATCAGGCTGTACTGCGGAACTTCCTTCAAGAGACGGCGCGGGTTGTGCTCGCAGTCGTCCCAGACCTCTTGATCGAGGTCGCGAAAGACGGCGTGGCCGTCCGGGCTCCAACTCCACCAGTAGTTGCGTGAAAGGCGCTCAAGCGCCGCAATCGTCTCGGGAAGCGTCGTCGCCTCCACGGCTTCTTCAAAAACCGGCTCGACCTCTCTCATCATTTGAACCATTCTTCTTTACCCGAATCCTTCGGCGTCCACCCGCCAAAAAAAGTCCGATGGGCAGTCGGACTTCGGTGCGGCAAGGCTTGCGGACGATTCGCTTTTTAGCTTTTGAATTTATGATTGCGCAGAAAGACCTGCATGTCGCCCTCTGAAAAGAAGACGAGTCGTACTTCGCCGACCGTCGCGCCGCCGCCACCGATTGCCTCGGCGATTGCGCCGGACGCTACGCGCGCAGCCTCTTCACGCGGATAACCGTAAGCGCCCGTCGAGATTGAAGGGAAGGCCACGCACGCGAGCCCGAGTTCCGAAGCGAGCGCGAGCGTGTTGCGGTAGCAGGCCGCGAGCAACTCTGCCTCGCGCCCGCCCTCGCGCCCGTAGATGGGGCCCACCGTATGAATCACGTAACGCGCCGCGAGGAGTCCCGCCGAAGTGACGACCGCCTCACCCGTCGGCAATCCTTCGGGATGAAGCGTGCGCCGAATCTCAAGACACTCTTCGAGTATGCGTGCCCCGCCCGCGCGATGAATCGCGCCGTCTACGCCGCCACCGCCCAGAAGCGTAGAGTTGGCTGCGTTGACCACAGCGTCTACGGCTTGGCGTGTGATGTCGCCGACCTCGACACTGACGCGCCCGCCCATCAATAGTGTCTTAGTTTGTTCGGGAAACAAAGCCCACCGCCAGACGCAAAAAGATACACGCCAGAACTGCTTACGGCAAGGCGTCCGGGCGTCGCCGCCGTAAAAAATTGAGCCTTAGCCGAGCACGAAAGTGGTTTTTAAGAGCGTTCAGAACTGGCAGGAAAATTCGGTCGGGAATTTAGAAGCCGCGCGGATACGTCTTTTGCTGACCCGAAGAGTACCTTTCAAACAATCTCTTATTCAGACGCAGCGTCGGGCGCGGCTTCAGGCTGAGCCTCGTCCTGCTCAACTCCGTCGGGCTCGTCCACGTCCGCGGGCCAGCGCGGCTCGATGCTTATCTCGTCAAACATATCCTGTCGTGCAAGGGCTTCGGCCACGCCCTCGGCCTTGCGCTCGGTGAGCGGGTGCTTTGGGTCGAGGCTGAAGAGGCAGAAGACGCACTCATCAATCATCTCAAGCCCCAACTGCCCGAGCGGGACGCCGGGCACGATCATCATCTCGTTGAGGTTGTGTATGCGAAAGCGTCCCGTCTGCTCGACCCAGTCTTCGACGAAAGGGTCGCGCAGCGCGTGCTCCGCCTCGTTGACGGATAGGTAGGAGCCTTCCAGAATCAGGCAGTATTCGCCGGGGTGCTGTCCCTTCATGACGTGAGCCTTGTGCGGCACGCTCGGCATCGCGTGGCAGCGCGTGTGCGGGGCGTGCCGTCCCGCACTTTAACATTGCCGCGCGCCGTCTGACAAAAATTTTCTTTCGCGAAGTCGAAAGCTTCCACGCCGGAAGATGAAAGCGCCGCGATGAGGATTGAAAACCTCATCGCGGCGCAGTCTCTGGTGCGAGCGTTTGGACGGCGATTTAGTAGGCCGTGCTGCTCTGCTCGTTGAGCGTTCGTGCGAGACGCTCGAAGTACGCGTTGAAGGTCACGAAGTCATTGCCTTGAAAGAACGCACGGCCGCCGGTCTGGTCGGAGACGCGGTTGAGCGCGCTCTGGCCGAAGCTGACGGCGCGGCTGTTCCAACTCGTCAACCCCGTCGAGGGTGCGTAGAACGAGTAGACCGAGACGCCGCGGCTCTTCGCCTCGCGCACCGCGCGGTTAAGGTCGATGGAGTCAACCGAGGTCGAGAAGTCAAAGCCGCGCGAGATGTCGAGACCATCGGAGACCAGAAGCACCGCGCTGCGGTTCTCGCCGCCCGCAGGGAACAGCCGAATCGCATCGCGAAGCTGTATGTAAGGACTGTAGGGCGACACGGAGGTCGAGCCCACGGGGATGCGCAGCGAGCGCGCCGCCGAGTCGAGATCGGTCGTGAAGGGCTGGCGCACCTGCAAAGAGCCGGAGCGTATGTAACCGACCATCACGCGCGAGCCCGAGGGAAGCGTGCGTATAAAGGCGCTCGTCTCGCGAAGCTCGTTGCCGACGCGTGAGACGAGGTCATCCTGTATGAGCACCGCGAGGTTCAGAGGCACGCGGACGCGCTCGCTCGACTGCGCCCTGCTCGCCTTATTCGCCTGCGCGCTCGCGGGGACGACCGATACGCCGAACGCGGCGACGGCCAACAGAACTGCTGCTGTAAAAGTTGATAATTTCTTCATCATGATTGCTCCTCAAAAACCCTGCTTGCTCTTTCCCGGCGAGCCTTTGAAGCATCGCCTGAACCCGATTTTTTTCGCATCCATTGGATGCCCGGACGCGACAGACAGTTGGCCTCGACCGTGGCCGTCAGCGGTCACGATGTCGCTTGAATAAATCTTCGCGGCCGTGGGTTGCGCGTCGGCGGGGATGCGCGAAAAGGTTGACGCGTGCGGCAAACGGAGAGAAGCTTGGAGCAACGCAAAAGTCTCGGGACGGCTCAAAGTCCACAGCAAGGCAGAGACACGCTCGCCGCCATCGCGCGAGTTCGTCGAAGGGTTCGGGGAATGAGAAAATATCTCGCAGTCGCGTTCGTGCTGGCCTTGCTTGCGGCCTTCGCTGTCGGCTTCACAGCCCTCCGCGCGCAGAAGGCCGGGAAGCCTACAGCGTCGAAGAAGGGGCCGGATGCGGTCGCGTCCGTCGCATCCGACGCCAAACGCGCGCCGGTCGTCGTCGAACTCTTCACCTCCGAAGGATGTTCAAGCTGTCCACCGGCCGATGCATTACTCGCGCGGCTCGATAAGACGCAGCCGGTCGAAGGGGCGGAGGTCATCCCGCTCGCGATGCACGTTGATTACTGGAACCAACTCGGATGGGCCGACCCCTTCTCTTCGCACGAGTTCAGCGAGCGACAAGACGAGTACGCGCGTGCATACGGCAAGGATGGGGTTTACACGCCGCAGATGATAGTTGACGGAGTTAAGGAGTTCCCCGGCGGCGACAGCACTGCCGCGCTCAACGCCGTCGGCAATGCCGCGCGTGCAGCGAAGGCCGACGTTCGGCTCACGCGCGCGGCGTTGCAGCAGGCCGCGGGCGATGTCCGCCTCTCCGTACACATCGAGAACCTGCCCGCGCTGGCCGAAGGCGATGCGGCCTACGTGCTGCTGGCTGTGACGGAGAGTGATCTCGCGTCGGATGTCGCGCGCGGCGAGAACGCGGGGCACCGGCTGAGCCACGTCGGCGTCGTGCGCCTGCTCACGACTCTCGGCGGCGTCGGCCGTGCGGGCGGCGGCACGTTTGATACCGAGGCGACCGTGCCTATCGCTCAGGGCTGGCGGCGTGAGAATCTGCGCGCCGTCGTCTTCGCGCAGGAGCGCACATCGAGGCGCGTGCTGGCCGCGGCTTCGCTCAAGCTCTTCGATTGAGGCCGCAACTCTCCGGCTGCTCGACCGTGCCGTGAATCCGCGTGGTCGGCCACACACGTAACTTGTGGGTGACGACGAGCGTCAGATGAGGCGAAGCATGCTGATAAAGAAGCCGGGCGACATCAAGAGCAGCGAGATCACGGACAGGAAGACGTATCTGAGCCGCCGCAACTTCATGCGCGGTGCGGCGCTCGCCGCCTCGACCGTCGCGACGGGCTTTCTCTATCGCGAGTTGCTTGCGCCGCAGGTTGAGGTTGCAACGCCGACGCCGACGGGCAGGCCCGTGCCCGGCTCGCCCGGCTCGCAGTCCGCGACGAAGCAATGGGACTTGCCCGGCGACGCGGCAACCAGTTATCAGGACATCACGCACTACAACAACTTCTACGAATTCGGCACGGACAAGTACAGCCCCGCGCGGCGCGCGCAAGCGATGGTCACGCGGCCGTGGACGGTCTCGGTCGAAGGACTCGTTAACAAGCCGAAGGTCTTCGACCTCGACGAGTTGACGCGGCTCTTTCCGCCCGAGGACAGAATCTATCGCCACCGCTGCGTCGAGCGTTGGTCAATGGTCATCCCGTGGTTCGGCTTCTCGCTGGCCGAGTTGCTGAAGCTTGCGGAGCCGCAGGGCAACGCGAAGTACGTCGCCTTCGAGACAGCCAACGATCCGAAGCACAAAATCCCGGCGTTGAGCGAATATGAGAGCGGGCTCGACTGGCCCTACGTCGAAGGCTTGCGGCTCGACGAAGCGTTGCATCCGCTGGCGACACTCGCGACGGGCATCTACGGCGAGCCGCTGCTACCGCAGAACGGCGCGCCCGTCCGGCTGGTCTTGCCTTGGAAGTACGGCTTCAAGAGCATCAAGTCGGTCGTTCGCATCAATGTAGTCGAACGCATGCCGCCGACCGCCTGGAACAAGGCGAATTCCGAGGAGTACGGCTTCTTCTCGAACGTCAACCCCGACGTGCCGCACCCGCGTTGGAGCCAAGCCACCGAACGCCGCATCGGTGAGTACACGCAGCGCCACACGCTCGCCTTCAACGGCTACGCCGATCAGGTTGCGCACCTCTACGACGGGATGGATTTGAAATACTACTTTTAAGGAGTGATGAGTAAGAAGGACGGGCCTTGCCTTCACTGATCACTATTCTTATGAAGGACATTAAGTTCTACAAGCTGGCCGTCTTCGTCAACGCCTTGGTGCCGCTGGCGCTTTTGTGTTGGGATTGGCGGCGTGGGCAGGTGGGGGCGAACCCTCTGGACTTTCTGACGCGGACGACGGGGACGCTGACTCTCGTCTTTCTCGCGCTCACGCTCGTCATCACGCCGTTGCGCAAGCTGTCGGGCGTGCAGTGGCTCGTGCGCCTGCGGAGGATGCTCGGGCTCTATGCGTTCTTCTACGGCTCGCTCCACTTCATGACTTACGTGTGGTTCGACAAGTCGTTCGACTTCTCAGCCATCGCACAGGACGTGGTGCGGCGTTGGTTCATTCTCGTCGGCATGCTCGCATTCTTCTCGATGGTGCCGCTCGCGATTACTTCCACGGACAAGATGATCAAGCGGCTCGGCGGCAAGCGTTGGCAGAAGCTACACCGGCTCACATATCTTTCAGCCGCGGCCGGAGTCTTTCACTACTACCTGCTCGTCAAGTCCGACATTCGCAAGCCGCTCGCCTTCGCCGCCGTCATCGCGCTGCTGCTCGGCTATCGTGTGTTCGTTGCCTACACGAAGCGGTTGAAGGCGAAGCCCATCTCCATCTCACAAAAGGTAGGTGGAGACACGAAGTGGCGGGCGCGGATGACTTCGTGAGTCCGCGCCCGCCTCTTCGTTTGTTGCGGGGTGAAATGACAGTTTAGTGGCGGCCGTGCCCGCGACCGCGTCCATGTACGCCTTCAGGGCCGTGCAGGACTTCGCCGCTGTGCATGACCCCATCCCTGCCGTGGTCGTCGTCACGACGCCCAAGCACGTTGCGGTCGTTGCGCCGGTTGCGTCTGAAGACATCGCCGAGCCGCGTGTCATCCGTCCTCACGCCGCGATGGTTGCTGCTCGTCCAGCCGCGGTGGCGGCCGCGAGTCCAACCGAGGTGCCGACCGTTGTCGTGTCTCGCGCTGAATATTCTAGCGCGACGCCTCTGCGCCGATGCCTCCATGCTCGTGCCGAAGACGAGCATGAACAGGACAACGAGCGTACTTATTGCCCTCAACAGTGTACGAATTTCAGGTCTCATCCTTATATCTCCTCCAAGTCTAACTGATACAACCGGGAGAGCTTTGCTTAATATTAGCTCAAGGCGACGTGCCTTGCCCGTTTGAGTGGCAAACCCGATGCCACCACGAAGAAGGATAAGGCGGAAGGATGATTGATTCATTGCTTCATCGCTTCATTGAGTTAATGAAGCGATGAAGCAATGAATCAATCATCTTGCCCGCCGCGCTCTTTTCGCGCGTCTTGTCGCCGCGCCCCCCGCTTGCCATTCCACCCACGGGTCGCTTAAATTAACCTCTCGACTTTTGAAGTTCTATCCCGCACAGCAATTGTCAAATTCGGAGCGTCGCGGGCCCTCTGTCTCCGCCAGCAGCCCCGCGCGCCGACCTGTCGAAAGGATGTCCGACCTGAAGCCATGAAAGCTTATCCAACCAACCAGATTCGCAACCTCGCTTGTATCGGCCACGGCCACGCGGGCAAGACGCAGCTCGTCAGTTCCCTGCTCCACCTCGCGGGCGCGACCTCGCGCTGGGGCAAGGTGGACGAGGGCACGACCACGACCGACCACGATGAGGACTCCATCGCGCGCAAGATCACGCTCAACAGCCAGCTCGCGCACTGCGAGTGGCGCGAGCACAAGATCAACCTCATTGACACGCCCGGCTTCTCGGCTTTCGTCCCCCACGCGCGCCCGGCCTTGCGCGTCGCCGACTGCGCGCTCGTCGTCGTCGACGCCGTCTCCGGCATCGAGGTCGGCACGGAGAAGACCTGGGCCTACGCCAACGAGTTCATCACGCCGCGCATGATGGTCATCAACAAGCTCGACAAGGAGCGTGCGGATTTCGGCGCGGCGCTCGACAGCGCGCGCTCGACCTTCAGCCGCGCCATCGTTCCTTTCACCTTACCCATCGGGCAAGAGGCGAACTTCAAGGGCGTGGTGGATATCGTCCACATGAAGGCTTACGAGTACGATGCGGCGGGCAAGGCGCGTGAGATTCCCATCCCCGAGACGGGGCGCGACGTGGTGAACAGGGAGCGCGAACGTCTGGTCGAGATCATCGCGGAGTCTGACGATTCGCTCATGGAGAAGTGGATGGAGAACGGCACGCTCGAAGAGTCGGACATCATTCCCAACATCAGCCGCGCCATCGCGGGCTCGCGCCTCTGCCCGGTCTTTGCCGTCTCTTCACTGACGCTCGCGGGATTGCAGCAGCTACTCGACGGCATACTCGACTACGCGCCCGCGCCCGACACGCACGAAACGGAAAAGGGCAAGGCGAGCCTCGACGAAGGCGCAGCCGAAGTCACGCGCGGCTATCACGCGGAGGAGCCATTCTCGGCTTACGTCTTCCGCACCATCGCAGACCCCTTCGCCGGTCGCATCAACGTGTTGAAGGTCATCAGCGGTCGTGTCAAGCCCGACGCCAACGTGCAGAACACAACGCGCGGCACGAGTGAACGGCTCGGCGCTCTGCACTCGATGCAGGGCAAGCAACTCGACAAGATTGACGAGGCCAGCGCGGGCGACATCATCGCGGTCGTCAAGCTCAAAGAGACGCAGACCGGCGACACTCTGGCCGACAAGGCGGCTTCCATTGTCTACGACCCCATCGAGTACCCCGAGGCAGCCATCTCCTTCGCCATCGAGCCCAAGTCGCGACAGGACGAAGAGAAGATCAGCGCCGCGCTGCACAAGATTTTAGAAGAAGACCCCGGCCTCCACTTCACGCGCGACGCGCAGACGAAGGAGTTCATCCTCTCCGGCTCGGGCCAGCTTCACATCGAAACGGTCGTCGAGAAATTGAAGAACCGCTACCACGTCGAGGTCGCGCTGCACCCGCCGAAGGTTCCTTACAAGGAGACCATCACGGCGCGCGCTGAAGTGCAGGGCCGCCACAAGAAGCAGACCGGCGGGCGCGGTCAGTTCGGCGATTGCAAGGTCGTCTTCGAGCCTCTGCCGCGCGGCGGCGGCTTCGTCTTCGAGGACAAGATTTTCGGCGGCTCCGTCCCGCAGCAGTTCCGCCCCGCCATCGAGAAAGGCATCGTCGAAGCCGCATCAAGCGGGGCCATCGCGGGCTACCCGCTCGTTGACTTCAAGGTCACGCTCATTGACGGCTCGTACCACTCGGTTGACTCCGACGAGCACTCTTTCCGCGCGGCGGGGCGCAAGGCGTTCCGCAACGCGGTCGAGAAGGTCAAGCCGACCATCCTCGAACCCATCATGAACGTCGAGGTGGTCGGCCCCGTCGAATGTTCTGGCGACATCATGGGCGACCTCAACTCGCGCCGGGGCCGCGTTCAAGGGATGGAGATGCGCGGCAAGAATCAGGTGGTCAAGGCGCAGGTGCCGATGTCCGAGATGCTCGACTATCAATCGAAGCTCAACTCGATCACCGCCGCGCGCGGCTCCTTTCACATGGAGTTCTCGCACTACGACCCCGTACCCGGCCAGATTGCAAACAAGATCGTCGAGCAGGCGCGCGCCGAGGGACGAATCCGAGCAGAAGAGGAAGAGTAAGAGGCGACGACCATCAGGCTTGAATGGAATAAACGAAGCGGGTGGATAAGACTATCCACCCGCTTCGTTTATTTAAATTGACCGGCGGACGCGATGCCGCGTATCATCGCGGCGGTCGCTTCAATCCGGAATCCGCGCATTCGCTATCACCCGATTCCTCGCGACCCGTCTTTCGCTTCCCATTCACAAGCTGGTCATCAGTTTTAGCCGGGCGACTCCTCGCCCAAGATTAACTCGGACTTGTCCCGCACGAAGTGCGAAAAGGAGGACACTCATCATGGCTTGGCAAAATGCGCCGACGCTAACAAAGCTCACGGCCTCGCAGCAGGGCGGCTCGCGCGGCGCGCAACTGTGGGGCGTTGATTTCAAAGGCACGCTCTACACTATCTATCAGGTGACGCCGGGCGGCGCGTGGAGCGGGTGGCTCGGCCCGAACTGGGCCGGGGGCGGCGCGCCGAAGCAGGTCTACGAGTTGGCGGCGGCGCAACAGAACAACGGCTGCGTGCAGTTCTTCGCGGTTGACACGAAGCAGCAGCTCTGGTCGGTCTCGCAGCAAACGCCCGGCGGCAACTGGGGGCCGTGGGTGGGGCCGGGCTGGAACAACACGCCGAAGGGGTTAGCCTTTAGGAAGATCGCCGCGTCACAGCAGGGCGGCTCGCGCGGCGCGCAGTTCTGGGGCATCACGCTGAAAGGCATCCTCACGACCTGCTACCAGATAACCGCCGGAGGCAAGTGGAGCCCTTGGCAGGACTGGCCGCAAACCCCCGAGAAGTCTCGGTGGATCGAGGTCACCGCCGCGCAGCAGAATGACGGCCGCGTGCAGTTGTGGGCCATTGACACGAAGCAGCAGCTTTGGAGTTGTTGGCAGAACTCGCCCGGAGGCGACTGGACTGGCTGGTCGGGCCCGAAGTGGAACGGCGCACCACCGCTCTCGAACATCGCCGCGTGCCAGTTGGGCGGCTCGCGCGGCGCGCAGATTTGGGGCGTCACGGAAGACTACACGCTTGTTAGTGATGTTCAGATCTCGCCCGGCGGGGGTTGGGGCGGCTGGTCAATCGGCAGTTGGGTGAACACGCAGGTCTACGATGTGACGGCCGCGCAGCAGAACAACGGCTGCGCACAGCTCTGGGCCATCACTTTAAAGCAGGTGCTAATGAGCGTCTCGCAGATTTCGCCGGGCGGCGAGTGGGGCGGCTGGTCTTAGACGTGTGTGACCAGCGCGGGCCGGCGCACGCGCCGAAGTTGGATGCGCCGGCCCGCGCCAGTGGTAGAATTCCTCGACTATCGAAGTCAACGAAGTTCGTGACATGGCGCGACGCATCGCCGCGCTCCTCCTGCTCGAACCCGCGCTCGACGAAAATTACCTGAAGGTCAAACAGCACGCTTACGCGTGGCCTGCGGGCTCGTAATCCTTCGGGATGCGGCCGGGCACACCGGGGGTGGCTGCAAGCATGACACGAAAGCATGACAAACCACCACGGCGGCCCCACTCAAGATGCTTTTCAGCGAATACAACATGCCGGCGGACTTTATTGACGACATGACTGCGAACGCCAACAGCCTCGAACAGCACATGTCGCTCCAAACCGAGGCACGGGCACTGGCGTCAACACCAACGCATCCATCGAAGAGTCTCTCCAGCATGTGAATGAGTTGATTGACCGGCTCGAAGTAATCGTCCGCAACAAGTTTCGGGACGACCCCGCCAAACTCGCCGCATGGGAGAGCGCGCGCCACATGGAACACGCCGCACGCACCAAACGCGGCGGTGGTAACACGCCGACGCCGCAAACGAACAACTAAACTTCACATACGCCATACGCCGGGAGCGCGGGCACACTAGCCCGCCATGAGCGCCGCAGGCGCGAAGACTGAGAAACGCTAAAGCTCAAGGTTGAGATAAAGCGGAACACTTCAAGCGTGCTCGCGCACGCTTTGGCGGGCAGCGATGCCCGCGCTCCCGGCGAAATGCTCCCGGTGTTGCTTCCCGACGTTGCTTCTGGCGTTGCTCCCGGTGTTGGGTGCTTAGCGGCTGGCCGCTGTGTATTCTTCGAGCGAGAACTGGGGAACGGGTTGCGCTTCGGCGGAGTGGCAGGTGATGTGGGTGCGGAAGTCGGAGAGACGGCGCGCGACTCGCGCATCGTGGAGATGGCCGTTTGCGTGCTCGGCGAAACGAACGCGCCAAGCTCCTTCGCCCGCGGGTTCGGCCGCGACGAAGTGCAAGTCCTCGACACCATGAAGTCCCGCCTGCTCGCGCACGAAAGTCTCGGCGGCCTGTATGAAGTACGAGTAGCATGCGCGCCCGCGAAACTCTTCCGTGAGCAGGCGTCCGGCGCGGTACGCTTCGACGATGCGTCGGCCCGCTTCGGCGTCCGCGTGCGCGTAGAAGAGACCGTGTGGGAAGCAGACGAGATTTCCCGCGAAGCGGTCGCCGCCGACGTGCGAAGATTGCCAGACCGCATCGCCCGCCGACTCGCGCAACGCGTTGTAGAGTGGAATGCCGAACTTCGCGCAGCACTTGTCGCGTCGGCCATGCGTGCAGACGAGAAAGAGCGGGCGGTCTGTCACCTCGCCGCCCTGTAGGTCGCGCCCCGAGGCGACGGCCGCAAGATCGAGCGCAGTCACGTCATCGTACTTCTCAAGCGCCATGCGCACGACGAAGGGCGCGCGCTCTCGACAGCGGACGACGAAGAGGTTCATGTGCTCATCGCGTCGGCCGCGGTCGGTCTTGATGAAGAGAATGCGCGAGTGCCTGATGCGCGAGAGCGAGCCGTTGAAGAATTTTTTGACGCCGTCCGAGAGCGCACTGTCCTTGAAGGCGCGAAGCCCCCATCCACGCGGGTATTCGAGCAGAAGCCACACAGCACCCACCGAAGCCGTACCCGCGCTGCTCTCACCCGAGCGGCGCGAGAGTTCCGAGCAGAAGAACCTTGAAGGGTCAGCCGACGCCACTTGCCCCCTCATACGCGACGGCAACAAGCCCGTGTCGAGCAAGCTCTGAAACGAAGACGCGAACCATCTCGGCCGGGACACGGTCGCGCGCCGCCTCGCACAAATCGGCAACCGTGCAAACACGTCGCTCTTCAAGCGCGCGCAGAACGGGCAGAGCGTCAGCCGCAAAGCGCCAGCGGCGTCCCATGCAGTCGAACTCTACACGCCCGCCGTCCGGCTCCAAACGCAGCGGGCGCGGCGCGAGCAGATGAACGACCGCCGCGAGCGCGGGCGGCTCGGCCGCAGGCGTTGCGGCCCAAGGCAACTCGACACGTGCGCGCGCTTCCGCGCGTGCATCCATCTCTTCGTAGAACTGTTCGAGCAGAGTGTCATCCCACGCGGCCAGAAGCTCTTCGCGCAGCCGCGCGGCATGCACAACACGTCCGGCGTTTGAAGAGAAGCGCGGGAGGTCTCGGCGGAAAGTCTCGCTTGCGCGCACGCGCTCGGCAAACCAGCGCAGCAGGTCGAGCCCCGTGCGGTTGTGCACGCCGACCGTCAGGTGCAGCGTCGGCTCGGCTAAAGGCACCGCGACGTGCCACCAGCCGCGAGGGATGTAGAGCAGGTCGCCGTCTTCGAGCGTCCCTTCCCACAGGGGCGCGCCCTTTGGCTTCTCTGCTTTCTCTATGTCGTTGACGAGCGGAAAAGGGCGCGTCATCCCGTAGACGCTCCAACTCTTGCGCCCCGCCACCTGCAAGATAAAAACGTCGTGGTCGTCCCAGTGCAGATCGAAGCCGGGCGATGTCTGCCAGCCCGCGTAGAGGTTCACCTGCACGTGCTCGCGAAAAAATAGTTCGAGATTCTTTGCAAGCTCTTCGATTGGCTCGGACAACTCGTCAACAGCGTCTAAGACGAGCGTTGCGCCCTCACGAAGTTGTCGCGTTAGCTCCGCCTGTTTGAGTCTGGGTATGGATGTCTTTTGCCGCGCGCCCGTGATGTGGCGCAGGTATTCGGCGACGGGTACGGGCTTGCCATCACGCACGAGCCGCAGGCGCGGGAAGTCGAGCCGATGGCGGCTAAGTATCTCGCTCAGGCGGCCCCACGGCATCATGTGCGCGAAGCGGCCCGCGCGCCCGCGAACGTGCAAGAGATTAACGCCCCAAAGGGAGTCGAGAAACTCCCCCGGGGCGCAGGGCTCAAGTATCTCCGCGAGGCTTTCCACCCCGGAGCCCTCAAGGCTTCGACCGACAGCACTCATTTTGCATCCGTGCCGTCAGCGTCCGAAGAGTCCGCGTTCTCGGGCGCGATGCCGAGCGGATCCATCCCATCGGCGTCGAGCCCCGTGTCGGTTCCGTCCGCGTCCGAAACATCCGAGCCGTCGGCATCCGAGCCGCCGCCTTTTGAGTCCGTGCCGGAAGCGTCGCTTCCGTCCGCGTCCGAATCGTCGCCGCCGAGCGCATCGCTGTCGCTTGCGTCCGCGTCGGAAGTATCTTCGCCGATTATCCCGCCCGTATCCTTATCGCCGGAGTCGTCCCCGCTCAGTTTGTAATTGGTCGCGCCCTGCAAGGGATCGACCGAGAGTAAAAGACCCGATGAAGACACTTCCCGCTCCTCGCCCGTACCGGGCTGCACATTATCCGCCATGCCCTTCCTCCTTCCGAGTTGTAAAAACGATTTAGAGGTCAAGCTTAGTACGGGCGGGCGTGTGTGGACAAGTCGGCGGCGCGTCGGCGGCCTCAGCCTTTGACGGCCGAGGCGGCCGACTTGCGCTGCGAGATTTCGTCGACGAGGCCCGTGATGCGATCCACCGTGAAGGGTTTCGGGATGACCCAGTCGGCCTGCGCGGCCGATTGCTCCTCAGGCGTGACGGTGTCGCCCCAGCCCGTGATGACCGCCAGCGCGATGAGCCGGTCGCGCTCACGCACCGCGCCCGCAAGCTCCCAGCCGCTCATCCCCGGCAGCCCCACATCTGTAAAGACCGCGTCGAACTCCTGCGAGTCGAAGAGCCGCAGCGCCTCGCGCCCTTCGCCCGCGGGCACGACCTCGCAGCCTTCGCGTGTGAGTATGTCGGAGAGAAGCTCGCGAACGTAGTCCTCATCATCAACAACGAGAATCCTCAGCACCTCGTCGCCGCGCTCGTGCGAAGGCGACGCGAGTGCCGCGCTGGCCGGAGCCCGTGCCTCGCCAACCGTGGGGAACTTCAGGCGGAAGGTTGTGCCGCGACCGACTTCGGAAGAGACTTCGACCGACCCCTCGTGTCGCCGTATGATGCCGTAAGAGACAGAGAGCCCGAGCCCCATCCCCGCCTTTCCCTTCGTCGTAAAGAACGGGTCGAAGATGCGCGAGCGCACGTCCTCGCTCATCCCAATGCCTGTGTCCTCGACGGTGAGTTCGACCTCTTCGCCCGCCTCGCGCGTCGAGAGCGTGAGCGTGCCGCCACCGGACATCGCGTCCACGGCGTTGAAGACCATGTTGACTAAGACCTCGCGCAACTCGCCCGCGTCGCCCATGATGACTGCGTTCGAGCCTATCTGACGGACGAGCTTGATGTGAACGTTCTCGGCCTCGGCGTGATCCTTCCAGCGCGGGCGCGTGATCTCAGCCACTTCGAGCATCAACTGGTCAACGTCAATGGGAACGAAGTCCTGATCGCGTCGCTGGCGGGCGAAGTCCTGTATGCGCTTGACGGTCTTCGCACCGTCCTCGGCCGTCTGGATGATGATGCGCAAACCTCTTCGCACGTCCTTCATGTCGGAGGCTTCGAGCATGAGTTGCGCGCGGGCGAGAATCCCCGTCAACGTGTTGTTGAAGTTGTGCGCTACGCCCGAAGCCAGTTCGCCCAGAGCCGAAAGCTTCTCCATCTGCGCGTAGTGCTCGCGCATGCGCTCTCGCTCGGCCTGCTTGGCCTGCGCGGCCGAAGTCTCGACGTTCGTCAGGTACGTGCGATAAGTCATGTAGACGATGGCGATAATCGGCGTCGCCAGCAGCACGTAGTAGAAGCCGAAGACCGAGATGAGTCGTGAGACGAGACCCGCGGTCGAAGCGCCCGCCAGATGTGTGATTGATGACCAGAGGTAATACTGCCTCCAGACCTGCAAGACGCCCTGCCCGCGCTTGAGCGCCGTGAAGCCCGACGCCAGCAGCGAGTTCATCGTGTACTGCACGAGCGCCATCACGCAGACGACCGCGACCAGCGTGCCCAGATTCTCCACACGCGGCAGCGACGTGACCGGCCCGAAGGTGCGCGACAACACCTCGGAAGTGAGGAAGGTCGAAATCGCCATGATCGAGCCGTTGAAGGCGAGCGTTCGCGGCTTGCGGTAAGGCAGTGACGAGTAAGCGCCCTCGGCGGCGGCGACGATGACCGCAGGCGCGCCGCCGTACAACAGCATGACGATGAAGATGAACGTGTCCGAGATGGTGATGTGCCCCGTCGCGTTCGGGATGTTGATCGAGAGGCGACCACTGAGGAGCACTATCAACAGCGCCAACAGCCCGAACCTCAAGTTCAGCACGTCGGGCGGGATGCGGTACAGACAGTAGACCACGCACGCCGCCCCGACCGCGATGACCGAGAGGACGTAATAATCCAGTAAGCGTTCTTTCTTCATGCTTCCAGCCGTGTATAGGCCCCGCAAATGGCCCGGAGGTATGCGTGAGGAGGACAGGGCGTTGACATCATAATCTCAAAAGCGATGAAAGTGATAGCCCCCGCCCTGCCCAAAACGAAGGGGCAGCCAACCGAGTAGCTGCCCCTTCGTCAATACTCCGGCACGCGCCGCACGCGCGCGCGCCTGCGCCGCACTCGCTTGACCTCAGCGAGAGCAGGAGCTCATCACGTATGCGCCGACCACCCTCAGGTTTCTACCCGTGATGATGCCATGCGTGACTTTGATGTTGTCGCCTTGAAGCACGCCGCCGAAGACCTGCATCTGGCTGCCAACGTAGATGCTCTCGCCGCTCGGGTACGCACCGTTCGGGCCTGTGGGGATGTCAGCCGCGTTGCCGCTCGGATATGCACCATCAAGGCTCGGAGCGGGGTTAGGTGAATTGCCGCTCGGATACGCGCCGTCGAGACTCGGGGCAGTGTCCGTCGAGTTCCCGCTCGGGTACGCACCGTCAAGGCTCGGAGCGGGGTTAGGTGAATTGCCGCTCGGATATGCACCATCAAGGCTCGGAGCAGTATCGGCTGAATTGCCGCTTGGATACGCGCCGTCGAGACTCGGGGCAGTATCAGCCGCGTTGCCGCTCGGGTACGCGCCCAGAATGTAGATGTCGTTGCCGGCCCCGGTGATGCCGCAACGCGATTCCACGAGACTGTTGCCGAGCCCGACCCGACCGGCGAAGATGCCGTTCGTAGCGACGCCGTTGACGATGACTCCCCTGGCGACGATAACGCCTCCGGCGAGCACGCCGTTTCGCGCCGCGATCTTCGCAGCGGCGGCCTGTGCCTCGGCCTTGGGAAGGAAGCGACCGTCCGTAAGGCCGGCGACGAGGATGCCTATGACGAGCGAGAGTGACACAAGCAAGGATGTCACAGGGGAGAGTTGAACTTTTTTCACATTGACCTCCATCACAGAAAAGAAGAGTTGGAGCCTTAGCTCCACGAGTGCTTATAGAACTTTGCGGACGAGAGCCTGTCAAAATTTCGCGGACAGGAGCCTGCCTTCGACTTCGTTTGTAAAGCAGTTGTTAGAGGAAACTCACAGACAGGCGACCAAGACTGCAACCCCGGATAAGAACTTCAGTCCGGCGCGCAGCTTACCCGAAGCTGCCCAAGCTGTCAACCCCTTTATTTGCAAGGACTTATTAAACCAAGTTTAAATTTAGCAAAATTTTTTGCATACAGCCCGATCTAGCTCTCAAAATATTCAAGAAAGGCCGCGTCGGCAGCCTCTCGCTCGCGGTCGCAGACAGTGTCTTTCCTTATACAAAACCTCAGGGCAGCGCGGCTTTTATGCTAGGCTTATGCCCGATGCGAGCGCGTGAGGAAAAGGCGGGCGGCGTTGAAGCCGGGCTACAGCGCATCTGGGTCTGGAGGCTCATCGCGGGGCGCGTGCTGGTGGCGGGGCTCCTGTTCGGCGTGAGCGTCCTCTGGACGAGCGGGCTGGAGCCGGGAGTCCGAGGCGCACACAGGCTTGGCGGCGCGCTTCCTTTCGCGGCCGTGGTGCTCGCGGTGTCGGCCGCCTACTCGCTGGCGCTCAGGTTCACACGACTGCCTTTGCGCGCGCAGGCTACGGCGCAGTTCACACTCGACACGCTGCTCGTCACGTGGCTCGTCTGGGTAACGGGCAGTCTCTACTCGCCCTACACTGCGCTCTACATTCTCATCATCTCGGCGGCGGGCATCTTCCTCGGCGCGCGCGGGGCGCTGGTGACGGCAGTAGGCTGCGCCACGTGCTACACGGCGGCAACGCTGGGACTGGCGACAGGGCTGCTCGGAGGGCCGGGGCGTGGCTTGAGCGCGGCCTCGCTCGCTGAGGTCGCCGAGGTCGCGGGGCTCAACGACGTGGCCTTCTTCGTCGTCGGGCTTCTGGCGGCGCGCCTCGCCGAGCGGCAGACGCTCTCCGAAGTGCAGATGCGCGAGGCGGCGAACGCGCTCGCCTCTTTACGCGCGCTGCACGAGCGCATCGTCGAATCCATCCGCTCGGGCGTTATCACGACCGACCTTGAGCGGCGAGTCTACACGGCGAACCGCGCGGCCGAGGAGATGACGGGTTACGAGGCGACGGCGTTGCGCGGGCAGGACGTGTCCATCCTCTTTGGCGACATCGGCGGGCGCATCGAAGAGTCGCTCGCCGCAGCCGCAGCGGGGGAGGTCAACCCGCGCTACGAGTCTGAGTGCCTGACGCCGGAAGGCTTCCTCGTCAAGCTCGGCTACAACATCTCGCCGCTCTCTTCTGAAAGCGGCGAGACGACCGGGCTCGTCATCACCTTTCAGGACTTGACCGATGTGCGCGCGATGGAGGAGACCTCGCGGCGGCAGGAGCGTCTGTCGGCTGTGGGTCGTGTGGCCGCTGGCATTGCGCATGAGATACGCAATCCGCTTGCGGCAATGCGTGGCTCGATTCAGGTGTTGCGCTCGGAACTCTCGGCCGACCCGGCGCAGGCCGAGTTGATGGACATCGTCTTGAGCGAGAGTGACCGGCTCAACCGTATCATCACGGACTTCCTGACCTACGCGCGGCCGCGCAAGTTCACGCTCGCCGAGACAGACCTGCGCGAGCCGCTGCGCGAGACCTTCGCGCTGCTGCGCCACAGCCCCGAGGTTTTGGACGGGCACAAGCTCGAAGAGGACTTGCCCGCGGAGCCGGTGACGGCGTTGGCCGATGCCGAGGGCATCAGGCAGGTCTTCTGGAACCTCTCGCGCAACGCACTGAAGGCGATGCCCGAGGGCGGCACGTTGCGCGCCGAGATGACGAGGGTCGGCGGGCGCAGCGTTCGCATCATCTTCAACGACATGGGGCGCGGCATGTCGCCCGCGCAGGTCGAACGTCTCTTCGAGCCCTTCTCCTCTTCGACCACCGGGGGCACGGGGCTCGGCCTCTCAATCGTCTATCAAATAATCCGCGACCACGGTGGTACAATCAACGTTCGCAGCCGCGAAGGGCACGGGACGACGATCACAATCGAGCTGCCTGCTAAGCAGAGTTAGAGCCGCCACGAGACTCACACGCGCGGGCGAGAAAGGCGAAGGCACGGCATGACTAACGAAGAGATGCAGAAGACGATGCAGTTCATCATCGAACAGCAGGCGCAGTTCACCGTCAACATTCAGAAGCTGCAAGAGTCGCAGGCGAAGACCGACGACAGGGTCACTGTATTAGAAAGTCTGGTCACACGCTTGGCCGCCGCGACTGTGGAGGGCTTCAAGGACACCAACGCGAAGATCAACGCGCTGGTTGACGCGCAGATACGGACAGATGAAAACCTCAACAGGACAAACGAGGAAGTCAGAAATCTAACTGCCGTCGTTGACCGTCATTTCCGGGAGGGCAGAAACGGCACCTGACCCTTAGGCACAGAATCTTTTGACTCAGACTATGGCGAATCTTCTGATCGTTGACGACGAGCCGGGCATGCGACAGCTTTTGTCGCACGTCTTCGGGCGCGCGGGGCACACGGTGCGCACGGCCGAGAGCGGCGGGAAGGCTTTGGAGGCGCTCAGGCAGGAGCCGGCCGACCTCATCATCTCGGACGTGAAGATGCCGGACATGAACGGCATCGAGCTTTTACGACGACTGCGCGAGTTCCTGCCCGACGCGGCCGTCGTCATGATGACCGCCTTCGCCACGGTCGAGACGGCGCGCGAGGCTTTCAAGCTCGGAGCCGACGACTTCATCCAGAAGCCCTTCGACGTTGACGAGTTGAAGCTCATCGTCGAGAAGGCGCTCGAACGTCTCCGGCTCTTGCAGGAGAACCGCGCCTTCAAGCGCGCTCAACGCGACCGCGCGCGCCTCGACCAGATCATCGGCCACTCGCAGAAGATGCAGGCCGTCTACCAGATGATCGAGACCGTCGCGCAGGTGCAATCAACCGTCCTCATCACGGGCGAGTCGGGCACGGGCAAGGAGATGGTCGCGCGCGCTATACACAACCTCTCGCCGCGCGCCGACAAACCCTTCATGCCGATCAACTGCGGCGCGTTCACCGAGACGCTTTTAGAGTCGGAGTTGTTCGGCTACACGCGCGGAGCTTTTACCGGCGCGACCGCGAACCGCAAGGGACTCTTCGAGGCCGCGCACAGCGGCACCATCTTCCTCGACGAGATAGGCGAGATGTCGCCGACGATGCAGGTCAAACTCCTGCGCGTGCTTCAGGAGCGAAAGGTGCGACCCGTCGGCGCGCACGAAGAGACGGCCATCGATACGCGCGTCATCGCCGCCACCAACCGCGACCTCGCGGCAATGGTCAAGCAAGCGAGTTTCCGCGAAGACCTCTTCTATCGCGTTTCGGTCATTCCCATTGAGCTGCCGCCCCTTCGCGAGCGGCGCGAAGACATCCCCGAGTTGGTCGAGCATTTCGTACAGAAGTTCTGTCATCAGACGGGGAGGAGCTTGCATATCTCGGAGCGCGCCGAGGAGTTGCTCGAAGGCTACGCATGGCACGGCAACGTCCGCGAGCTTGAGCACACCATCGAGCGCGCAGTCGCGCTGGAACGCACAGACACCATCCAGCCCGAGTCGCTCCCGCAGTCCGTGACCAACTACAACCCCGCGAGCGTCACGCCCTCCGAGTCGGGGCTGCCCGAGGAAGGACTCAACCTCGTCGCGCACCTCGAACATCTGGAGAAGACCTACATCCTCGAAGCACTCCGGCGCACGGGCGGCAACCAGACGCGCGCCGCCGAAATCCTACACCTCTCAGTTCGCTCCCTGCGTCATCTTCTCGACAAGCACGGCATCCGCAACGTGACCGCGCAACTGCGCTCGGACGCTGCCACCCGCAGCGCGTCTGAAGGCTGAAAACTGGAAGAAGGCACCGCGACTTTCAGGATTTTAGTCCCGCCGCTTCCCGCCTGACGTTTGTGTGCGAGGCTGTCAAAATTCGTCAGCGATGGGCTGACGAATTTTGTTACCGGGCCGCATGCGGGCACTTTGCCTGACACTCCGTCCGACATCTCTTTCAATAGATTCCCCAGTAAATACGAACTTTCTTTGCGTCCCGCCCGCCGCAGGCTCGCTGGCACGGCTCTTGTTTTAGTGACCGGCGACCGCGAAGTCGCGCGCGAGCGGCCCGTAGCCTGAGACGATGTCCGAAAGCGCGAGAACGAATCTTCACTCAAACAATTTTCTCTCAAGGAGCACCATTAACGAAATGCAACAGAAAAAAGGCCAGAAGGGCTTCTCGCTCATCGAGCTGCTGATCGTCGTCGCGATCATCGGCATCATCGCCGCCATCGCCATCCCCAACCTCCTCGCATCGCGTCGCGCCGC
>JAVXWN010000254.1:0-2660 GCA_032230645.1 Acidobacteriota bacterium | reverse complement strand
TACTACATGTCGGGCGGAGGCGGCGCGGACAACGACACGCTCTACACCGTTAGCCAGACGACGGGGCAAGCGACCTCCGTAGCCACCATCACGGGCACGGGCAATGGCGGCGACATGGCCTTCAACGGCGCGACGCTCTACATCATCAACCAGAACCGCCAACTCTACTCCGCGACGGTCGCGGGCGGCGCGGCCACGACCGTCGGAACCGTCACCTTCCCCGGTGGCATCACCCCCGGCACGCTCGGCCTCGGCGTTGATGCGAGCCGCATTCTCATTCAGACGCAGAGTCCTTCAAACCTCTATGTCATCACGCTGCCCTCGTTGGCGGCATCGCTCGTCGGCGCGCTCAGCGGCGGCACGACGACGACGGGCGACCTCTCGACGGCAATCGTCCCCGCGCCCGACCTCTCCGTTACCAAGTCCGACGGCGTGACGAACACGTACCAGACCGCGAGCGTCAGCTACAGCGTCGTCGTCAAGAACAATGGAACCTACACCGTCACCGGCACAGTCACCGACACCATACCCGCTGGCTTGAGCAGCGCGACGTGGACTTGTGCGGCCACCGCTGGCTCGTCTTGCGCTACGGCTTCGGGTAGCGGCAACATCAGCACGAGCGCCACGCTCGCCGCAGGGGGCACGGCCACCTACACAATCAACGCCACGGTCTCGGCCTCATCCGGCACCATCGCCAACACGGCCGCAGCCGCGCTCCCCTCTTGGCTTGCCGACGCGACGCCCGCGAACAACTCCGCCACGGACACGGACAACGTCGTGGCCGCCGCAGACCTCTCGATGACAAAGGCCGCTTCGGGCGCGTTCGCCGTCGGCTACAACGCGAGCTACACGCTCACGGTGCACAACAACGGGCCGCAATCGGCCACGGGCACGATCACGGTTAGCGACACGCTGCCCTCGGGGCTCAGCTACTTCTCCGCGACGGGGACGGGCTGGATTTGCTCGAACTCAAGCGGCACGGTCACGTGCACGAGAGCCGGCCCCGTCACGAGCGGGACGACGCTGCCCGCCATCACGCTCACCGTCACGGTCGCGGCGGCGGCCGCGCCCTCGGTCACGAACGCCGCGAGCGTCTCGTCAAGCGCGACCTTCGATCCGAACTCGTCGAACGATAGCAATTCTGTGACGACGAACGTGGTCTACTTCAAGCTCGACAAGTCCTACACGCTCGGCGGCCCCAACCCGACCCCCGGCACGGACATCAACTACACGGTCGTCTTCACTAACCTCGGCGGCGGCACGCTACAGAACATCGTCCTCGTTGACCCCGACGCGGCGAGCACTCTGAAGATAAACGATAACACCGACTTCAAGGTCGGCTCCGTCTCGACGAACCTCGGCACGACCGGCCTCACGGTCGTCGTCGCCTACTCGAACGATGGCGGCGTGACCTTCACCTACACGCCCATCTCGGGCGGCGGCGGCGCGCCCGCAGGCTACGACCGCAACGTCACGCACGTTCGCTGGAGCTTCGCGGGGACGCTCAGCAAAACATCTCCCAACCATACGGGCAGCGTCTCCTTCACCGCACGCATCCGCTGAAGCGAAAGAGGCCGGAAACCGGGGGCTGGAGGTTCGGTAGAGAGCCGGAGGCGGCGATTGAAATTGCGCCTCCGGCATTTGCTTTTACTGACCTCTGACCTCTAACCTCTAACCTCTTTATGCTTGATCCAAGTCATCTGAAAATCAACGAAGAGGTCGAGGCTGCGCTGTCCAAGGGACGCGCCGTCGTTGCGCTCGAATCAACGGTCATCTCGCACGGGCTGCCGCGACCGCAGAACCTTGAGACGGCGCACAGGCTTGAACAGATCGTGCGCGAGGGCGGCGCAGTGCCCGCCACTGTGGCCGTCATCGGCGGGCGGCTCCGCGTCGGTTTGGACGAGACGCAGCTTGCGCGTCTGGCCGAGGGCGATGGCGTACGCAAGGTGAGTCGGCGCGATCTGCCGCTCGCAGTTGCGCGCGGCGAGGACGGCGCGACGACCGTCGCGGGCACGCTCTGGATAGCGAGCCGCGCAGGGCTGCGTGTCTTCGCCACGGGCGGCATCGGCGGCGTGCATCGCGGCGCGCTTCCAGACATCTCGGCCGACCTGCCGGAGCTTGCGCGCACGCCGATGACGGTCGTCTGCTCGGGCGCAAAGTCGGTGCTCGATCTGCCCGCGACCCGCGAGTGGCTTGAGACACACGGCGTCTGCGTCTTAGGCTTCGGCTGCGACGAGATGCCTGCGTTCTACACTCGACTGAGCGGGCTGCCCGTGGACGCGCGCACCGACTCCGGCGCGGAGGTCGCGCGCATTGCGCACGCGCGCGATGGGCTCGGGCTCGAAGCGGCGCTCGTCGTCACGGTGCCCGTTCCCGAAGGCTTCGAGGTGAACGCCGCTGTCATGGAAGAGTCTTTGTCGGAGGCGCTCGCGGTGGCTTCGCAGCGCGGCGTCATGGGGCGCGAATTGACGCCGTTCCTACTCGCGCACATGAGTTGGCGCTCGGGCGGCGCAACGCTGCGTGCCAACCTCGCGCTGCTTGAGAACAACGCACGCGTCGCCGCCGAGATTGCCGTCGCGCTCGAAGCGCAGTGAAGAATATGGATGATGAGTGATGAACGATGAGTGATGAATATGAAGCTGATTGTGTCTTCATATTCA
>JAVXWN010000212.1:0-29156 GCA_032230645.1 Acidobacteriota bacterium | reverse complement strand
CTTATCACCGAGGTTAAGTCATGGAAGCGATAGCGAGTGCAAAATATTTACGCGGGTCGGCGCAGAAGGCGCGGCTCGTGGTTGACATGATTCGCGGCAAGCGCGTGGGCGAGGCGCTGGCGATCCTGCAATTCACCAACAAGCGCGCCGCCGAGCCCATCGAGAAGTGTTTGCGCTCGGCCATCGCCAATGCGACCGAAGCCGCCGAGCGGCAGAACGTCGCGGTTGACCCGGACGACCTCGTCGTCAAGACGTGCTTTGTGGACATCGGGCCGACCAAGAATCGACGCCGCGTGCGCCCGGCCCCGCAGGGTCGCGCCTACCGCGAGCAGCGCCACTTCTGCCATGTGACCGTGCTGGTCTCGACCGGCGCGCAGGAAGATGTGGCGGTCAGGGCGAAGGGCAAAAGGGACGCGAAGCCTGCGGCGGCGGCGAAGGCCGCTGACGCCAAGCCTGCCGCTCCGCGCAAGGGCGGCGCGACGAAGGCCGCGGGAGCGGGCGACGCCGCCGCGGAGAAGAAGACGACGAAGCGCGCTTCCAAAAAGACGGAAGCGGCTCCGGCCGCAGAGTCAAAGGCTGAAGAGCCCACGGCTCAGGAATAATCGTTAGGAGAAGATTGTGGGTCAGAAAGTTCATCCCTACGGGTTTCGCCTCGGCTACAACAAGGATTGGCATTCGCACTGGTTCGCGAAGAAGCAGTACGGCGACTATCTCCTTGAAGACCTCAAGCTGAAGGCGCAGATGAAGGGCCGCTTCATGGGCGCGGGAGTCTCGCACGTTGATGTGGAGCGCGCGGCCAACCGTCTCAAGCTCATCATCTACACCTCGCGACCGGGCATCATCATCGGGCGCAAAGGCGCTGAGATCGACAAGCTCAAGGCCGACATCTCGGCGCGCACGGGCAAAGAAGTGCTCGTCTCCATTCAGGAGATTCACAAGCCAGAGCTCAACGCGCAATTGCAGGCCGAGAAGATTGCCGCGCAGCTTGAGAAGCGCATCGCCTTCCGCCGCGCCATGCGCAAGACCGTCGAAGAGACGCTGCGCTTCGGCGGGCAGGGCATCAAGGTCAAGGTCGCGGGCCGTCTCAACGGTGCCGAGATTGCGCGCACCGAATGGCACTTGCAGGGACGACTCCCCTTGCACACGCTGCGCGCCGACATTGACTACGGCTTCGCCGAGGCGCACACGACCTTCGGCGTCATCGGCGTCAAGTGCTGGATTTACCGAGGCGAGATTCTCGACCCGCGTGCGGCAATGGCGCGCGGCACGCAGCCCGACCCGATCAACGAGCCGCGTCCCGAGCGCGGCGACGGACGCCGCCCGCGACGTGACCGCGAAGACGGCGACCGCCCGCGTGGACGAGGCCCCGGCGGCCCCGGTGGACGCGGCGGACGCGGCGGCGGTGGTGGCGGTGGCGGACGATAGAAGATAGATACTGGATGTCGGATGCCGAGATGTTAGTTGAAGCCAAAACTGATATCTGACATCTTGTTGAGCGGAGCGAAACATCATGTTGATGCCGAAGAAGGTAAAGCACCGGAAGCAGATGAAGGGACGCATGACGGGCTCGGCCCAGCGCGGCTCTGCGATCAGCTTCGGTGAGTACGGCTTGAAGACTCTGGAGCCGGGCTGGATCACCGACCGTCAGATCGAGGCCGCGCGTATCGCGATGACGCGCCACGTCAAACGCGGCGGCAAAATCTGGATTCGCATGTTCCCCGACAAGCCGATTACGAAGAAGCCCGCCGAGACGCGTATGGGTAAAGGCAAGGGCGCGCCCGATCACTGGGTCGCGGTCGTCAAGCCGGGCCGCATCCTCTACGAGATCGAGGGCGTGTCGGAAGAGATGGCGCGTGAGGCTATGCGGCTCGCCGCGCAGAAGCTGCCCATCAAGTGCAAGTTCGTCTCGCGCACGGAGCAGGAAGGGGGCGCGGTTTAATGAAGAGACACGAAGACCTTGAGCGCCTGCACAACATGTCGGACGCGGAGTTAAAGGAAGAGGCGCAGCGTCTCAAAGAGTCGCTCTTTCGTCTCAACTTCAAGCTGGCGCTCGGCGAGGTGGACGCCGTCAAGACCGTCCGCCGCGAGAAGAAGACGCTTGCGCGCGTCCAGACCCTGATGCGCGCGCGACAGCAGGAGCAGGCGGCGAAATGAAGGTAAATAGTAAATGGTCAATGGTATGTAGCGACTGCTCTTCACCGTTCACCGTTTACCATTCACCGTTTACTAGAGGTTTGTGATGGCAGAAGAGACTAAAGAAGAAGTGACGACGAGCGCCGACGAGAGTGCGGCCGAAGCTACCGAGTCGGGCCAGACCCTTGCGCAGGCCGTGGGCGCGGGTGTTGACGCGCAGGCCGGAAACGCTGCCGGCACCGAGGCGGGCAAGCGCGGTCGTCGTTCGGAGAAGGTCGGCGTCGTGGCGTCGGACAAGATGGAGAAGACGTGCGTGGTGCGCGTAGACCGTCTCATCAAGCATCCGAAGTACCGTCGCTACGTTCGCCGCACGTCAAAGTTCATGGCGCATAACGAGAAGGGCGCGACCATCGGCGACAAGGTTCGCATCGTCGAGACCCGCCCGCTCTCCGCCAACAAGCGCTGGCGCGTCGTCGAGATTATTCAGAAGGCAGAGAAATAGTGAATGGTAAAGAGTAAATGGTGAATAGTTGAAGCCACCATTTACCATTCACCACTTACTATTTACTGAGGTGTGAAATGGCTATCCAGATGCAAACGTCGCTTGACGTGGCGGACAACTCGGGCGCGAGGCGCGTCGAGATGATTCAGGCCATCGGCGGCTCGACGAAGGCGACACGCGCGAGCCTCGGCGACAAGATCAAGGTCACGGTCAAGGAGGCTGCGCCCGACGGAGCGGTGAAGAAGGGGACGGTTCATAACGCCGTCGTCGTGCGCACCGTTAAGGAGGTGCGACGCAAGGACGGCACCTACATCCGCTTCGACCAGAACGCGTGCGTGCTCATCAAGCCCGACGACACGCCCATCGGCACGCGCGTCTTCGGGCCCGTGGCGCGCGAACTTCGCGACCGCAACTTCATGAAGATCGTTTCGCTCGCGCCGGAGGTGATTTAAGCGATGACGCAGATGGGAACAAAGCGAGTGAAGGTGAAGAAGGGCGATCAGGTGGTCGTCATGGCGGGGCGCGACCGAGGCAAGCGCGGGCGCGTGCTCGACGTGAAGCCGCGCGAGGGCAAGATCAAGGTCGAGGGCGTCGGCGTCGTCAAGCGTCACCAGCGCCCCAACCCCGGAGCCAACCGGCCCGGCGGCATCATCGAGAAGGAAGCCTACGTGGACATCTCGAACGTGCAGCTTATAGACCCTTCTTCGGGTAAACCGACGCGCGTGCGCTACGAGGTGGCCGAGGATGGCTCGAAGACGAGAATCGCCTCGGGCAGCGGGCAGACGCTCGACAAGGATAAAGGATAGGGGCCGCATCCCCGGAAACGTCGCATAGATGTGGAAGGCGACGAGACCCGGGAAGAAGATGCGGGGAGGTTTTTAAAGATCATGGCAGCCAGACTAAAAGAGCGTTACCAGAAAGAGATCGCCCCGGCGATTGCCAAAGAGTTCAGCATCGAGAACCCGATGGCTATCCCGAGGCTCGAAAAGATCGTCATCAACATGGGGTTGGGCGAAGCCATCGCCAACGCGAAGATCGTTGACACGGGAGCGGACGAGTTGCGCGCCGTCACGGGTCAGAAGCCCGTCACCACGCGCGCCAAGAAGAGTATCGCTTCGTTCAAGCTGCGTCAGGGCATGCCCATCGGCACGATGGTCACGTTGCGCGGCGAACGGATGTACGAGTTCCTCGACCGTCTGGTCAGTGTGGCTCTGCCGCGCGTGCGCGACTTTCGCGGCGTCTCGCCCAAAGCGTTCGATGGGCGCGGCAATTACACGCTCGGCATACGCGACCAGCTTATCTTCCCCGAGATAGATTTCAACAAGGTGGACAAGACGCGCGGGATGAACATCTCCATCGTCACCACGGCGCGTGACGACGAGCAGGCGCGTGCGCTTCTGCGCGCGCTCGGCATGCCGTTCCGCCAGTAGGCAGTAAAGCAGGAGAGAGAAGACAACAGACATGGCTAAGAAGTCACTGATTGCGAAGTCGAACCGGACGCCGAAGTTTTCGTCGCGCGCCTACACGCGCTGCGCGCGCTGCGGGCGACCCCGCGGCTACCTGCGCAAGTTCAAGCTGTGCCGTATCTGCTTCCGCGAGCTGGCGCTGCAAGGGCAGATACCCGGCGTCATCAAGTCGAGCTGGTAATTTTTCTGATGTTCATCGTCAGCAGTCGGCCGGCGCGTGGGGCGTGCGGCTGAAACCTGGCGAGTTTTTGTGGAGCTTAAAGAGTAATGACTGATCCTATTGCCGACATGCTGACGAGGATGCGCAACGCGATTGCGGCCAAGCACTCGCGCGTTGACATCCCGGCGTCGAAGCTGAAGCTGGAGATCGCCCGTATCCTCAAGGAAGAGGGTTACATCAACAACTTCGTCACCAAGGGCGAGGGCGTCAAGCGCACCATTCGCATCTTCCTGCGCTATGACGCGCGCGGCCTAAGCTCGATCACGCATCTCTCGCGCGTTTCTACGCCCGGCAGGCGCGTCTACATGGGCGCGACCGAAATCCCGAAGGTCTTGGGCGGCTACGGCGTCAACATCGTCTCGACCTCGCGCGGCCTGATGAGTGGCAAACGCGCCCGCCGCGAGAACGTCGGCGGCGAGGTCTTGGCCGCAATCTATTAAGCAGATGCTGGATGCTCGATGCCGGATGCTGGTACAAACTGACATCTGACACCTGACATCCGACATCTCTTTAACCGAAGGTTAAAGCTATGTCTCGTATTGGAAAGAAAGCTATCACGGTTCCGAAGGACGTTACGATAACGCTCCACGAGCGAGAGGTCGAGGTCAAGGGGCCGAAGGGGACTCTGCGGACGCCGATTCCCGAGGGCGTGACCTTCAAACTCGAAGACGGGCAGTTGCAGGCCGAGCGCGCCTCCGACGACTTCCGCGCCAATCACGGACTGGCCCGTGCTCTTGCCAACAACGCTGTCGTCGGCGTGACCGAAGGGTTCACGAAGCAGATGGACGTGGTCGGCGTCGGCTACAAGGCCGACATACAGGGGCGCAAGGTCGTCTTCTCTTTAGGCTACTCGCACCCCGTCGAGTTTCCTCTGCCCGAAGGCATTGATGTCAAGGGCGAGCGCGTCGCGACCAAAAGCTCGATCCAGCAGTACCAGTTGACGCTGACGCTCACGGGGATAGACAAGCAGAAGCTCGGGCAGGTCGCCGCCGAGATGCACTCCTTACGCAAGCCCGACCCCTACAAAGGCAAGGGCGTGCGCTACAGTGACGTGCAACTCAAGCTCAAGCCCGGAAAGACCGGCAAGTAGTTTTCAAGTTTAGTCCCGCGGTTCTTCAAATGGAGAATCACCCCTTGCGACAGTCGCATCGGCATGCGCGGTGACTAAAGGAGCGAAAAGGACATGGCAAAGAAAGACAAAGCAGCGGTCAGAAGAGCGGTGCACACGCGCATTCGCCGCCGCGTGCGCGGAAGCCAAGAGCGACCGCGTCTGGCGATCTTCCGCAGCCTCAATCACATCTACGCGCAGGTCATTGACGACGAGCGCGCCGCGACCATCGCCTCGGCCTCGACCGTCGAGAAGGACTTGCGCGGCGACTCGGGCGGCAACATCGAGGCGGCGCGTCGCGTCGGCCGTGCGATTGCGGAGCGCGCGATTGCAGCGGGCGTCGAGCAGGTCGTCTTCGACCGCGGCGGCTTTCGCTTTCACGGGCGCGTCAAGGCTTTGACGGATGCGGCGCGCGAGGCGGGCCTGAACAAGAACGAGCGCAGTGATGAAGAAGAGCCGGCCGCCGCAGATGGCGCAGAGGCCGCGGCCTAAGGTAGTTTCCGAAAGGTGAGCAATGCGACAACCGACACACAGAATTCCAGCGCAGGGGCTTGACCTGACCGATCAGGTCATCTCGATCAACCGCGTGACGAAGGTCGTCAAGGGCGGCAAGAACCTGAGTTTCGCCGCGCTCGTCGTCATCGGCGACGGCGCGGGGCACGTCGGCTTCGGCACGGGCAAAGCACGCGAAGTCCCCGTCGCCATCAAGAAGGCCATCGAAGCGGCCAAGAAGAATTTGATCCGCGTGCCGCTGATTAAGAACACGCTGCCGCATCCCATCATCGGCGAGTTCGGCGCGGGACGCGTCCTGATGAAGCCCGCCTCCGAAGGCACGGGCGTCATCGCGGGCGGAGCCGTGCGCGCGGTCATGCAGGCCGCGGGCGTCCACGATGTGCGCACGAAGGTCTTGGGCTCGGGCAATCCGCACAACGTCGTGCGCGCGACCTTCGACGGCCTCCTCAACATGAAAGACCCGTTCGAGGTGGCACGCCTGCGCGGCAAGCAGGTCGAGGAACTGTAAAAGCCGTAAATGGTAAATCGTGAATCGTGAATAGACGGCAACGCGACTTTCACCATTGACGATTTACGATTCACGATTTACGAGGTTTAGAAATGGCTGAAGAGAGCAAGCAGCAGGACGGCGGCGGGAAGATTCGCATACAGTATTACCGCAGCGCCATCGGCTTCCCGAAGACGCAGAAAGAGATCGTGCGTAGCGTCGGGTTCACGAAGCTCAACCAGATCGTTGAGCGCCCCGACACGCGCTCGATGCGCGGCGTTGTCGAGAAAGTCCCGCACCTTTTGCGGATAATCGAATAGGTAAAAACCGTGAATGGTAAATCGTCAATCGTGAACGGAGAGCTTTCACCGTCACGCCATGATTGACGGTTCACGATTGACGATTGACGAGGTTTCAGAAATGGCAATCGGTCTGAACAATCTACGCCCCGCCGAAGGCTCGACGCACAAGAAGAAGCGCGTCGGTCGCGGCCCCGGCTCTGGCTTAGGCAAGACGGCCGGACGCGGCAACAAGGGTCAGAAGTCGCGCTCGGGCTACTCGGGCAAGGTCGGCTTCGAGGGCGGGCAGATGCCCCTCCAGCGGCGTCTGCCCAAGCGTGGCTTCACGAACATCTTCAAGAAGCAGTGGATCGAAGTGACGCTCGCTACTTTAGAGCGGAGCTTCGAGGCGGGCGATTCGATAACGCCCGAGACGATGCACGAGCGCGGCGTCATCGCCAAGGGCAAGCGCGACGTGGTCGTGCTCGGCACGGGCGAGTTAACCAAGTCGCTCACCGTCTCGGCGCATCGCTTTACGAAGGGCGCGCGCGCGAAGATCGAGAGCGCGGGCGGCACCGTGAACGTCATCACGCAGCATCACAAGCCCGACGCCCTCGTGCCCGTCTCCGAATAGGCGACACACGTGCGCGCTGGTCGCCGCTTTGAAAGGCCGATGAAAAGCACACGCTGAGGACGCAGGGAGAGCGCCGAGACTCTTCTCAAAAGTGTCTTCAGCGTTGTTTTGCTAACAGAAGCCGGGCCGGTCAACTGTTGGCGGCCGGCTTTGATAAAATTAGCAAGCGTGACCCCGTAAACTGAGCCGACCGCTTCAGAGTCGAAAAGCCTAATCGCTGACCGCCGAAAGCTACAAAGCCATGGATAAGTTCTTCGCCGCCATCCGCAACATGTTCACGGTGCCCGACCTGCGTAAGCGCATCTTCTTTACGCTCGGGCTGCTGGCCGTCTATCGCCTCGGCGCGCACATCACCGCGCCCGGGGTTGACCGCGACCAACTCCGCCGCGTCTGGGCCGAGGTGGGCACGACGCTGCTCGGCGTGCTCGACCTCTTCTCGGGCGGGAACTTCCAGACCATCTCGGTCTTCGCGCTTGGAGTGACGCCCTACATCACCGCGACCATCATCACGCAGTTGATGACGACCGTCTTCCCGCAGCTCAAGCGTTTGCAGGAGGAGGGCGAGGCCGGACGCCAGAAGCTTAACCAGTACAACCGCTATCTGACGGTCGTGCTCTGCATGTTCCAGACCTTCATCGTTGCGCGCTGGCTTCAGGCCAACGCCGTCGGAGCCGCCGGCCCCGGCTTCATCATCACGACGATGGTTACACTCACCACTGGCACCATCTTCGTCATGTGGCTCGGCGAGCAGATTACAGAGCGCGGCATCGGCAACGGCGTCTCGCTTCTTATCTTCTCCGGCATCGTCATCGGCTTGCCCTCGCGCGGCGTCCCGCAGGTCGTCGAGCGCCTGCGCAGCGGCGACACCTTCGCCGTCATCGGCGTTATCGCGATGGCTGTGGTGCTCATTGGACTGATCGCCTTCATCGTCTTCGTCGAGAGCGCGCGGCGCAAGGTGCCCATCTCATACGCTAAGCGGCACGTCGGCCGACAACTCGTCGGCGGGCAGCAGACGCACATGCCCATCAAGCTCAACATGGGCGGCGTCATCCCCGTCATCTTTGCTTCGTCGGTGCTCGCGATTCCGCAGACCGTCTTGCAGTTCGTCGCCTTCGACCCGAACGTGCAGGATTGGCGCTACGGGCTGCACAACTTCTTTCAGGGCTTCCACGGCGGCGACCCGTACTACGAGTTGATCTACCTGTCGCTCATCGTGCTCTTCACCTTCTTCTACATCACCATCATCTTCAACGTCGAAGAGGTATCGGACAATCTGCGCAAGCACGGCGGCTTCATCCCCGGCATTCGCCCCGGACGTAACACGGCCGAGTTCCTAAATACGATTCTGACGCGTTTGACGACCGTGGGCGCGCTCTACCTCGCGCTCGTGGCCTTCATCCCGCAGTTGATGCTCTCGGGCTTCAACGTCGGGCGGCTCCCGTTCTTCGGAGGCCGCATCGAGGAGTTCGTCACGGGCACGCCGGGATTGGGTTGGATTCCGCACGGCATGGGCTATCAGTTCTACTTCGGCGGCACGTCGCTCCTGATTCTGGTCGGCGTCGCCATGGACACCGTCGCGCAGGTCGAGTCGCAACTCGTCATGCGCAACTACGAAGGCTTCTTCGGCCCGGGCAGCCGCCTGCGCGGGCGCAGAACCTGAAAGCAGAGGCCGGAGGTCGGAGGTCAGATATTGACTTCCATTGACCTCTGACCTTTGACCCTCTGCTCCTATGTCGAAGATCATCGTCCTCATGGGTGCGCCGGGCGCGGGTAAGGGGACGCAGGCTCGCCTGCTGCAAGAGCGCCTCGGCTTGCCACAGATTTCAACGGGCGACATGTTCCGCGCGCTCCTGAAGACCGAGACGCCGCTCGCCGAAGAGCTTCGTCCCATCCTGAGCGCGGGCACGCTCGTCCCCGACGAGTTGACGGTGCGCATCGTCCGCGAGCGCACGGCACGGCCTGATTGCCTCGGAGGTTACGTCCTCGACGGCTTCCCGCGCACGCCCGCGCAGGCAGAGATGCTCGAAGCCTTGGCCGCGGAGCAGGGGCACACGCTCAGCGCGATACTGGTTGACGTGCCTTTCGACATACTCGAACAGCGCGTGACGGGGCGGCGCAACTGCCCCATCTGCGGCGAGATTTACAACGTCTACTTCAAGCCGCCGCAGTCGGACGAGGTCTGCGACTTTCATCCCGACGTGCGATTGGGCCGGCGCGCTGATGACAACGCCGAGACGATCAAGGCGCGGCTTGCGACTTACGAGCGCGACACACGCCCCCTTCTCGACTTCTACGAGAAGACCGGGCGGCTGCGCCGCGTTGACGGCACGCGCGACGCCGCGACCATTTACGCGGACATTGAGAAGGCAGTAAATGATGAAGAGTGAATGGTAGATGGAAACTGCTTTTAACCATTCATCATTTACTATTCACCATTCACCACGAATGATAATCGGGAAGTCGAAAAGGGAGTTGGAGAAGATGCGCGCGGCCGGGCGGCTCGTGGCACAGGTGCGCGAGGAGTTGCGCCGGATGGTGCGACCCGGCGTCACCACGCTCGAACTCGACATGGAGGCCGAGAAGATGATTCGCGACGCCGGAGCTATCCCGACCTTCAAGGGTTATCATGGCTTCCCCTTCTCGATTTGCGCGTCGGTCAACGAGCAGGTCGTCCACGGCTTCCCCTCGGCCTATGTCCTTGAGGATGGCGACATCTTCTCCATAGACTGCGGCGTGACGCTCGAAGGCTTTGTCGGCGATACCGCGACGACCGTCCCCGTCGGCCGCGTTGAAGAGGACAGGCTGAAGCTTATCAGCACCGCTGAAGAGTGCCTTGAGCGCGCCATCAAACAATGCTGGCCGGGCAAACATCTGGGCGACATCGGGTGGGCGGTGCAGGAGTTCGCCGAGGCGCACGGCTACGGCATCGTGCGCGACTACGTCGGCCACGGCATCGGCAGAAAAATGCACGAAGACCCGCAAATCCCGAACTACGGAAAGCCGGGCACAGGCATCAAAATCCGTTCGGGCTACGTCTTCGCCATCGAGCCCATGGTTAACATGGGGACGCACAAGACAAAGACGCTCAAGGACGGCTGGACGGTCGTCACGCTCGACGGCCGCCCCTCGGCGCACGTCGAACACACCGTCGCCATCACCGAGGAAGGGCCGGAGGTCTTGACCCGTTTGGCCGAAGGCGTGCCGCAGGCCGGGACGGCGAGCGCCTGAAGCGAAAGGTCGCCCGAGCCCGCTTGGAAGCGGTCGGTAAGTGTGTTATTATTCGCAGTTTGCCAGCCTAGTCAGGTTTTAGCAGTAGAGACGTTCGTGGGCTATGGCGAAAGAAGAAGCGATAGAAGTGATGGCGAAAGTCGTCGAGACTTTGCCGAACGCGATGTTTCGCGTCGAGTTGGAGGAGAGCAAGCATCAGGTACTCGCGCATGTCTCGGGCAAGATGCGCAAGAACTTTATACGCATCCTGCCGGGCGACCGGGTGCTGGTTGAGCTTTCGCCTTATGACCTGAATCGCGGCCGCATCACGTACCGCTACAAGTGACGATTGCCGGGCGGTAAGGCCCGGAAGGGGTGAAGTGAGATGAAGGTTAGGGCTTCGGTTAAGAAGATGTGCGACAACTGCAAGGTCATCCACCGCAAGGGCGTAGTCAGGGTGATCTGCACCAACCCCAAGCACAAGCAGCGGCAGGGGTAGGGAATTTAGGATTTTTGATTTGCGATTTTAAGACGTTGTGAGCGCTTGTCTTCAAATCAAAAATCGCAAATTGATTTGACTCGGAGAGAGAACTGAAATGGCTCGTGTAGTCGGCGTTGACCTCCCGGTTAACAAGAGAATCGGAATCGGACTGACGTACATCTACGGCATCGGGCGCTCGCGCGCGACCTCCATCCTACAGGAGGCCGACGTGAGCGCGGACGTGCGCGTGCGCGACTTGGACGAGGCGCAACTCAACCGCATCCGCCAGACCATTGAGGGTCAGGGCGAGGTCGAGGGTGACCTGCGCAAGCGCGTTCAGATGGACATCAAGCGGCTGATGGACATCGGCTGCTATCGCGGCCTGCGCCATCGTCGCGGCCTGCCCGTGCGCGGGCAGCGCACTCACACCAACGCGCGCACACGCAAGGGCCCGCGCCGCGCCACGGTCGCCAAGAAGAAGGCTCCGGGCAAGAAGTAACAAGGCAGATGTCGGATGCCGGATGTTAGATGTCAGTCAAATGGCGTCTAACCCACATCTGACATCAGGCATCTAGCATCTGGATTGTTATGGCAAAAGCGACAACCGGCAAGAAGAAGACCTTCCGCAAGAAGGAAAAGAAGAACATCCCCGTCGGTGTAGTGCACATCGCGGCGTCGTTCAACAACACGCTAATCTCGATCACGGACACCGAAGGAAATCTCATCGCGCAATCCTCTTCGGGCGCGCGAGGTTTTCGCGGCTCGCGCAAGGGCACGCCCTTCGCCGCGCAGCAGGCCGCCTACGAGGCCGCGAACAAGGCCAAAGAGGTCGGGATGCAGCAGGCCGAGGTGCACGTCAAAGGCCCCGGCGGCGGGCGTGAGTCCGCGATTCGCGCCATCAACAGCGCAGGCATCCGTGTCACGACCATTCGCGACACGACGCCGATTCCCCATAACGGCTGCCGTCCGCCCAAGCGGCGCAGAGTTTAGGCAATTGCGATTTCAGATTTTTGATTTGCGACTTATGACGGCGCTGTCGTCATCCATCAAATCAAAATTCTAAAATCAAAGTTTCATTAACCTAAAGGATGAAGGGCCAAGCGCGCGAGCGGCGTGCGGTCTGTAAACTTTTCCGTCTGACTTATTAGACCGGAGGCAAAAAGAAGTGGCTAGGTATCGAAGCGCGGTGTGCCGTCTGTGCCGCCGCGAAGGCGCGAAATTATTTCTGAAGGGCGACCGCTGTTTCAAGCCGTCCTGCCCGATTGAGAAGCGCGGCACACAGCCGCCCGGACAGCACGGCAACTCGATGCGCCGCGGCAAGGCGTTACAAGGCTACGGCCTGCAACTGCGCGAGAAGCAGAAGGTCAAGCGCATCTATTTCGTCCTCGAAGGGCAGTTCCGCAACTACTTTGAGCGCGCGGCGCGCATGAAGGGCATCACGGGCGAGAACCTCTTGTCCCTGCTCGAACGCCGCCTCGACAACGCGGTCTACCGCGCGGGCTTCTCCACGTCGCGTCGTCAGGCGCGCCAGCTTGTCAACCACGGGCACATCGAGGTCAACGGGCGCAAGGTCGACATTCCTTCGTTCCAGATCAAGGCTGGCGACATCGTGAGCATCAAGGATGCGAGCCGCAAGAACGCGCACGTCGAGGGTGCTTGGCAGACCGCGGGAGGCCGAGGCCGCCCGAGCTGGATCGTGCCCGCCGACGGTGCCGAGATGAGCGCGCGCGTCGTGACGCTGCCCGTTCGCGACGACGTGGATCGTTCAATCAACGAGCAGCTCATCGTAGAGCTTTACAGCAAGTAACGTGAAGCGTCGTGGCGACGCGCGCCCGGGCGGCTTTTCCGAGGAAGGCCCGAGGGCACGTGTCGCTTACGCATTGGTTGCCTTTTTTCATACGAAGGTTTTCGACTATGGCAATGGATCAACACAACCTCTGGACAGGTTTTCAGATGCCGCGCCGCCTCGCCGTCGAGGGCGAGACGCTGACGGAGCGCTACGGTCGCTTCTCCGCGCAGCCGTTCGAGCGCGGCTTCGGGACGACCATCGGGAACTCACTGCGCCGCGCGCTCCTCTCTTCGATTGAGGGCGCGGCCATCACCGCCGTTAAGATTGAGGGCGTCGAGCACGAGTTCTCATCAATCCGCGGCGTGGTCGAGGACGCGACCGACGTTATCCTCAACCTCAAGCAGATTCCCTTCAAACTCCACGGCACGGAGGCGAAGACGCTCACCATTCACCGCGACGGCGCGGGCGAGGTGACTTCGGCCGACATCGAGGCCGACGCCGACGTGGAAATCCTCGACCCTGCGGTCTACATCGCGACCGTGAGCGAGGGCGGCTCGCTGACTGTCGAGATGCGTCTCAAGCGCGGTCGCGGCTACGTTATCGCAGAGCGCAACTTCGACGAAGACCTCTCTTTGGGTTACATCCCGATTGACTCCGTCCACACGCCGGTCAAGAAGGTTAACTACACGGTTGAGGCCGCGCGTCTGGGACAGAACACCGAGTTCGACAAGCTGACGATTGAAGTCTGGACGGACGGCTCGGTCAAGCCGGACGACGCCATCGGGCTCGCCGCGAAGCTGATTAAGGATCACATGCAGATCTTCATCAACTTCGAGGAGGACACCGACGAGTTCGCCTACCAGAACATCGAGCGGCCGCCGCTTCCGCGCAACGACGTGCTCGACCGCTCGGTGGATGAGCTTGAGTTGTCTGTTCGCTCCTACAACTGTCTGAAGAACGCCAACATCCGCAGCATCCGCGACCTCGTGCAACGCAGCGAGCGCGAGATGCTCGCGACGAAGAACTTCGGCAAGAAGTCTCTGAACGAGATCAAGGAGATTCTGCACGGGATGGGGCTCGACTTCGGCATGGCCTTCGACGAGCAGGGCAACCCCATTCCCGGCACCGGCGGCAGCGATATAGACCTTAGCGAGTACGCCGACGACGACGAGGACGACGAGGAATAAATGAAATGATGAATGATGAATGCGGAGTGATGAATTCAATCATACCGCTTTTATCATATTCATCATTCATCGTTCATCATTCATCATTTAGGATTTTGTCATGCGACACTTGAATGCACACCGGAAGCTGGGCCGCACGAGCGAGCACCGCATGTCTATGCTCCGCAACCTCGCGACCTCGCTGATTAACGCGCGCGACGAGCGCATCGTCACAACCGTACCGAAGGCGAAGGAGCTGCGCCCGTTCGTCGAGCGCGTCATCACGCTGGCGAAGCGCGCTTCCACTTTACAGGGCGACGACTCGGTCGCGCAGTCGCTCCACCTGCGCCGTCAGGCCGCCTCGTTCTTCCACGCGGGCAACACGGGCCAGGCCGCCTCTGCGGGCAGGCGAGGGCAGGCGCGCGCGCCGCGCACGGCGGGCGTCGCCGCGCTCAAGCGTCTGTTCGACGATCTGGGCAAGCGCTACGCCGAGCGACCGGGCGGCTACACGCGCATCATTCGCCTCGGCCATCGCGATGGTGACAACGCCGAGCTTGCAATCATCGAATTGGTTGACAACCCGCATGAGCGCGAAGCAGCCGCAGCCGGGTCGAAGAAGATCAAGAAGCCAGCCGCTTCGGGCAAGAAGAAGTCTGCGAAGACGGGTGGCAAGGCCGAGAATTCGTCGGCTGAGTCTACAAAGAAGAAGGAAGGCGACGGTGGTCGCCGTTCCAATAAAACCGAATCCACCGCCGCCGAGCAGGATACGGAGTAATTAGAGAAGGGTGACGGGCCGGGTGCGCCGCCATAAGTCCCCGCCGTAAGTACGACCGGGCGCGCCGCTCGTAAGAGTCGGCCCCGAAGCCCTTAGAACGGAGAAGCCCCACACGCCCGCCTCGCTCGGCAAGCGTCGAAGGGGCTTTTCTCTTGCGCCTGCGCGCGCTTGTGCGGGCCGCTCAACTCCGGAGGCAGAGAAGATGACGACGAGCGATGAGAACCAGTCGCAAGGCGACGAGCACGCAGCGGACGCAGCCACCGCGTCGCAGGCCGAGCCGGGCGGAGCCGAGCGCGCGGCGCGACACGGGCGGCGACGCCGTGGCGGCGGCCGTCCTCCCGAACAGCAGAGGCAGCCGCAATCGCAGCAGCGCCGCACGGAAACCGGGCTCAACATGGATGAGCTGCGCGAACTGACCGAACTCTTCACGACGCACGCACTGACCGACTTTGAGTTCGAGAACGCGGACATACGCATACGCCTCAGCCGCAACCCGGCCCCAACGTCTGCCACTGCGGCTGCGCCCGTCGTCGGGTCGGCCGCAGCGCACAACCCCGTGGCGGCGATGCATGCGAGCGCGCACGCCGCGACGACGGCCGAGAGTACGTCGCATCCAGCGACTGCTGCTGATGCTGCGCCGCCCGAAGAGGAGATGCACGTCATCACGTCGCCCATCGTTGGGACGTTCTACCGTTCGCCCTCGCCTGCGGCCGAGTCGTTCGTCAAGGTCGGCTCACACGTCGAGCACGACTCGGTCGTCTGCATCATCGAGGCGATGAAGTTGATGAACGAGATACAGGCCGAGACCTCCGGCACCATCGCCAAAATCTACGTCGAGAACGGCCAGCCGGTCGAGTACGGCCAGCCTTTGTTCGGGGTAAAGAAATGAGAGGTCAGAGGTCGGAGGTCAAGGGTCAGTGAGAGATGACGTGTCTGCTCTTTACTGACCTCTGACCTCCGACCTCTGACCTCCACTGTTATGAGAAGATTCCGCAAAATCCTGATCGCGAACCGTGGCGAGATCGCGTGCCGCATCATCTGGACGTGCAAGGAGATGGGCATCCAGACGGTCGCCGTCCACTCAACGGCAGACCGCGACTCGCTGCACGTGCGCTTCGCGGACGAGGCGGTCTGCATCGGCGGCGCGACCTCCGCTCAGAGCTACCTCAACTTCGCCTCGGTCATCGCCGCCGCCGAGATCACGAACGTAGACGCTATCCATCCCGGCTACGGCTTCCTCGCCGAGTCCGCGCAGTTCGCCGAAATCTGCGAGGCGTGCAACATCAAGTTCATCGGCCCGCGTCCCGACGTGATACGCATGATGGGCGACAAGGTCGAAGCGCGGCGCGCGATGAAAGAGGCGGGACTGCCCGTCCTGCCCGGTAGCCCCGACCCACTGAAGTCAGAAGAGGAAGCGCGCTCTCTCATCCGAGAGATTGGCTACCCCGTCATCATCAAGGCGGCGGCGGGCGGCGGCGGGCGCGGCATGCGCATCGTTCGCTCCGAAGAAGAACTCGGCTCCGCCATGCAGACGGCCTCGACCGAAGCGGCCGCGGCGTTTAAGAACGGCGACATCTACGTCGAGAAGTACATCGAGAATCCGCGCCACATCGAGATTCAAGTCTTGGCCGACGAGCACGGCCACTGCATACACCTCGGCGAGCGCGACTGCTCCATCCAGCGTCGTCACCAGAAGCTGATCGAAGAAGCGCCGTCGCCCGTCCTCACGCCGGAGTTGCGCGAGCAGATGGGTGTGGCGGCCGTCGAAGCGTGCAGGCGCGTCGGTTATTCGAGCGCGGGGACGATTGAGTTCCTTCTGGACGAGGATGGAAGCTTCTACTTCATGGAGATGAACACGCGCATACAGGTCGAGCATCCAGTGACCGAGATGATCACGCTCGCCGACATCGTGCGTAACCAAATCCTCGTCGCACAGGGCGACCCGCTCTGGTACAAGCAATCGGACGTGGTCTTCGTCGGCCACTCCATCGAGTGCCGCATCAACGCTGAAGACCCCGACACGTTCGCGCCGAGCCCCGGCCGTATCACGGCCTACAACGCTCCGGGCGGCCCCGGCGTCCGTTTAGACACCGCTGCCTACCCCGGCTACTTCGTGCCGCCCTACTACGACTCGCTCATCGCCAAGCTCATCGTCCACGCGCGAACGCGCGAGGTGGCGATTGCGCGCATGCGGCGCGCGCTCGAAGTGATGGTCATCGAGGGCATCAAGACGACTATCCCGCTCCACCGCGCGATCATGGAAGACCCCTACTTTCGCGCCGGAGAATACTCGACGCGCTTCATGGAGCAGTTCTTCGAGCGGCGCAAAAATCAGGGCGAGCGGGCCGCCTCGGGCAGCACCTGAGGGGTAGCGAAAAAAGGCCGCCGCGCGGTTTGACTGACCCCGGTATCGTCTTTATAATAAAGGACTTTTCTAAGGCGGCTCGGGCCGCCCGTGTGGGAGGAGTGAGAGAAATGGCTTACGCAATCATACGTTCCGGCGGCAAGCAGTTCCGCGTTGAAGAGGGCGGGACAGTCCGCGTGCCCACGCTCGACAAACAGGCGGGCGAGTCGGTCGAGCTTGAAGCTCTCGTCATCGGCGGCGGCGAGGGCGGCGTTAAAGTCGGAGCCCCGGCGGTCGAAGGCGGGAGCGTTACAGGCACGGTCGTTGACCACGGCCGCGGCGTCAAGATCATCGTCTTCAAGAAGAAGCGCCGCAAGCAGTACAAGCGCAGGCAGGGCCACCGGCAGAACTACACGACGGTCAAGATTGATTCCATAGGGTAATGATGAATGATGAATACCGAATGATGAATGTCGCCACAAGGTCATATTCATCACTCATCACTCCGCATTCATCATTGAGGGGTTAAGACAATGGCACATAAGAAGGGCGTCGGCTCATCACGCAACGGCCGCGACTCGAACTCGCAGCGTTTGGGTCTTAAGAAGTTCGGCGGCGAGCAGGTCTTGGGCGGCAACATCCTCGCGCGGCAGCGCGGGACGAAGTGGAAGCCGGGCAAGAACGTCGGACGCGGCAAGGACGACACGCTGTTCTCGCTCATTGACGGCTTCGTCAAGTTCGAGGACAAGGGACGGCAGGGCAAATACATCAGCGTCTATCCGGCGCAGGCGGCAGCCGCGGCCCCCGCGCCTGAGCAGGAGGCACCGGCAGCAGCCGTCTAGGCAGTCCGAAGAAACGCCGAGTTGCTTCAGATGCGACGCCCGCGCCGAGTGGAAGACTCAAGCGATGGGCGTCGCTTCAACTTTAATGATGAATACGGAATGCGGAATGATGAGATGGAAAGTCTCAAACCGCCTCGCATTCATCATTCATCATTGCGGCATTTACCATTCGTGTTTATTGATCGGGCGAAGATTAAGGTTCGTGGCGGGCACGGCGGAAACGGCGTGACGGCTTTCCGACGCGAGAAGTTCGTGCCGCGCGGCGGCCCCTCGGGTGGGGACGGCGGGCGTGGCGGTAACGTGTGGCTCGTGGGCGATTTGGGCTTGAACACGCTGCTGCACCTGCGCTACAACCCCGAGCACACGGCCGACCGCGGCCGTCACGGTGAGGGCTCGAACCGTTCGGGACGCGAGGGCGAGGACGCGGTTGTGCGCGTGCCCGTCGGGACGCAGGTGCTCGACGCAGAGACCGGCGAGTTCCTCGTAGACATCTCGGAAGACGGGCAGCGTTGGCTCGCGGCGAAGGGCGGGCGCGGCGGCTTTGGCAACGCGCACTTCGCCAGCTCGACCAACCGCGCGCCGCGCTACCATCAAGAGGGAAGTGTGGGCGAGGAGTACGAGTTTCAGTTGGAGCTGAAGCTGCTGGCTGACGTTGGACTCGTCGGCTTCCCGAACGCGGGAAAGTCAACGCTCATCTCGACCATCTCAGCCGCGAAGCCGAAGGTAGCCGACTATCCTTTCACGACCCTTGAGCCGCACCTCGGCGTGGTAGACCTCGGCGACTATCGCACGTTCGTCGTCGCCGACATACCCGGCTTGATAGAAGGCGCGCACGGCGGCGCGGGACTCGGCGACCGCTTCCTGCGTCACGTCGAGCGCACTCGGCTGCTGCTTCATATGGTTGACGTGTCGTCCATCTCGGGGCGCGACTCGGTGAGCGACTACGACATCATCAACCGCGAGCTTGCGGCCTACGATGCGCAACTTGCCGAGCGGCCGCAGTTCGTCGTCGCGACCAAGCTCGACGCGATTGATGAGCCGGAGCGGCTCGAACGTCTCCGCGCGCGCGCTCGCGCGGACGGGCGCGAGTTCTTCGAGATTTCTTCGGTGACGAACCGTGGCGTGCGCGAGCTTGTGCAAGCGATGGCGCGCAAGCTCGAAGAGATAGGCACGTCGCCCGTCATCGAGACGCGCGAAACGCTTGTCGGCGGCTTTGAAGAATGACGAGGCCGAGGCGCATCGCCCTCTACGGCGGGACGTTCGACCCCGTACACACGGGGCACACGGCCGTCGCGCGGAACCTGCTGCTGCTCTTCGGACTCGACGAAGTTCTTTTCATTCCTGCTTTCGTCGCGCCGCACAAGCGCGACCGAAGAGTCAGTCCTGCGCTCGACCGCTATGCGATGCTCGCGCTCGCGACGCAGGGCGAGGAGCGCTTTCGCGTCTCGACCGTCGAGATGGCCGCGCCCGAGCGGCCATACACCGTAGACACGCTCACGAGCTTTCGCGAGACTCTGGGCAAGAGCGTGCAACTCTTCTTCGTCATGGGCGCGGACTCGTGGGAAGAGATAGCGACGTGGCGTGAGTGGGAGCGCGTGCTGACTTTGACGGATCAACTGGTCGTGACGCGTCCCGGCTATGAGTTGACGATTGACCACGTCACGCCGGAGATTCGGGAACGAGTAGTTGACGTGCGCGGCGCGACGCGCGAGCGAGTCGAGAGTGAGTTGATTGCAGATCGAGGGGCGCGCATCTACCTGACCGACGCGGCGAACGTAGACGCATCGGCCACAGGTATACGCGCTGTCGTCGGCCGTGGCGAATGGGACGAGCTAAACGCGCTCGTCGCCTCGCCCGTGGCCGAGTACATCAGGAAGTACGGACTTTACCGAGACACAGATGGAACAGAATTCTCCGATGCCGGAATCAAGGGAACGCACTGAGAAGGGGCGCGAGCCGCAGTCGGACGCGCCGCATGACGCCTCAGCAGCAGGGGCTGAAGAACTCGACGAGCGCATCACGCTCGCGCTGCACGCGGCGGGCGAGAAGAAGGCGCACGACCTCGTCGTCTTAGACCTGCGCGAGGTGGCGAGCTTCACGGATTACTTCATCATCACGAGCGGCACGAACGTGCGGCAGGTGCAGGCCGTGGCCGACGAGGTGCAAGAGCAGTTGAGGAAGCGTCTGGGCGTGAAGCCCGCGCGCGTCGAGGGCTACAACTCGGCGGAGTGGATTCTGCTCGACTACGGCGACTTCATCTTTCACGTCTTCGAGGAGAAGTCGCGCCGCTTCTACGACCTCGAACGGCTGTGGCGCGACGCGGTGCGCGTGCGGCTCCCGCCCGAGCAGGCGAGCGGCGAGGGCGCTTCGAGAGACGCGAGATGATAGAACTGGTGGCGCGTTCGGAGGCGATGCGCGAGGCGCTCAGGCTCGCCGGGCGCGTCGCCACGACCGATGCCAACGTGCTCGTCACCGGCGAGTCGGGTGCGGGCAAGGATGCGCTGGCCCTCTTCGTCCACGCGATGAGCCCGCGAGCGATGGGCCCCTTCGTCAAGATTGATTGCGCGGCGCTCCCTTCGGAGCTTTTGGAAGCGGAGCTATTCGGCTACGAGCGCGGCGCGTTCACGGGCGCGACCTCGGCGAAGCCCGGCCGGCTCGAAGCCGCGCATAAGGGCACGCTCGTTCTGGACGAGATCGCGCACCTCTCCTGGGAGGCGCAGGCAAAGCTTCTGCGCGTGATCGAGCGGCGCGAGTTCGAGCGTCTCGGCGGGCGACGGACGGTGCGCGTTGATGCGCGGCTCCTCGCGCTGACGAACGTAGATTTGAACGACGCCGTTCGACGGCGCGCGTTTCGCGAAGACCTCTTCTATCGCCTCAACGTCGTTCCCGTGCGTGTGCCGCCTCTGCGCGAGCGACGCGAGGATGTCGGGCCGCTCGCGGAGAAGTTCCTCTTGGCTTACGCCGCGAAGCACGGTCGCCCCGCACGCCGCTTCGATACGGCGGCGCTCGCGGCGCTCGCGGCTTACGACTTTCCGGGGAACGTGCGCGAGCTTGCGAACGTAATCGAGCGCGCGATCATCCTTGCTGAAGGTGTGATGCTCGGGGCGAAGGACTTGCCCGAGTCTCTTTTGACGATGGCGAGCTTTCGCACGCGACGCGCACGCCGACCGACGCTTGCCGAACTAGAAGCCGAATACGTCCGCGAAGTGCTCGCCGACTCGCGCGGTAACAAGTCCGAGGCGGCACGCACGCTCGGCATCAGCCGGAAGAATCTGTACGAGAAGCTGGCGAAGCAGGCAAGAGATGAGAGCGGAGGGATGAAGGATGAAAACAGATCAAAAGAAGTCGCTGACTGAACTTCTTTCATCCCTCCGCCCTCCGCCCTCATCCCTCTGAGTATGCATCTGCGGCTCATCTGGGTGGGGAAGACACGGAACGAGCACCTGCGGGCGCTCGCGGCGGAGTACCTGAAGAGGCTCTCGCGGTTCGCTCGATGTGAGGTGACGGAGTTGCGCGAGTCGGTGGCCGCGGACGAGCGTGCGTGTCTCGAAGAGGAAGGCAAACGCGTACTGGGTGCTTTGGCATCTGATGCACTGGCGGTTCTGCTCGACGTGGGCGGCGAGACTCAGTGGAGTTCCGAGGAGTTGGCCGCGCGGGTCGAGGAGTGGCAGGGGCGCTCGGTCAAGGAGGTGGCCTTCGTCGTAGGCGGACACCTCGGCGTCTCCGGCGAGTTGAGGGCGCGCGCCGACGTGCGCTGGTCGCTCTCGCGACTGACCATGACGCACGAGATGGCGAGAGTCGTCCTCGTCGAACAGCTCTACCGCGCATACACGATCACGCGGGGGCTGCCGTATCAGAAGTAGAGATCGAGCGGGCCTGTTTTGAAACGCGCGGCCCGCGAAAATCGTATTGACAGACTTTAGACAAGCAGGGTTTACAGAAGGAGCGTATAAACGAATGGATAAGAGGAAGACCAAGGCTTACCGCGACCGTCTGCTCGCGCGCCGCGAATCGCTCTTCAGTCAGGTGACGGAGGCAGAGATGTCGAGCCGCGAGCGCGACCTCGAAGCCACGCAAGACCCGGCTGACATGGCGGCCAACGCCTACACCAAAGAGCTTCTAATCTCGATGTCGGCCAACGACCGGAAGCTCTTGGTGTTGATAGACGAGGCACTTGAAAGGGTCGAGGGCGGCGAGTACGGCGAGTGCGTCAACTGCGGCGAGCCCGTCTCCGAGAAGCGTCTCGATGCCGTGCCGTGGACGCGCTACTGCCTCAAGTGCCAAGACTTGCAGGAGCGCGGCCTGCTCAACGTGGACGAGGACTAAAGCCCGCGCGCACGCGCAGTATTTTGCGAAGCCCCGTCCGTCGTAAATTTACGACGGACGGGGCTTCGGCTTTTGTGATACATTCCCCTCGCTATCCCGCCACGCGAGCCGCGCGAACCAGAGACATTTCGGGCGGCCCTTCTTCGATACTTCCAGCAGTTACTTAAAGTGAGACTCACGGGCGTATTCGACGGACTGTGCGACGCGGCGTTGTCGCTCGTCTACCCGCGTGCGTGCGCGGCGTGCGTTGTGCGTTGCGTCGAGTCACGCGCGGACGGGGCGGCGTGCGCCGTCTGCTGGGCCGAGACGCGCCTATTCGATGGCGGCGAGACTCTGTGTTGGAAGTGTGGGGCGCTCGCGGCCGCGTCGTTGCCAGAAGAGAAGAGAGCGGATGTGCGCTGCCGACGTTGCGACGCCGAGGCCTTCGACGCGGCGCGCGCATGCGGCCCTTATCGTGGCGCGCTGCGCGCGTCCGTCCTCGAATTGAAGCGCGAGCCGTTCGTCTCTCGTCGTCTCGCGCTTCTGCTCCGCGAGGCGCGCGCTCGTGCTCCGCTCGACACGACGACTCTCATCGTTCCGGTTCCGCTACACACGGAGCGTGAGCGCGCGCGCGGCTTCAATCAAGCGGCGCTGCTTGCGCGTGCCGTGGCCGGGAGAGCGGGCACGCGGGTAGACGAGTTGAGCCTCAGGCGCGCCGCGCCGAGCGAGCGGCATCGCGCTGGTATGGATGCGCGTGCGCGCCGCGAGAGCGTGCGGGAAGCCTTCGAGGTGATGCGGCCGAGGCTCGTCCGGGGCGAGCGCGTCCTGCTCGTGGACGACGTGTTCACCACGGGCGCGACCGTCTCCGGATGCGCCGCTGCCCTCAAGGCCGCAGGCGCACTCGAAGTGTTCGTGCTCACGGTCGCGCGCGCCGCGTGAAGAAGTCGTATCTGTTACTGTCCGCCGCCACCCGAACCGCCCGAGCCGCCGGAGCCACCCGAACTGCCCGTGCCACCGGTGCCGCCGCCTGTGCCTTGCAGGCGCGCGAGGTCTTTGAGTAGCTCGATCTCGTTGGCGTCGAGCTGTGCGCCCGCGCGTTGGAGTATCTGTTCGGTCGTCAGGCCCTTCTGCTGCTGAATGTAGGCGATGATGTTGGCTACTGCCGTTGCAAGAAGCGTGGCCTCTCCGCCCGCGCCCGGCGCGACGGTCTTCAATACGGTCAGGAGCTGTGAGATTAGAAGGACGAAATCCATGGTGTCACCTCTCGGAGTTATGGTTAGAGGGGGCGGCGCGGGTGTCCCCGGCCGCAAGAGTTCTTAAGAGTTCTTCGACTTCTAGCCGTGCGAGCTCGCGAAGCTCTGTATGATCACCAGAGAACTTCTGATGGCCGTGATAATGACCGTCAACCTGTTCCGCGCATCCTCGTTACCGACGCTGAGCACTCCGGTCGAGTTCAGGTCGTCGAGCGCCGCGGTCAACTCATTGAACATGGACAAGAGTTGCGTCTGGCCCGCGGCGTCCGGGGTGCTGTTCATGGACTTGAGCCTGTTGACGAGCGCCTTGTCCGCTGTGTTGAGGCGGAGCAACTGCTGCGTCAGCTTCAACTCTTCGGCGGCGGTTATCTTGCCCTGATGCGCCAGATCGCGCTTGACCGTGTTCATCTCACTGATGGACTTGGCAATGGCGTCGGCGGCTCGGGCTGCGCTGCGCAGAGGATTGGTGGTGTTGCTGTTGGGTTCTGTATTGCTGTTGCACTTGAAGGACATCGAGGCCAGCGACAGGACTAGAACGAGTCCGACGGTGGTTATCTTTCTGTTTCTCATCTTGTCTCCTTCAGACCTGTGGTGAGGTCGTAGTGTTGTTGGGCGTAGGAGGCGCTCGCGGGGCGAGGGCGAGTGCGAGAGTTGTCGGAAGACTAATCCCTTGTTCGGAGGCGGCTATTCTACGCGAAGCGCCCGGCTTGTCAAGGTCTTCGTGCGCGCCGCCGCGCGTTCGCTTCGTCTGGCCTGCGGGCGTTAATCTTTGTATGATGGCCGGCATGAAGACTCTCTATCCCCCCGTCGAGCCATACGACCACGGCATGCTTCCGGTCTCGCCAGTCCACACCCTCTACTACGAGCAGTGCGGCAACCCCGAAGGGCAGCCCGTCGTCTTCCTGCACGGCGGGCCCGGCGGTGGAATCGTCGCCGACTACCGGCGCTACTTCGACCCGGCGGTCTACCGCGTCATCCTCTTTGACCAGCGCGGCTCGGGGCAGAGCACGCCGCACGCGGGGCTTGAGGAGAACACGACGTGGAATCTTGTCGAGGACATCGAGACGTTGCGCGCGCACCTGAGGGTTGAAGACTGGCACGTCTTTGGCGGTTCGTGGGGGAGCACGCTCGCGCTCGCATACGCCGAGACGTATCCGGGGCGCGTGCGCTCGCTCGTGTTGCGCGGCATCTTTCTCTGCCGACCGGAGGAGATACGCTGGTTCTATCAGGAGGGCGCAAGCTGTCTCTTCCCCGACGTATGGGAGGAGTTCGAGCGCGTCATTCCCGAGTCGGAGCGCGGCGACTTCGTGAGCGCCTACTACCGCAGACTGACGAGCGAGGACGAGGCCGTGCGCGTGGAGGCGGCGCGCGCGTGGAGCGTGTGGGAAGGGAGCACGTCGAAGCTTCTGTTCGACTACGCGATGATTGAGAAGTTCGCCGACGCCGAGTTCGCGCTCGCCTTCGCGCGCATCGAGTGCCACTACTTCATGAACAACGCCTTCTTCCCGACAAACAACTATCTTGTCGAGAACGTCGGCAAGATACGCCACATCCCGGCCGTCATCGTTCAGGGTCGCTACGACGTGGTCTGCCCGATGCGGAGCGCGTGGGATTTGCACCGCGCGTGGCCCGAGGCCGACCTCCGCGTCGTCCCCGACGCCGGACACTCCGCCACCGAGCCCGGCATCATCAGCGAACTGGTGGACGCGACCGACAGATTTAAAGGCGGTAAATAGTGGATAGTAAATGGTAAATGATTTGACGGATTGAGTGTCGCTTAAGTTGGACTGTAACAGCCGGAGCCAGCTAATACTTGTTCACCATTCACGATTTACCATTCACCATTTACCAATTTGCCGCTTGTCACGGCTTCTCCCCGTCACGTAATATCTCGTTTCAAGATGACTGGACGTGTTTTAGTCCTGAATGCCTCGTTCGAGCCGGTGAACGTTTGCACCGAGCGCCGCGCCGTCGTGATGATCTTCAAGGGCATCGCCCGGATGGAGGAGCACAACGGCCACATGCTGCACTCGGCGCGCATCACGATGCACGCTCCCTCGGTCATCCGCCTCGTCGAGTACATCCACATCCCTTACAAGAGCCGCTCGCTGTCGCGCAAAAACATTCTGCTGCGCGACCACTCGACCTGCCAGTATTGCGGACGTCAGTTCTCGCCCTCCGAATTGACGCTCGACCACGTGCTCCCGCGTTCGCGCGGGGGCGAATCAACGTGGGATAATCTGGTGGCGTGCTGCAAGCGTTGCAACCATCAGAAGGGCAGCCGCACGCCCGAGGAGGCGCGGATGCACTTGATCCGCAGGCCGCGCGCCTTCTCGTTGCACGTCAACCGCCAGATCATGCGTTTCATCGGGCGCGCGGACGAGACGTGGCGCAAGTATCTTTTCTATGAATCGGACGATGGCGAGAGGTAGCGTCGCTTTTTGAGTTATTAAAGATGTATCGCCATCGGAGAAGAATAAAGGAGTTCTATAATGGAATACGCAATGTTAGCAGGAATGATACCGGGCGGGCCGGAACTGATTATCATCCTTCTCGTCATCCTGCTCCTGTTCGGGAGCACACGCCTGCCTGCGCTCGCGCGCGGCATGGGCAAGAGCATCAGCGAGTTCAAGAAGGGCATCTCGGAGGGAGAGAAGACGGACGAGCACGCGCTCGAAGAGAAGCGCCGTGAGCAGCTAAGCCAATCCGACAGCGACCGCCGGCACGAAGACGAACTGGCCGCCGCCGACAAGTTCACCGTCAACAAGCCGCGCTGAAGACAGCAAAAGTAAAAAGGCAAAGGTGAAGAGAATAAAAGAGGGCGAGCTTTTCATCATCAACTGATGACGAAAGCCACGCTGTCTGTGATTCTTCACTTTGCCTTTTGCCTTTTCCTTACTCAGCCTTCCGCCCGACAACAATCGTCGCCTTGACCGAGAGTGTGAACTCGCCCTCTTGTCGCTCGTCGTCAATGATGCGCTCGATCTCTGTGAGGACGGCTGCGCGCGCCTCGTCGTCCGGGAGCAGTTCGAGCCAGCACGCGAGCAGAAAATCCTCGACGAGCGGTGCGTCAAGAAACTCGCGCCCCGTGGCGAAGTCGAACACCTCAATGTTCGTCCACGACTTGACCTCTTCGAGCGCCTCGGCGCGCGCCAGCGCCTCTACGTCCGAGACGGTCGGAAGCTCTCCGATGAGCGAGCCGATGCCCTCCGCTTGCTCCATGTAGCCCGCGCCCGCCAGCGCCTCCCAGTAGACCGAAAAGAACTCGCCGAAGCTCGATGATGTTGCGAGGCTCAGCGAGACGGTCGCGCCCCGCGCGGCGACACGCACCATCTCGGCGAGCACTTCCGGCAGTCGCTCGGGCGCGACCATCGAGGCGTCGCCGACGACAAGATCGAACTGCTCGTCGTCGAACGCGAGCGCCTCCAACTGCGCGTGGCGGAACTCGACATCCGCGCCCTCGACCACGGCAGCCTTCGCGCGCGCAAGCTCGACGCGCTCCTCGCTCTCTTCAACCCCGACGAACTCAAACGCGCTCCCGCCGCGCGTCGCCAACGCCAGCGCGTGTCCGCCCGTGCCCGAGGCGACGTAGAGAGCGCGACCCTCCGTCGGCAGCCTCACGTGCTCGTCCAACAGCCCCGCGAACCGCTCGCCCCAATCGGTCGCCACGTAAAGGTCATACAGAAACGCCAACTCCTTGTCCGACTTCTGTGTGCTCATGATGCTGAATGATGAAGGATGATTGATGAATGATGAATATAACAACGTGGCGGTATTCATCATTCATCAATCATCCTTCATCATTATCTCCGTCTTCCTCCCAGTATCTCCGCTCCCGAAGTCCCTCGGGCAGGCAGTTCATCTCAAGGCTTGCGCGCGGGTCGTCGTGAGCATAGCGATAGCCCTTGCCGTAGCCTGCACGCTTCATCAGTGGCGTGACGGCGTTGCGAAGGTGCAAGGGCACGGGCTCGCGCGCGGTCTCGGCAGCGTCCTCGGCGGCAGCCATGTATGCGCGCTTGACGGCGTTCGACTTCGGCGCGCGCGCAAGATAGACCGTGGCCTGCGATAACGGGTAGAGCGCCTCTGGCAATCCGATGAGTTGCGTTATCTGCGCGGCTGCGGCGGCCTGCACCATCGCCTGCGGGTCTGCGAGCCCTACGTCCTCGGAGGCGAGGATGCAGAGGCGGCGCGCGATGAAGACAGGGTCTGCGCCGCCCTCGATGAGTCGCGCGAGCCAGTAGAGCCCGGCGTTAGCATCCGAGTTGCGCAAAGACTTGATGAGCGCCGAGGCGAGGTTGTAGTGCTCCTCGCCACCCTTGTCGTATGCGTAGCGCGCGCGGCCGAGCGCCTCGACGACTGTCTCCTCTGTGACGCGGCGCGCGCCCTTCTTATCCGGCTCGGTTGCTTCAACCGCTGATTCGAGCGCCGTGAGCGCGACGCGTGCATCGCCGCCCGAAGCGTGTGCGATGCGCGACAGAAGCTCGTCGGAGACCTGCGGATTTAAAGCGGCGAGCCCGCGCTCAGCATCTCCGAGAGCGCGTTGAAGAAGCGACACGACATCCTCTTCGCCCAAAGGTTCGAGCGTGAGAACGCGGCTGCGCGAGAGCAGCGCGCCGATGACCTCGAACGAAGGGTTCTCGGTCGTCGCGCCGATGAGCGTCACGGTGCCGTCCTCGACCGCCGGGAGCAGAGCGTCCTGCTGCGCTTTGTTGAAGCGATGAATCTCGTCAATGAAGAGCGTGGTGCGATGGCCGCGCCGCTTCTCTTCGCGCGCCTCGGCAATACTAGCGCGCACCTCCTTGACGCCGGAGAAGACCGCGGAGAGTGCGATGAAGCGCGAGCCGCTGCGACGCGCAAGCAAACGCGCAAGCGTCGTCTTACCCGTGCCGGGCCCGCCCCAGAGGATGAGCGAAGGCAGCAGGCCGCCGCCTTCAATGACGCGGCGCAGCACGCGCCCCTCGCCGACGAGGTGACGCTGCCCGACGAACTCTTCAAGCGAACGGGGACGTATACGCTCGGCCAGCGGCGCGGCCGTGTCGGGCGACGGCTCCTGCTCCTCCGGCTCGTCCGCGAAGAGGCTCTCATTCATACGTCGCGGCATGGCTCACACACTTTCTCGAAGGCCGACGAGCGCGCCGCCGCGTCTGTCGAAGGCAGCAATGTTAGGGCGGCGCGGTCGAGATTTTTCGGGAGAACTTTAAACGAAAGCTTAGCACACATCGGTCGCTCGGGAGCGAGACGGCGGTGACAAAATTGTGAGATTGCGGATTTGACGAAACGTGTAGAATCTTGGACGGAACGCCGCCCCGTGGGCGTTCGTATAGCAATTCGAGACGCCGCCCGAGGCCACGGAAAATTTAACTAAAGGGCGGCGGCGTTGAGAGGTGAGATTATGAAAGACAGTAAAGAAATGTTGCGTATCGTCGGAATCATTCTGCTTGGTCTATTTGTGCTGGTCGTCGGCGTCCCGCTGGTCTTCGCGGCTGCCGGAATCATCGTCGTGACCACGGTCGGCATCATCGGTTTCATCGTGAGCCTCGCGGTGCTTCTTATCAAGGTGGCCGTCACGCTCGCTATCATCTATCTCGTGCTTGCCGGTGTCCGGGCCGTCCTGAAGTAGCACGCGAGAAAACTTGAGAGGCCGTCGTCACGC
>JAVXWN010000239.1:0-22111 GCA_032230645.1 Acidobacteriota bacterium | reverse complement strand
GGCTGGCACAACAACCACCACGCGCACCCGACGGCCGCGCGCCACGGGCTGACGTGGTACGAGGTGGACATGAACTGGTGGGGCATCCGCACGCTGCAACTGCTCGGGCTCGCGCGCGACATCAAGCTCATCGACCGCGTCCCCGCGAAGATTCGACAGGAGGCCGAGCCGCTGCGGCGCGCGGCCTAAAAAGTAAGGACGACTTCAAAGGTCGAAGGCCGGAGCCATTCATTCTTGAACAGGCTCCGGCCTTTCCTTTTTATCTCCGCCGTACTTTAGAATGACGACTGTATGCGCATCGGAGATCGTCGCAAATCGGTCATCTTCTTTCTGACACTCGGAATCTGCCTTGTCGTCCTCGCGCTCGCGCTCAACGTCGGATGGATTCTGCTTAACTGGCGCGAGGTGGCGCTGCTCGTCTTCGGCATCATCTTCTTCGCACTCATCATCACGGGACTCGTCCTCAACACGACCTTCCTCGTCCGCGAGATACGCCGCAACGAACAGCACGACGCATTCATCAACGCCGTCACGCACGAGTTGAAGACGCCGATTACCTCGATCCGTCTCTACCTCGAAACGCTCAAGGCGCGCGAAGTTGACGAGACGCGCCGACGCGAGTTCTACGACATCATGCTCGCCGACAGCGACCGCCTACTCGGCACCGTCGAACAGGTCTTGCACGCGGGGCGCACCGCGCACAAGCGGCGACTCATCAACATCGCGCCGGTTGATCTGAGCCAACTCGTCCGCGAGTGCTTAGACCTCGCGCGGCTCAGGCACAACCTCGACGCCGAGGCGATACGCTACGTCGTCGCGGCCGAAGCCGAAGGAGCGAGCGTTGCGGGCGACCGCGACGAGTTGCGCGCGGCCGTCTCAAACCTCGTCGAGAACGCGCTGAAGTATTCCGACAATCGCGTGCGCGTCTCGGTCGAGTTGGCAGCGACGCCCGACGAGCGGCACCTCTCGGTGCGCATCACCGACAACGGCATCGGCATCCACCGCACGCAACTCAAGCGCATCTTCAAACGCTTCTATCGCGTGCCCGGCCACTTCATGGCGCGCTTCAAGGGGACGGGGCTCGGTCTCTTCATCGTTCGTTCAATCGTCGAGAAGCACGGCGGGCGCGTCTACGCCGAATCCGAAGGGCTCGGGCGCGGCAGCACTTTCACCATTCAACTCCCGAAGGTACAAAAAGTTTGAGTTCGATTCTCATCGTCGAAGACGAGAAGCATCTGGCCGACGGCCTGCGCTTCAACCTCGAAGCCGAAGGCTATACGGTTGAAACGGTCGCGGACGGCGAGACGGCGCTCTCGCTCCTGCTGGAAGAGCGACGGCGCTTCGACGTGATCGTGCTCGACGTGATGCTGCCCGGCGCGGACGGCTTCGCGGTCGCCACCGAGTTGCGCCTCGCCGGTTCGTTCATACCCGTGCTGATGCTGACCGCGCGCGGGCGGGCGGAAGACGTTCTGCGCGGCTTCGAGTCGGGCGCGGACGACTATCTGCCCAAGCCCTTCGAGTTGTCGGTGCTGCTCGCGCGCATCAACGGTCTGCTCCGACGCCGCGAGTGGTTCCATCTCGACCGCGAAGCCGCCGCGCCGTCGCAAACACGGGAACAGACTCCCGACACAATCACGCCTGAGAGCAAGCCACGGCGCGCAGCGGACGCTTCAACGACAGAGAGCGACACTTTCGTCTTCGGCGGAAAGACGATTGACTTCGGGGCGCTTGAGCTACGCACCGAGGAGCGCGCCATGCGTCTGACGCTGATGGAGGCGGAGCTGCTGCGTCATCTCGTCGGCCATGCCGGTCAGGTCGTCTCGCGCAAGTCTCTGCTTGAAGAGGTCTGGGGTCTGCGCGAAGACACCGACACGCGCGCCATAGACAACTTCATCGTGCGACTCAGGAAATACATCGAGGACGAGCCCTCACGCCCGAGACACTTGCTGACCGTTCGCGGCGTCGGCTATCGCTTCGTCGCGGAGGTGACTGAGGAGGCGGGCTAAAGACCGCACGCGCCACTCACCTTAAGCATGGCCGAAGACACTGCGCCACACACTCAAGCGCCAACGGTCGTCGGGCTCGGCGAGTTGATCTGGGACTTGCTGCCCGAGGGCAAGCGCCTCGGCGGTGCGCCGTCGAACTTCGCTCACATCTCAAGGCTGCTCGGCGGCGAAGCGGTCGTCGCCAGCCGCGTCGGCCGCGATGCGCTCGGCACCGAAGCCGTCGAGAGGCTTGCGCGCGCCGGGCTCTCGACGCGTTACGTGCAGCTTGACGACACGCACCCGACGGGCACCGTGGGCGTCCGCGTGGGCGAGGACGGCGAGCCGCACTTCAACGTCAACGAAAACTCCGCGTGGGATTATCTTGAGTGGACGAGCGAGTGGGAGGAACTGGCGGCGCGCGCCGACACCATCTGCTTCGGCACACTCGGGCAGCGACACCTGGCCGCACGCGCGACTATCACGCGGTTCCTCGAAGCGACACGCGCGGGCTCGCTTCGACTCTTCGACGTGAACCTGCGCCACTCTTTCTTCACCCCCGACATGCTCGCGCGCTCGCTCGCGCGCTCGACTGTCGTGAAGCTCAACGCCGAAGAACTCACGGCAGCCGCCTCGATGCTCGACTTGCGCGCGGAGGACGAGCGCGCGGCGGCGAGTGCGTTGCTCGAACGTTTTCAGCTAGACCTCGTGGCGGTCACACGCGGCGCGCGTGGAAGCCTTCTGGTCGCACGCGAGGGCGAGGACGAGCACGCGGGCTTTCAAGCGCGTGTCGTTGACACCATCGGCTGCGGCGACGCCTTCGCCGCAGCCCTCGCACACTGTCGCCGCCGCCGCGCGCCGCTTGCCCTCACCAACGAGATAGCCAACCGCCTCGGCGCATGGGTCGCTACGCAGCCCGGCGCGACGCCCGACGCCGACCCCGAAACAATACGAAGACTGTTGAAAGGATGAGGATGAAGTGAAGACTGTATCTACTTCATCCCTCGTCCTCATCCTTCGTCCTTATTTTTTTCGCGCGAGTTAAAACCACCCTCGGGACGAGCCTCGTATATCGTGCAGTTCGATAAGAAAGACTAACTACGGGGGAAATATGAGGAAAAGTCTCTACGCACTTCTAATGGCGGCCGCGATGTTGACACCTTTCGCGGTGAGCGCCAAGACACAGAACAATCCGATGGTCGGCGGCGCGCCGATGTATCGCACGAAGGACATCGTGGACAACGCGGTTAACTCCGCTGACCACACCACGCTCGTCGCTGCGGTCAAGGCCGCCGGGCTCGTACCGACGCTCAAGGGCCGTGGGCCCTTCACGGTCTTCGCGCCGACAAACGCCGCCTTCGACAAGCTCCCCGCGGGCACGGTCGAGATGCTTTTGAAGCCCGAGAACAAGGCCATGCTCACGCAGGTCTTGACCTACCACGTCGTCGCGGGCAAGTACGACTCGAAGAAGCTCATGCAGCTCATCAAGAAGGGTGGCGGTCAGGCCATGCTCAAGACCGTGAGCGGCGGCACGCTGACGGCGCGCATGAACGGGATGAACGGCATCTCGCTCACCGATGAGAAGGGCGGCATGTCGAATGTCACGACCGCCGATGTCTACCAGTCGAACGGCGTCATCCACGTCGTTGACACCGTGTTGATGCCCCGCTAAGCGAGCGCACTCGAAACATTCAAGGGGGCGTTCGCGCTTTAGCGTGAGCGCCCTTCACGGTTTGCTTTTCCGAATAGACGGGAGCAGTCTCTACATCATGAACAGGCGAAACTTTCTCTCAACGGCAATCGCGTTCGGCGGGCTCGCGGCGCTCACGACTTCGGGCACGGCACTGGCAACGGTCGTCGGCGACAAGGGGCGACGACCGAAGGCGGACGAGGTCGGCCGTCTCGTTCGCAGCGATGAAGAGTGGAAGCGCCTGCTGACGCCCGAGCAGTACGAGGTGACGCGGCAAGCGGGCACTGAAGCTCCCTACTCCAGCCCGCTCAACGACGAGCACGCGAAGGGCACGTTCAACTGTGTCTGTTGCGACCTGTCGCTGTTCAGCTCCACGACGAAGTTCGACTCGAAGACCGGTTGGCCGAGCTTCTGGCAGTCCATCTCGAAGCGGCACGTCCGCGAGAAGGTTGATCGCAGCCTTGCCGAGACGCGGACGGAGGTTCTCTGCGCGCGCTGCGATGCGCACCTCGGCCACGTCTTTGACGACGGCCCGCCCCCCACGGGCCTTCGCTACTGCATGAACGGCGTGGCGATGAAGTTCGTCGCCAGCAAGGCGTAACAGACGCGAGAGCATTGAGCCATCACGTCAGTCATGACGGATAAAGAAAGTGGCCCGGTACTTCAAAGTACCGGGCCACTTTCTTTATCCGTCACTGACGTGAGGTTTTATCTTCCGAACAACTTTCAAGTCCTAGCGCGGGGCGCGGCGGAGTGCGTCGTAGCGCGCGCGGTCTGTGTCGGAGAGCGTGGCCGAAGGCGGCGTTGCCGTGTAGCCGGAAGCATCGGGGCGCGCGCCGAAGACGCCGAACATCGGGACGGCCATGCGGTCGTTGAGTCCGAGCGGGTGAAGACCCAACAGAAGCTCGACCGTGCGCAGCGCGCTCAACTGATCGTAACGGTCTTTGACCACCGCGCCGCGTTTGACGAGCGGGCCTGCGGCAAACGCGATGATGCGCGTGGCGTCAACGTGGTCGGGGCCGTTCTGCGCGTCGTCCTCTTCGACGATGATGAGCGAGTCGCGCCACGCAGTGCTTTGCGCGATGGTCTCGACGATGAGCCCGAGCGCGGCGTCGTTCTGCGCGACGAACTGTTGCGGCGAGCGTATCTTCGTGTCCGAGCCGTTCGTGTGGTCGTTCGGCAGCCAGAGATAGTTGAAGCTCGCGAGCGTCCCCGCCTTGACTCGCCGCTCGAAGTCCGCGCGCCACGCGGCGAAGCGGTCGAGGTCTGAATGCGTCAAGTCCCACGAGCGATAGTCGAAGGCGTAGCGCGTCAGGTACTCCGCGAAGCGGCGGCGCAGGACGAAGTTCGTCCCGAGAGCGCGAGCGAGCGAGTCGTCGCCGACGAGAAACTCCGAGAGCGACTTCGTAAACTCCGCATCGCCGAGCAGCAGCGCGGCGTCGGCCTGCGTGTCGGCGCGCAAGGCGTAAGTATGCGCGAAGTCGTAGAAGACACGGCCGCGGTCTGTCTCAGACGCAAGCCGCATCGTCCGCGCGTAGAACTTGCGCGCAAGCTCGCTCTGCTCGCCCACGGTCTCGGTGATGATGCGGTAGGCGCGCGTGTAGAGATAGTAGTTCTCGCCGTAGACCCTGTAGCTCACATGCGCGTCGTCAAGCGCATCCCAGAGATAAGCAGGCGACGTGACCGAAGGCACCATCCCGAACGGATAGCCACGGTAACGCCCCGAGTAGGCCGCGTTCCCCAACCATTCGAGGAAGGGCGCAGCGTAACCGCTCGTCGTGAAGCTGTGGCCGAGGACGCTGATCTCGCCGTCGGCGTAGAAGTTGTCGAGCGTGACGAACTGTTCGGCAAGCGCGTGCTGGTTCGGCGTCACTTCGCGACCGAAGAGCGTCAGCGACGAATCGCCGTCGCCGTGCGCGAGGTCGCCCAAGACCTGATCGTATGAGCGATTCTCCTTCACGATGTAGAAGACGTGACGGATGGGGAGCTTGAGCCCGTGTCGCGCGTCGTATGTGGGAGAGCCCGCCAACACTTGCTTAGTCCAGGCGGCGCTGTGAGCGGCGTTGATCTCCGCGAGCGGAAGGATAGACAAACTGCCTTTGAGCAGAGTCAGCACGTAGTCGGGCCCGTTGCGCGCTTCGACGGGCTGCGGCCCGCGCGGGTTCGGCCGACGTGGACGCACGCCCTTCGCGTTGAGGACGAGAAGATTATCTCCGCTCACCACGGCCTTCGTCGGATACCAGCCCGCAGGGACGAGTCCCAACTGTCGCCCGTTCTCTTTGTCGAAGACGGCGACGGCGTTCATTCCAGCGAGCGTGACGTAGACGCGGCGACCCGCGACCGCGCACGAAGTCGGCGCAGTCCCGAAACGGCTTCCCGGCAGGTTCGTGCGCAACACGCGCGCGACGCTGTCGCGCACGGTGTCCAACACGGTCAACTCGTCCGAGTCGGTGTTGACGACGTAGAGCCGCGAGCCGTCAACGCACATCTCCTGCGGCCTGCGCCCCGCCGGAATCTCTTTGAGTTGTTTGAGCCCGCCGTCGAAGACGCGCACGCGATTCTCGCCGAGCACGGCGACGTAGAACTTACCGTTGACGTATCGAACCGAGTATGGAAAGTAGCCCGCGTCAACCTCGCGCTCGACCTTTCCCGACTCGGCATCGAGCAGCGCGAGCCGACCCGCGACGTAGCGGCCTCCCTCGTCCTTGCCCGCGAGATACAGGACGGCGATGCGGCGCTCGTCAACGCGCGCAAGCCCCGAGGCGAAGCCCGCGACCGCGTACTCGCGCGCAACGTTGAATTGACGGTCGAGGCGGTAGACCTTCGAGTCGAAGCCGCCGCTCACGTAGAGGTCGCCGCCCGGCCCCTCGACCGCGCTCGGGAAGATCGAGTTGAGCCGCACGGTCTTCTCGACTGCGCCCGACGCCGTGTCAACGATTGATAGTTCCTGCTTCTCGCGAAGGTAGTAGCCCGTGTTGAGGACGACGAGACGACCGGCGAACGGCACGGCCTCGTAAGGCAGACGACCCAGTTCGACCTGACGCCCCGCGGGCGCGATCTTCCATCCCGAAGGGAGCACAGCCTCGGCGACGCGCGCCGCCTGCGCGCGCGCCTGCGCCGCCGCGACGTAACTAAGCGCCCCCGCGTAAGGCGTCCCCTTTACATACTCCCAAAGCTCGCGGTTCAAGTCCTGCTCGTCCTCGGCGCGGTCGAAGAAGTCGGCTCGCTCGCGGCCGTGGTCTTCGTCGTCCTGCGCCGCGACGCGAATCGCCGTGGGACAGAGCGAAAGGAGAAGAGCGACGATGACAAGTGCGCGTTTTAAAATCTCTGAAGGTAGGGATTGAGCCGACATGGCCGGGCAGTGTACCACACAAGCCGCGCGAACCGACTTGGCGGAAAGATGAAGGTCACAAGGATGAAGGTGAAGTTAACGCTTAACAATCTTCATTTCATCCTTCATCCCTCATCCTTCCATCAGACCTTCCCCCTGATCTTCGCCCAAGCGAGGCCGAGGTATTCGTAGACGGCCGTTTCGGCGCTTCTCAGCCCACCCGCGCTGGGAAAGAATTCGGTCGGGGAGAGCCCGTGATTCTTCTGCGTGATGAAGTGCGTGGGCGCAGGCGTAGGGTTTGTTCCAGCCTTCTTGAAGAGCGCCATCGCGCGCGGCATGTGCGAGGCAGAGGTGACGAGCAAGAACTCTTCCGCGCCGAGTTGCGAGCGGACGACTTCGGCCTGCGTCTCTGTGTCGGGCGAGGATGCGTCGAGGACGAGCGAAGCGGGCTCGACGCCGAGTTCGAGCGCGAGCGCGCGCATCGTCTCGGCGTCCGTGCCCGAGCCGAAGACGCTCCCGCCCGAAAGCAGTAGACGGCTACCGGGCAGTTGCCGCTGGAGCCTGATGCCCTCGACCAATCGCGCGAGGCTTCCTTCAGAGAGGCGCGCGGCCGGAGGTAGTGTCTCGTCGGAAGAGCTGCCGCCGCCGAGGACGACGATCCATCGCACCGGTCTTCCCAAGGCGCTCGCGTCGGCGACCGGCGAGTAGCGACGTTCGAGCGACGCAAGCATGCCATGCGATGCAAAGCCATATCCGAGCAGCAGCATGATGAGCGCCCCCGTCGTAGCCAAACACTTCCCCGCTCTTTGCCGCCTCGTGAACCAGAGCAGCACGAGTCCCGCCAGCACGAGCGCGAGGCAGAATGGAACAGGCATCAGAAACGGCGCGACGAGCTTCTTAAAGATGAACATGGTGTCTCAGATAGCACACGGCGTCTAAAGGTTAATCCGTCATCCGGGACGCGCGCCAGACTACGACTCGGCGCGTCGAAAGAAGTATAATCGGAATACCTACGAAACCAATCGAGAGGAATTATGATTCTGAACCTGACGAGAAGATGGCGCGCGGCACTGGCCGCGCTTCTGTTAGTCGGCACCTTCGCCTTCCCGTCCTACGCGGACGAGGGCATGTGGACTTTCAACAACCTGCCGCGTGCCGAGCTACAGCGGCGCTACGGCTTCGAGGTCACGGACGAGTGGGTGCGCAAGGTGCAGTCGGCAACGGTGCGCTTCCCGAACGGCACGGGTTCGTTCGTCTCTTCCGATGGACTCGTGCTCACGAACTATCACATCGTCGAGGACATCGTCGGCGAGTTGAGCACGGCCCAGCGCGACTTTGCCAAGACCGGCTTCGTCGCACACGCGCGCGCCGACGAGATGAAGATACCCGGCCTCGCGCTCGACCAGCTTGTCCGCATCGAGGACGTGACGGCGCGCGTCACCGGCACGTTGAAGCCGGGGATGAGCGATACGGAGGCGACTTCGGCGCGTCAGGCCGAGATCGGACGCATCGAATCCGATGCCGCGAAGGCGACGGGCCTTCGCGCCGACGTGGTCACGCTCTATCAGGGCGGCGCATACAACCTCTATCTCTACAAACGATACACGGACGTGCGGCTCGTCTTCGCGCCCGAGTTTCAGGCGGCCTTCTTTGGCGGCGATCCCGACAACTTCAACTTCCCGCGCTACTGTCTCGACATGGCGCTCGTGCGCGTCTACGAAGGTGGCGCGCCGCTTCATCCCGAGAGCTACTTTCATTGGTCGCAGCGCGGGCCGAAGGAGGGCGAGCTGACCTTCGTTTCGGGCAGTCCCGGCACGACGCAGCGGCTCAACACCGTCGCGCACCTCGAATTCCTGCGCGACACGGGCATACCGCTTCTCGTCCGCGTGTTGGAGAGTCGCCGCGACTCTCTCAAGAAGTACATGGCCGGTGGCGAAGAACAGACGCGGCGCGGTCAGAACGAGTTGAACTACGCCGAGAACTTCATCAAGGTCTTCAAGGGACAGGTCGAGGGACTGCACGACCGTTCGCTCATCGAGCGCAAGCGCAAAGATGAGGCGGCGCTGCGCGCCTTCGTCGCGGCCGACCCGCGCCGCAGCCGTGACTACGGCGACGCCTGGGACGCGATAGCTAAGGCGCGTCGCTCTCTTTCAGGATACGAGCGCGACCGGCGTATGCTCGGCGGGCTGACGCTCAACGACTACAGCAGCTCGGCCTTCAACACCGTCCTCTTCAACTACGCGCGCACGCTCGTGCGTCTCGCTGATGAGAACGCCAAGCCGAACGCCGAGCGGCTGCCCGAGTATACGGACGCGCGCCGTGCCGCGCTCGAATCGTCTCTCTACTCGGAGGCTCCTCTCTACGAAGACTTCGAGCAGATGAAACTCGCCGCTTCGCTCGCGCTCATGCGCGACCTCTACGGCGCAGACCACGCGCTCGTGCGCAAGGTGCTCAATGGTAAGACGCCCGAAGCGCGCGCTGCCGAATTAATCAAGGGGACGAAGCTCAAAGACATCGCTTACCGCAAGGAACTAGCGGCGGGCGGCAGGAAGGCAATTGAATCTTCTAACGACCCTTTGATCACGCTCGCGCGCGAGTTGGATGCGGAGTCGCGCGCCGTGAGGAGACGATACGAAGAGGAAGTGATCGGCGTCGAGCGCACGGCCTACGGCAAGGTCGCACGCGCGCTCTTCGAGAAGGAGGGGACGGGGCTCTACCCGGATGCGACCTTCACGCCGCGTCTCTCTTACGGAGCCGTCAAGGGCTACACGGAGAATGGCAAGACAGTCCGGCCCTTCACCTATGTCGCGGGGCTCTACGAGCGCGCGGCCGAACACGGCAACCAGTTCCCCTACAACCTCGCGCCGAGTTGGGTCGAACGCAAGACCGGGGTGGACATGAAAGCGCCTTTCAACTTTGTCACCTCGAACGACATCATCGGCGGCAATTCGGGTTCACCGACCTTCAACCGCGAGATGGAGTTGGTCGGGCTCATCTTCGACGGCAACATCGAGTCGCTTGTCGGCAACTTCTACTATGACGAGTCGATTAACCGCGCCATCTCGGTTGACTCGCGCGGCATGCTCGAAGCACTGCGCAAGGTCTACGGCGCGAAGGAGGCTGCGGACGAGTTGACGAGGTGAGCGCCGCGTCTACTTTGTTACGTTCAAGGTTGTCTGGATAGGATTTCAACACAGAGACACAGAGGCACAGCTTTAGTTTTTAAGCTGTGCCTCTGTGTCTTTGTGTTGAAAAGAATTTTAAGGACTTAATCACGCGGGGGAGCCGAGAGCGCGTTCGAGTTCTTTCGGCAGCGCGTCAAAGCCGGGCTTGAGCACGAACCCCTGCGCGTCGCATTCGAGCGCCTTCTTCAAGCGCGAGGGGTGATCGCCCGAGTAGAAGACGATGGGTGTCTCCTTGTCGAACTCGCGTATGCTCTCGCACAACTCCATGCCCGAGCCGTCGGTGAATCTGCTGTCGAGCAGGTAGAGGTCGAATCCTCCGGCGCGCGCCAACTCGCGCCCCTCCTCCACCCCTCTCGCGGCCACCGCCTCGTATCCCCACACGCCGAGCAGGTACGAGATAAGGAAGCGCGTGTCCTCATGGTCGTCTACGAAAAGGATGCGGGGTCTTTCGCTCAAGCCAAACTCCTGTCACTGAAAATCAGAGTCCCTTCGCGCGGCGAGCGGCTGAGGTCGCCCCTTGCGGACACGTTTTGGGAAAATTTAGCAAACCTTTTGTGAAGTTTCAAGCCATTTTCGTACATTTTCGCCCGCACTACGTTAAACAATGCTCAAGGATTCCTCAAGTGGCCCCCGGCATCCTCTTCTTCGGAGACTTCGGCGGGAGGTAAAAGAGGGATGAGAGACGAAGCGAACGAGAACGTGAAGGGGCGGACGCCGCTGATGCTCGAAGCCTTCAGGGGCAACACGGCGGCTGTCATCAACCTGCTTGAGCGCGGGGCGGACGTGAACGCACGCGATAGGGACGGTGACACCGCGCTGATGTTCGCGGCCTGCAAGGGACACGGCCTAATCGTCACGCTGCTACTGCAATACGGAGCCAACGTCTACGCGAGGGCACGCAACGGCTGGACAGCGAAGAAGGCTGCGCAGTCCGGGCTCCATCACGGGGTCGCGGAGATGCTCAGGCGTGCCGAGACCGAAGGCGCGGAGAAGATACTCTCCTTCGTCAATTGAAGAGGCGGGACTCTCATGTGCTACTCGCCGCGTGAGGCCGTCACGCGCGAGCGAAGTCTATGAAGCCGCGCTCGGGGTCAGTCGAGAGGAGACGGACGCGCACGCGGTCGCCTACGTCAAGCCCCTTCCAGCCGCGCACGACGCGGCCGTCTGCGGGCGGGCTGAGGAGGCGCGCGAACGTCCCCTTGTCCGTGACGCCCGTTACGATGGCATTGAAGGTCTCGCCCACGTGCGAGCCGAGCAGCACGGCCGCCGCGACCTTGCGCATCCGCCGCTCGACCTTGCGGGCGGCCGACTCCATCAGGTTGCAACGCGCGGCTATCGCTTCGAGTTCTTCACGCGTGTATGGCGCGGGCTCGCCCGCATCGGCCGACTTGAGACAACGTTGCGTGACGAGGTCAGGGAAGCGCCGGTTGGGCGCGGTCGAGTGCGTGTAATCATGTACGGCCAGCCCGAAGTGCCCCTCCTGTTCGAGCCCCGGCGCTTCAACCATGTAGTCACCGGGGCCGAGCATCTTCAGGATAGCGAGCGAGAGGTCTGAGTAGCTCGCGGGGTCTGCGGCGCGACGACGCGACATGAAGTCGGAGAGGGCGCGCGGGTCAGGCGCATCGGGCAGATGCTCGCCAAGCTCGGCGGCCGTCTCGACAATGCGCGGCCAACGCTCGGGCGCGCGCACAACGCGGCGGAGCGAGGGCACGCCCTTCTCTTCAAGCAACTCGGCCATCGAGGTGTTGGCCGCAATCATCAGGCTCTCAATGATGTCCTGCGCGCGGTTGTGCCGCCGCTCGTCGAGACGGATGACGTGCCCGTGCTCGTCAACGACGGGCACAAGCTCCGTCCTATCGAGTTCGAGCGCGCCGCATCGCCGCCTCAACTCGTGGAGCGCGCGCGCAATCTCGTCCTGAAGCCTGACCTGCTCTTCGAGCCCCCGCACACGACCGAACGCCTCGGGTGCGGGCCCTGCGCTTTCGAGCCACGCGCCCGCCGACTCGTAATCCATCTTCGCGCGGTTGTGCACCACGGCGCGGTAAACCTGTTTCGACGTGATGTCGCCTGTCGCCGTGACCGCGAGTTCCATGACGACGGCGAGTCGGTCTTCGCCTTCGTTGAGCGAAGAGAGGTCGGTCGAGAGTCGAAGGGGAAGCATCGGGAAGACTTCGGCAGGCGTGTAGACCGAGACGGTGTTGACCGCCGCGTGCCGATCAATGGCGGAGCCCTTCGGCACGAACACGTCCACATCCGCGATGCCGACGAGAACGCGGTAGCCGCCCGCCGCAACGCGCTCGGCGTACTCAACCTGATCGAGGTCGCGCGACTCGCGGTTGTCTATCGAAGACCAGAGAAGGTCGCGCATGTCTCGTGCATGCGAGTCGGCCGTTGTACGCGCGTGCCCTGCCTCTTCAAGCTCGGCCGCGACCTCGGCGGGAAAGTCCGGGTCGAAGCCCGCCTCTGTCACAGCCCTGCGCGCTATCTGTCGCAGGTCGGGTGATTGTCGTTTGCCCATGCTTGTCTCGGGTAGCGGTCTAGTCTTTCAGAATTGCGACGAGTTCGGTCTGGATTGGCTGACCCGTCACTTCAATGTCGCCGTCGCCGACGTAGAGGTCTATCTCGGAGCGGACGCCGAAGTTACCGGGCAGGTAGATGCCGGGCTCGATGGAGAAGCATGTACGCGGGATGATGCGGCGTGAATCGCGCGTCTCAAGGTTGTCTATGTGCGCGCCGTTGCCGTGTACCTCTTCGCCGATGGAGTGACCCGTGCGGTGCGTGAAGTATTCGCCGTAGCCCGCGCGCTCGATGACGCCGCGCGAAACGTCGTCAACCTCCGCGCCGCGAATCGAGCGACCGGCGCGTACCGCTTCGCGGACGAACTCGATGGCCGCGTCGCGCGCGTCGCGAACGATGGTAAAAATCTTAACGTGCTCTTCCGTCGGCTCTTCGCCGACAAAGCCCGTCCACGTCTGGTCGGCGTAGACCGCGCCGGGCGTCTTGAGCTTCGCCCACACGTCGAGGAGCAGGAAGTCTCCGCGCTTGATGGGCGAGAATTTTTGCGCGTTCGGTTGATAGTGCGGGCTCGCGGCGTTCTGGTTGATCGAGACGATGGGGTGGTCGTCGTCGCAGGTCATGCCTTCTTCCTCGAAGCGGCGCACCATGAACTGCTGTATCTCGTACTCGTTGACCGGCTCGTCGGCCTTGAACTTGCGCGCGACCTCGGCGAAAGCCTCTTGAATAATGTTGTGGACGTTGCTGGCGGCCGTGACGTGCGAGTCGTACTGCTCGCGCGTCCAGACGGCCTCGAAGAGTTGCACGAGGTCTGCGCTCGTCGTGGGCTCCGCGCCGAGCGAGCGCACAAGCTCAATCGTGCCCGCGTCAACACGTGAGATGTAGGGAATCGAATTCTCGGGCGAGTATTGCATCGCGATGCGCGCCGTCCCGCCGTCCGAGGCGGCCGAGGCGAGCACTTCGCGCAGATGCTCGTGCAGGCGGCCCCAACTGCTGTAGACAAGCCTGCGGCCGGGCAGACGGTCGAGCTTGCCCTGTTCGATGGCGTGATTGATGCGCGTGGGCTCTCCCTCTCGGGGAACGAAGTAGAACCAGCGGCGCGTGGAAAACTGTTTGGGGTCGAGCTTCAAGATGCGATAGGCGAGCGGGTCGCTCTGGCGAAAGTCGTAGAAGAGCCAGCCGTCGAGTCCGGCCTCTTTGAGCGCGTCTTGAATGTCGGCCACGCGCTTCGCGCTCGCGTTCCGCACGGTGTTGTCGTCGTCCGTCGTAGTCATGTCGTTTGCAGAGTTCCCCTTCCGGAGTCGTTCGTGTGGCTCGCGCTCTCACGGCCACCGGCCTGTCTTTCTGTTTGCGCCTATTATGTTCCAACACGCCGCCGCGCACAAAGCTCGGGCGCGGCGGCTCGTCGCGTGCCGCGTTCGTCCAACCAAATCCCAGCGCGCCGCCATCAATCTATTTGCCTTCGCCCTTCGTCCATGTATCATAGCGGAAACGCGAGACAACAACAGCGACCAAGCCCCGGAAAAGTTCTGCCAGCCGGAATCAGTAGAGGAGTGACTTTCTTATGAGCGTAGCCATAGACAGCACAGGCGTCAGCCGCGGGCCGGGCCCGGACACTTCAGGTATCGGCGGGCACCCACGCGGACTCACCACACTCTTCTTCACAGAGATGTGGGAGCGCTTCAGCTACTACGGCATGCGCGCCATCCTCATGCTCTACATGACGAAGGCGCTTGCGGAGGGCGGGCTCGCCTTCGACACGAAGTACGCGGGGCTCATCTTCGGCACTTACGCTTCGAGCGTCTACTGGACGCCGCTTGTCGGAGGCTGGCTCGCCGATAAGGTCTTCGGCACACGGCGCGCGGTCTTGATCGGCGGCATCATCATCGCGTGCGGTCACTTCTCGATGGCCTTTCACACGATGGTGAACTTCTACGGCGGGCTTGCGCTCATCGCCATCGGCACGGGACTGCTTAAGCCGAACATCAGCGCGATGGTCGGGCAGATGTACGCCGAGGGCGACGAGCGGCGCGATGCCGGATTCTCGATCTTCTACATGGGCATCAACCTCGGCGCACTGATTGCGCCCATCATCTGCGGCTGGCTCGGGCAGAAGGTTGACTGGCATTACGGGTTTGCCGCCGCCGGGTTCGGCATGGTCATCGGGCTCTTGCAGTACGTCTTTAGCGGCGACCGTTTGCGCGGCATCGGCGACAAGCCCGTTAAAAAGAGAGAGCCTGACATTGACCAGCTCAAGACGCACGACGCTTCCAAAGAGATTGACGCCGTGACCGTCGGGCTCGCTCTGGTCGGCGCGGCGCTCGGCTTCTTTCTCAGTTACGACTCGTCGGTGGGACTCGTCTCTGCGCTCTTCTTCACGGTGGTCGGCACGGCCTTCGGCTACGTCTTCGGCGTGTGCAGGCACTTGGGACCGGGCGAGTTGGGGCGCGTCGGCGTCATCTTTATCCTGTTCGTCTTCTCGGTCATCTTCTGGGCGTCGTTTGAGCAGGCGGCAACGAGTTTGACGCTCTTCGCCGACCGTTTGACGCGCACAAGTCTCTTCGGCTTCGAGTTCCCTTCGAGCTGGTTCCAGACCGTGCAGCCCACCTTCGTCATCCTGCTCGCGCCGGTCTTTGCGGGCATCTGGCTTTCGATGGGGCGGCGCAACCCTTCGAGCCCTGCGAAGTTCGCCATCGGGCTTCTGTTCGCGGCAGCCGCCTTCGGCCTCGTCGCCTTTGCTTCGACCCTGACGGGCGCGGGAAAGGTCAGCCCCTTCTGGCTCGTGGGCGTCTATTTTCTACAGACGCTCGGCGAGTTGTGCCTGAGCCCCGTGGGCTTGAGCACCGTCACGAAGCTCTCGCCCGGTCGCATGGTCGGATTGATGATGGGCGTGTGGTTCCTCTCGCTCTCGTTCGGCAACTTCATCGCGGGTCGTCTCGGCGGCGAGTTCACCGAGAGCGAGGGCGCGCTCTTCCGACTCTTCGGCATCGTCGCCGTCATCACGCTCATCGCGGCCTTCGTGCTCTTCGCGCTCACACCGCTCATCAGGAAAATGACGCCGGGCACGAGTCAGTAGAAGCAAAAGTAAAAAGGTAAAAGGCAACAGTGAAGACGAATGGGGCAGGCCCTTCGTCTTCACTGTTGCCTTTTACCTTTTGCCTCGCCTACTCTCTCACAGGTTCGCGGTGATGAAGTCGGTCATCATCTGTCGCATGTGTTTGACGAGCAGCGGGTCTGTGACGCCGTGGCGCGACTTGGGATAGAGCATCAGGTCGAACTGCTTGCCCGCCTTCTCGAAGGCGTAGACGAGTTGCACGGTGTTCGCCAGATGCACGTTGTCGTCAATCGCTCCGTGGATGAGCAAGAGCTTGCCGTTCAAATCGGCCGCCGCCGCAAGCGGCGAGCCCGCCTTGTACCCATCGGGGTTGTGCTGCGGGGTGAGCATGTATCGCTCGGTGTATATCGAGTCGTAGTTGGCCCAGTCGGCCACGGTGCCGCCCGCAATCCCCATCTTCCAACTCTTGCTGTGCGTCAGCGCGTAGGTCGTCATGTAGCCGCCAAAGCTCCAACCCCAGATGCCTATGCGCGAGCCGTCAACGTAGGGCAGCGTCTTCAAGTACCCGAGCCCGTCCTCTAAATCGCGCACCTCACGCGGGCCGAAGTTCTTGTACGAGCCCCACGCCGACTCCGCGCCCTTGCCGCTGGCCGCGCGATTGTCGCAGTACCAGACGATGTAGCCCTTCTGCGCGAGCAGTTGATGCCACATGTAGGTCGAGCCGCCCCATGAGTTCTTCACCTGCGGCGCGTGCGGCCCCGAGTAGGTGAACTCCATCACGGGATACTTCTTCGACGGGTCGAAGTCGGGCGGGCGAATCATCAACGCCTCCATCTCGAATCCGTCGCGCGTCTTCACACGCATGAACTCAGTAGCCCCGAGCTTGTACTGCCCGAGCGCCGCCACGCGGTTCTCGTCAATCACACGCACCTGCGTGCCCTCGCGGTCGAAGAGGCGCACCTGCGTCGGCGTGTTCACGTCGCTCCACTTGTCTATGAAGAGCGTGGCCGTCGGGTTGAACGAGGCGCTGTGATTGCCCTCCGTTTTGGTCAGCCGTGTGAAGCCCGTGCCGTCGAGCCGGACGCGATAGACGTGTTCAGCGATGTGGCTGTGCTCGGTGCCGTGGAAGTAGACCCAGCCGCCCGCCTCATCCAACGCGTCTATCCCGCGCACTTCCCACGGCCCGTCGGTCAACTGTTTGACGAGTCGCCCGTCGGCCGAGTAGCGATACAGTTGGAGCCAGCCCGTGCGCTCGCTGCGCCACAGGAACGAGCCGTCCTTGAGCCAGCGCGGGTTGTCGTCGAAGGCTTCGACCCAAGCCTTTGTCGTCTCGCGGAAGATGCGCGAGCTTCGCCCCGTCGCGGGGTCGGCCGCGTTCAAATCGAGAAAAGTCTGCTCGCGGTTCTGCGCCTGATAGACGACGCGCGCCGAGTCGGGCGACCAAGAGACACGCACGATGAGAAAGTCCGTGGGCTCGGCGTAAGTTGACGTATCAACCCAGCGTGCGTCGTCGCTCGCCGCCGCGACGATGCCGAGCCGCGCTATCGGGTTCGGGTCGCCCGCGAGCGGATACTGCTGCTCCTCCAAACCCTGCCCACGCGGGATGTGATCGACGATGGGAAAGGTTTTGACGGGACTCTCGTCAAGGCTGAGATAGGCGATGCGCTGTGAGTCGGGACTCCACCAGTAGCCGCGCTTGTTGCCGCGCCCGTAGACCTCCTCTTCATAGACCCAATCGAGCACGCCGTTCAAGGTCTTCTCGCCGCCCGTCTTCGTCAGGCGTCGCTCGTGGCGCGTCTTGAGGTCTACGACGTAGAGATCGTTCTTGCGCACGAAGCTGACCATGCGACCGTCTGGGCTAAAGTCCTCTTCCGTCTCTTCGTCGGGGTCGGTCGTCAGGCGCGCGGCGGTGTCGGAGCCGAGTTCGTAGTAGATGAGGTCGAAGTTGAAGTTGATGAGCACGGCCGTCTGCGCCTGGTTGAGATGATACGAGCCGCCGTGCGCGAGCCTGCGCGCGTCGTCACGGCTGACGGCCGGAAGACGCGCAAGCGCCGCCTCCATCCGTGCCGCGTCGAAGAACGGCACGGCCTCGCCCGTCCGTGCATCAACCTTCATCAGAAGGGTCGTGCCCGCTTCCTTCTTGCTTTGCAGGTAGTGCTCGCCGTCGCTCAGCCATTCGAGATTCGCGGGCGGCGTGCCCGAGAAGCTGACCCGCTTCACCGGGTCGAAGATGTCTTCGACACTCAGAAGCTTTCCCTGCGCGAGCAAAGACGCGGGCGAGCAGACGAGCACAACGAAGATGAGTAAGCAGAGATTTTTTGGTCGCATAAAATTTTTCTACCCGGTAGAAGGTCAACTTGCGCGCCGCGTAAAGTTGTCTGCGGGCCGTTGATGATACTCTATCCGAAGCCGTTAAGAAATCGGTACGAAGCAGGAGAATGATGAGAAGGTTGAGAGTCGTCGTCACCACAATCGCGCTGCTCGCCGCGTGCGCTGCCGCGTGCCACTCTTCACCGGCACAGCGACAGCGCGCACGTTCTTTTCAACGCAACGGCGCGGCCGGAGCCGAGCCGCCGAAGACGGGCGCGCTGCCCGTCGTGTCGGCCACGCCCGTCTGGCTCGCCACGCTCGAAGAGCGAGCCGTGCGCGAGAGCAGCGGCATCGTCGCATCGCGGCGCAACCCCGGACTCTTCTGGACGCACAACGATTCAAGCGACGGCCCCTTCGTCTACGCCTTCGACCACGCGGGCCGAAGTCGCGGCACCTTTCGCGTCGAGGGCGCGCAGGCGCGCGACTGGGAAGACATCGCCGCCGGGCCCGGCCCCTCGCAGGGGCTCTCTTATCTTTACGCCGGAGACATCGGCGACAACGAAGCGAAGCGCGAGTTCGTCGTCGTCTATCGCTTTCCCGAGCCGGAGATTGTAGCCGAAGGCGCGGACGGTTCGGGAAAGAGTCCTCGCGCGACCGCGACCGCCGAGGCGATACGTCTCAAGTACCCGGACGGCGCGCACGATGCCGAGGCGTTGATGGTGCACCCCTTGAGCGGAGACCTCTACGTCGTGACGAAGACGGCGGACGGCGCGGGCGTCTACAAGCTGGCCGCACCCTTCTCGGCCGAAGGCGTGAACACGCTCGCGCGTGTTGCGACTCTGCGCGGCCCCGACTTCTTCGGCATACTCATCACGGGCGGCGACATCTCGCCCGACGGCCGACGCGTCGCCTTCTGCGACTACGCGCAAGGCTACGAGCTGATGCTGCCCGAGGGCGCACGGAGCTTCGACGACGTGTGGCGTCAGACGCCCACAGCCGTCCCGCTCGGCGAGCGTTGGCAGGGCGAGTCGGTCTGCTACCGCCTCGACGGCGCGGCGCTTCTCGCCACAAGCGAGGGTGAGCCTTCGCCTCTCATCGAAGTCGTGCTCTCTTCGGGAAGACAAAAGTAAAAAGGCAAAAGTTAAGATGAAAGACAGCGTGGCTTTCGTCCGTCATCAACGGATGAAAGTGTTCATCCGTTGATGATGAGAAGCGCGCTCTTTAATCTCTTAACCTTTGCCTTTTACTGTCGCTGTATCTCTTCGCGGACGAAGCGAATGAGGTCTTGAATCTGTTCGTCGGTGAGCGTGTATTTGAAGGGCGGCATGCCTTTGCCGCCGTCGTGAACCTGTTGGACGAGCCGTTCGTCCGGGTCTGTGACCGGGGCTCCCGCGCGCAGTGAGGGAATGTTCATCGTGCCGAGTTGCTTGCCCTCACCATGCGGGCCGTGGCACGTCGCGCAGTTGCGCTCGAAGAGCACGCGCGTCTGGTCGCCGCCAATGCTCGCGGGCTTAGACTCCCTTTCGCTCATCGCGCATCCGGCGGCCGTCAGCAGTACGAGACTGACGGCCGCGACCCACGGCGCGCGTTTGAAGTTTTCCGCGCGCGGCATCAGAAGGTGAAGCGGAGTTGAAGGTCTATGCGGCGGCTGCCCGCGGTCTGGTTGCCGCCGCCGCCTCCGCCGCCCGCGCCAAAGCGCCCGCCGCCGCCGATTGACTGGCCGAAGAATGGCGAGCTGAGATTGCCGACCGGCGTGCCGAGGCTCGGGTGATTGAAGAGGTTCTGCACGTTGACCGAGAAGGTCAGGTTGTAGCGATGCTCCGTGCTATCACCTCCGCCGAAGCTCTCGCCTCCACCACCGCCACCACCGCGTCCGCCTCCACCACCACGACCGCCGCCGCCTCCGCCTCTACCACCACCGCCACCACTACCACTTCCGCCACCGGCACGGTTCGCGGCCACTTCGCCGAAGCCGATGGTCTTGCTCGCGCGCAGGTTGAAGGCGAAGAAGCCCGGCCCGCGCCCGTAGTTGCGCGGGATGATCTGCTGACCGGGCTGCGGGTCGAGGTCGAAGTTGCCTATGGACGTTTGCCTCACGCTTGTGCGCGAGAGGTCTGTGGCGAAGGCGGGGCGCTCTGTAAAGAGCGTGTCGCCGTTCAGGTCGCGCCCGATGGTGATGTTGTAGGGTCGGCCCGAGTTGGCGACGACGAACGGGTTAAGACGCACGCCCCACGGCAAGGCGTTAATCGAGCCGCCGAGGAAGAAGCGATGGCGCGTGTCCTGAACCGAGTTGCCGTACTCGCCGCCGAGGTCGTACTGGTTGATGGGGAAGCTGCCCGCGGAATCCGTGTCGCTCTTCGCGAAGTTCAGCACGTAGTTGCCGAAGAGCGTGAACTTGCGACTGAAGCGGTTGTTGACGTTGACGACGAGTTGATGCTGATTGAAGACGCCGCTCGACTCGAACTGGAAGACGTTCCCCAACTCGGGGCGCGGGCGGATGAGATTGTTCAATGCATCGCGAACGGGCCGCCCCGACGCGTCGAGCAGCGGCGCGTTGACGTTACGTGAGCGCAGTGCGTGGAGCGTGCGCGCGCCGATGTAGCTTACGGAGAGCGTGACGCGATAGGGCAGTTGACGCTCGATGCTGAAGGCGGTCTGCATCGTGTAGGGCGTGCGCAAGTCGGGAGCGACCTGCCGGATAGTCTGCCGCACCTGAAAGGCCGTCAACTCGGCCGCGGTCGGAACGTTCGTCACGCCGTTCGGCGTGAAGCCGGCTTGATTGAGAAACGCCGATGCCGGGTCGGTGACGACGAACTGCTGCTGGTTCGTCCCCGACGAGCGTTCGGTCTGCAAAGTCAGGTTCTGCCCGAAGCGTTGGAAGAAGATACCGAAGCCGCCACGGATGACCGTCTTCTGCTTGCGCGGGTCGGCCTCGGGCGACCAAGCGAAGGCGAGACGGGGCGCAAGGTCGAAGTTGCTGCCGATGTTGTTCTGCGTCTCGTAGCGCAGCCCCGCCGACAGCGTCAGGTTGGGACGCACGCGCCAATCGTCTTGTATGAACGGGCTGAAGTCAACGTAAGAGACCGAGACCTCGGGCTCTCCACCCGAGAGTGAGAACTGCGTGGGGCCGCCTCCGCGCGCGCGTATCTCGGCCTGCGAGAGACACGCGAGTTGCCCCGCGCCGCTGCCGCAGTTGGGCGCGGAGAAAAGGAGCGTGCGGCGGAAGCGTTCGAGGCTCGTAATCTGCACGAGCACGGGCACTCCGGCCGCGTCCGTCACGATGTTGCCCGCCGCGTCAAGCTGCGGTGCCGTCCCGCCCGCGAAGGTGAAAGTGCCCGCGAAATTCTGCTCCGACACGTCGCGCATGCGGTCTGCGCGAAGACGTGCGCCCGCCTTGAGCGAGTGATTGCCGATGGCCCAAGAGGTGTAGTTCTGAAGCTCGAAGTTATTCTGCTCGTTCGACGAGAGCCCGACCTGCGCGCCGCCGCCCGTGAAGGCTTCGAGCACGCGGATGGTCGGCGCGAGCGTGCCGCCCTGCTGACGACGCCGTTCGCGCTCATACTGGAAGCGCGTCTCGTTGATGACCTTCTGATTGATGATGGCCGTCTCGGTGAGTTGGACGGTGTGCTGCGTTGTCTCGACATCGAAGGCGCGGCTCGGAAGGTTGAAGTCGCCGACGCCCTCGCTTGCGCGCGTCCCACGCTCGAAGGTGTAGCGCGCGACGAGCGTGTTGGTCGAATTAATCTGATAGTCGAGGCGCGGGCTGAAGGTCGTCCGGCGGTCGGGCGTGAGTATCGTCTGGTTGAAGTTGAAAGGATTGAGCGCGGAGTCGAGGATGACGGCGCGCACCACGTTGTTATCGTCCGTCTCGCGCCGCTCGAAGTCGAGGAAGAAGGAAGCCTTCTTCGACGAGAGCGGGCCCGAGATGTTGCCGCCGTAGCGTCGAGCCTGATAGGGCGCGCGCGTCGCGGCGAAGGGCGAGCGCGCGTTCAACGACTCGTCATTGAAGTTGAAGAACGCCTGCCCGCGCAGACGGTCGGTGCC
>JAVXWN010000200.1:0-28041 GCA_032230645.1 Acidobacteriota bacterium | reverse complement strand
CGAATCCATTTCACAAACCGTCACGGAGATTAAGGATACAGTAGTGACCCAGTACCAGCAGGTGAGAGAGAATATCAGCGACACGCTCGACTGGCGTGAGCAGTACAGACGCCGCACCGTCCCCTTCACCGTCGGCGCTTTCGCCGTCGGCGCGCTCCTCGGCTACAGCGTGATGGGAGCCTTCAAGGGCGACGGCGACGACCACGAAGATGACGACGCCTTAGACCGTATCGATAGCGGGTTCGACCGAGGGATGAAGGGCGCACGCTCTTACGCCGCGCAGCCTGTGCTCGGCAGGTCGAGCGCAGCCGAATACAACGAGGATGTCGGGCCCGAGACGCGCCCCTCCTACAGCAGCGGCTATCAGGCCGCGCCCGCGCCGCCAACGCAGCAAGCGCAGGGGTTCACCTCCTACGCCTCGGCGTCCGCGCCCGGGGCCGAAGAGGAGCCGAAGGGGCCGGGACTGATTGACCGCTTCAAGGAGACGAAGGCATACGACAAGCTTCAGGATGAGCTTTCGACACTCGGCGAGCGTTTCGTTGACGAGCTTTCGCGCACGGCGCAGACGGTCGTCGTCCCGGCGCTCCTGAGCAAGCTCAAGAACCTGATCGGCATTGACCTCTCGACGCAGCGTGAGGTCGCGCAGCGGAGTCGCGTCGAACAGCAGACGGCGCAGGCGACCGCGCAGACCGCGTCCTCAATCAAGGAGGGCGCTTCGGGTCAGGAGGGCGCAACGTCGGCGCGCGCGGCAGCGGGCGGGACGGAAGGCCACGGCGCTTCGTAAGGTCTATGGAGAGCTTGCGGCGCGTTACGGTTCGGACAACGATAACTTTCAAGCGGGCGGGTGGCCGCCGTCCAGGGCGGCGGGCCCGCCCGCTTTCTCTTTGAGCGCGATGTCGGAAGGCATCGAGGTCATCATCAACGCCGCTGCGGGCGGCGGCTCAGAGGACGACGCTGTTGCAAGCGCGGTCGTCAAAGCCTTCGCGTCCTGCGGCGTGCGAGCGCACGTCTCGGTCGCACGCGACGGCGCGGAGATGACGGAGCTTGCGCAGCGCGCGCTCTCGGAAGGCGTGCGTGCGGTCGTCGCGGGCGGCGGCGACGGCACTGTCAGCACGGTGGCGGGCGCGCTCGCTGGCACCGAACTTCCGCTCGGCGTGCTGCCGTTGGGGACGCTCAATCACTTCGCCAAAGACCTGCGCGTCCCGCTCGCGCTCGAAGAGGCGGCGCGCAACATCTGCGAAGGGCGCGTCGTGAGTGTGGATGTGGGCGAGGTCAACGGGCAGGTCTTCATCAACAACTCAAGCCTCGGTCTCTACCCGCGCATCGTGCGTCGGCGCGAGAAGTTGCAGAAGCGTGAAGGGAGCGGCAAGTGGTCTGCCTTCGTGCGCGCTTCGCTCGCAGTGCTGCGACGCTATCCGTTCCTCGACGTGCGGCTCGACGCCGACGGTCGGCAGATAGTACGCAAGACGCCCTTCGTCTTCATCGGCAACAACGAGTATCAGATGGAGAGCTTGCAGATAGGCGCACGCGACTGCCTTGATGCGGGCCACTTGAGTCTCTACGTTGCGCGACGCACGGGAAGGCTCGGGCTTCTGCGACTTGCCGTGAGCGCGCTCTTTGGACGTTTGCGTCAGGCTCACGACTTCGACGCGCTCTGCGCGCAGGAGATATGGGTCGAGACGCACCGTCCCAAGCGCCTGCCCGTGGCTACTGACGGAGAGGTCACGGTGATGACGACGCCGCTTCATTACCGCGTCCGGCCGGGCGCGCTGAAGGTCATTGTTTCAAGAGACGTGAACCGTGAATCGTAAGCCGTGATAAGAATAACCGGAGTTCTTTCTTGTCGCAATTTACGATTCACACTCCTTTAGTTATGAAGAAGATTGTTCATCTCTCAGACCTGCACTTCGGGCGCATAGACGCGGCGGTGGTCGGGCCGCTGGCCGAGGCCGTGAATGAAGTGAGGCCGTCGGTGGTCGTTGTCTCGGGCGACCTGACGCAGCGTGCGCGCACGCAGCAGTTCAAGGAGGCGCGCGCGTTTCTAGACCTCTTGCCGAAGCCGCAGGTGGTTGTTCCCGGCAACCATGACGTGCCGCTCTACGATGTGCTCTCGCGCTTCGCGCGGCCGTTGGAGAAGTTCAGGCGATATGTCTCTGAAGACGTTGAGCCGTTTTACGAAGATGATGAGATTGTCGTCGCGGGGGTCAACACGGCGCGCTCGTTGACGCGCAAGTATGGGCGCGTCAACGAGCGTCAGGTCGCGCGCCTTCGCGAGCGTCTGTGCGCGTACCCGGAAGAGATTGTGAAAGTCGTCGTCACGCATCACCCTTTCGACTTGCCGCCCGGCGCGGACGAGCGCGAGATAGTGGGACGTGCGTCGATGGCGATGGAGGCGCTCGCCTCCTGCGGCGCAGACCTCCTGCTCGCGGGGCATCTGCACGTGGGGCACACGGGGCGCACTGCCGAGCGATATAAGATTCAAGGCCACTCCGCGCTCTACGTGCAGGCAGGCACGGCCACCTCGACGCGTGGTCGCGGCGAGTCCAACTCCTTCAACGTCATACGGCTCAAGCACCCGCACATACAGGTCGAGCGCCGCGTCTGGGATGCCGGGGCCGTCGCGTTCCGCCGCGCCAACGCCGAAACCTTTCGCCACACGCCCGAAGGCTGGGAGCGCATCCCCGAAGAGGCCGCCGCCGGTATCACCTTCGACGAAGGCGGCGACGGGCTCCAACCGCACATACCAGAGTAGAGGATGGGGGCCGGGTAAGAGCAGATGTCTTACCCGGCCCCCATCCTCTATCCCCATCCTCTACTCTTATTACTGCCCCGGTGCTTTGAAGGGCTTGCGCGGGAGGCGTGTGTCCATCATGGCGGAGTTGTAGACGAAGGCGGCGACGATGACAGCGGCCTCCATCACGTCTTCGGGGACGACGCGGTCATAGTTGTCTTGGCTTGAATGCCACGTGCGCGTCTCGTATTCGAGGTCGTCCTGAAGGAAGTCGAGGCCGTTCAAGCCCACGGCATCGAAGGAGAGAAAGTCAGACCCGCTTGAGTTCGAGGCCGTGACGGTCGAGGCGCTGTATGTGTTCTGCCCGACCTTCAACTGCGCGAAGGGCATCAGCCAGCGGCGGAAGGTTGCGCGGAGCGCCTCGTTGCCTTGCAGGTAGATGCCGCGTATCGCGCCCGTGCCGCTGTCCACGTTGTAGTAGACATTCAAACGGTCATGCTCGGGCTTGAAACGCGGCGGCTGCGCGACTGCGTTCGCTACGACCTGCGGTGTGGGCGTTGGCGCGGGCACGGGTGTCTTCGTCTTCAACGCCGCGTCATGCGCTTCGCGCTTCTTCGGAGTCTTACCGGTCTTCTCGGCAACGGCCGCCGCGGCCGCGTCGGGCGCAGTCGCTCCCGCAGCCGAAGGAGCCGGTGCGGGCAGAGGGCCGAAGTGTTCCTTGACGTAGAAGCGCGAGCCGAGCAGTCCCTCCTCCTCACCGCTCCAGAGCGCGACGCGAATGGTGCGGCGCGGTTGGACGCCGACGGCTTTAAGAATGCGGACTGCCTCCATCATGATCGAGACGCCGACGCCGTTGTCGGTCGCTCCCGTTGCGGTGTGCCACGAGTCGAGATGCGCGCCGAGCATGACGACCTCGTCTTTCAAATCGCTGCCCGGAATCTCGGCGACCGTGTTGTAGCTCATCGGGTCGGTGTCGTCGAACTCGACCTGTAGGTTGACGCTCAACCTCACCTTCTCGCCCTGCCGGAGCATGCGCGCGAGACGGTTGTAGTGGTCGTTCGAGAGCGCGATCTGCGGGATGAGTTTGGGCACGTCTTTGTCCCAAGGGCCTTTGCGCTTGTCGAAGGGCGTATCGAAGGGTTGTGGCACGGAAGCCGACTGAACGAACTGAAGCATGCCGCCGTCGCCCGCCGGACTCGACCCGACGAGAAGCGCGACGCCCTCTTCGTAGTAGAACTGCGTCTTGCGGTCGTTGAAGCGTGCGGCGGCAACCTGCTCGGGCGTGCGCTCGCGTTGCCGCAGTCGCGGCAGCAGTGCGGGGTCGGGCGCGTTGGCGAGTTCGAGCAACTGCTTATCGTCCAGACGCGTCGCCGTGGGCTCGAAGCGCGGCTTCAACTCGCGCTCGGTGCCTGCAAGCACGATCTTGCCTTTGAGCTGTCCCTTGTACTTCTGCAACTCCTCTTCGTTCTTCGCTTCGACGATGACCACGTCGGCCGTGAGCGGCGCATCGAGCCCCGGCGACCACGCGCGCGGGTACGCGAGAAGTGGGAACGCCTGCGGCTCAACCACCTCGGCTGAGAAACGCTTGAGCGTCCAGCCACGCCCGAACGGCCCCCACGGTTCGAGATGCGCGTTCTGCAAGCCCCATTCGTTGAGCCGGTCGCGCGTCCAGTTGTTGGCGCGCTTGAGCGCGGGCGAGCCTGTCAGTCGCGGCCCTATCACGTCTGTCAGATATTCGAGCGTGCGCATCAACTGCGAGCGGTTGAGCCCTTCGTCCTTGATGCGCTCGATGACATCGGGCGTGGGCGTCGCTTGCGCCTGTGGCTGCGTTGCGGCGGGTGTCGTCGTCTGCCGCGCTTGGGTAGCGTTGAGAGTCGGCGACAGCAGCGCGAAGAGGAGCAGCGCGGCGGCTGCGTTGCGTCTCGTCATTACTTGATGGGTCTCCTGTCTTCTCACTTCAACGACCCGGCGCGGGCTTGCGCGGCAACTTCTGGTCGAGCATCGCCGTCTGGTAGACGAAGGCGGCCATGATGGCGGCGGCCTGCTTCACGTCGTCGGCCTGTATGCGTTCGTATGTGTCCTCAGTCGAGTGGTGCGTGCGCGTGTTGTACTCGACCGTGTCCTGTATGAACTGGAAGCCGGGCAGGCCGATGTCGCTGAAGGAAACGTGGTCGGTGCTGCCCGTGTTGGCAAGCGTCAAGGTCTGCGCGCCGAGGTCGGAGAAGGGCGCGAGCCAGTTGCGAAAGAGCGTGCGCACCGATTCGTTGCCCTGCATGTAGATGCCACGTATGCGCCCCGTGCCGTTGTCGAGGTTGAAGTAGGCGGAGAACTTCTCGTACTCCGGCTTCGTCGTAAGCCGCGCGCGCGGTGTGGGCTGCGGAGTAGCCGTCGCCACCGGCTGACCTTCGGCCGCGCCCGGAGGCGTCGTTTGCGGAGTGGGGCGCGGTGTCTCAAGCTTTCCGAAGTGCTGCTCGACGTATCCGCGCGAGCCGAGCAGTCCCTGCTCCTCGCCGCTCCAGAGCGCGATGCGAATGGTACGGCGCGGTTGGAGCCCGAGCGCCTTGATGATGCGGACGGCCTCCATCGCAACGGCGACGCCCGCGCCGTTGTCGGTCGCGCCCGTGCCGCCGTGCCACGAATCCATGTGACCGCCGAGCATGACGACTTCGTCTTTCAAGTCGCTGCCCGGTATCTCTGCGACCGTGTTGTATGCGGTCAAGTCCTGTTCGAGAAACTGCGCGTCGAGATTGATCGTGACGCGCACGTGCTCGCCCGCCTCCGCCATTCGCGCGAGGCGGTTGTAGTTCTCGATTGCAAGCACGACCTGCGGCGCGAACTTCGGCGCGTCCTTATCCCATGCGCGCACCTGGCGCGGAGCGTCGGGGTCGCGGTTGAGAAGCGCCTGAAGCGCACGCGGGTCTGTGGGCAGCGGCTGCGGCACCGTTGCCTGTTGGACGAAGATGTTGCCGCCGTCGCCAGCGCGGCTCGGGTCAACGACGAGCGCCGCGCCTTCGTCCTGATAGAAGTTGAACTTCTGCGAGTTGAAGCGCGTGATGGCGCGAGCCTCGGCCGTCGCGCGCGCGCGGGGCGGCAGCGTGGCGGGGTCGGGCGCGTTGGCGAGTTCGAGCAGCGTCTTCTCGGTCTCGCGCGTCCCTTCGGGCTCGAAGTGCGCAGCAGGATCGCGCACCGCGCCGTTGAGAACGACCTTGCCGCGAAGCTGCCCCTTGAACTTTTGAAGCTCCTCGTCGTTCTTCGCGTTGATGTAGACGACCTCGGCCGTCAGCGGCCCCGAGGTCGCAGGCGACCAAGCCTTCGGGTATGCGACGAGCGGGAATACTTGCGGCTCGACCGCTTCGGCCGAGAAGCGCTTGAGCGACCACCCGCGCCCGAACGTGCCCCACGGTTCGAGGTGCGCGTTCTGCAAGCCCCACTCGTTGAGCCGGTCGCGCGTCCACTCGTTCGCGCGCCGCATGCCGGGCGAGCCCGTCAGTCGCGGCCCGATAACGTTCGTCAAGTGATCGAGCGTCTGCATCACCTGCGAGCGGTTGAGCGCCTCGTCGCGTATGCGCTGAACGGGGTCGTTCGGGTCGGGCGTAGGACGTGCGGCGGGGCGCGCGGCGTCCGGCGCGGGAGTCTGCGCCGGAGTGTTTCGCGGCGCAGGCACAGTCTGCCGCGCCGACGCGGGAAGATTTGCGAAGAGCAGCAGCGCGCACAATAGCGCCGCGTTACGATGTCTTGACATCATTCGGAGCGGAGTCTCCTGTAAAAGTTTCTTGACGGTCGCGCCGCCGTAATCGCCCGGAAGGCATTCCCACAGTGTGGATGGAATTTAAAGTGTCGGGCGTGAAAAGACAAACGGAGGGCGGGCATCTTAAGGCCCGCCCTCCGTCAGTTGACTTTAATTCACCTTAGCTCACGGCTCGCCCTTCGCTGCCGGCGCGGCTCGCGGCGGGCGTCGGCGTGGCCGTCGCCGTCACCTCCTCCTTGTGGCCGCACTCTTCACGCACGCACGAGCGCGTCGTGCCCTTCTTCGTCGTCTTCTCAAGCATGAAGGGCGCGTTGCATTGCGGGCAAGGCTCGTTGACGGGCTTGTCCCAGTAGACTGCGTCGCACTTCGGATACTCCGAGCAGCCGTAAAAATATTTACCGCGCTTCGACTTCTTCACCACGATCTCGCCGCGACAGCCCGGACGCGGGCAGGCCACGCCGGTCGTCTCGCGCTTGATGTACTTGCACGTGGGATAGTTCGCGCACGAGACGAACTCGCCGTAAGGGCCGTGGCGTCGGACGAGCTGCGCGCCGTCAACGGGACACGTCTCGCCTTCGATGGGAACGGGCGCGGGCGCGACCGCGCCGGTCTTCTTGCTCACGCGGCGTATGTTGCGGCACTCGGGATAGCCCGTGCAGCCGAGGAACGGGCCGAAGCGTCCGCGCTTCATCGCCAACGGCTTGCCGCACAACTCGCAAGTCTCTTCGACGGTCTCGCCGTCAGCGCCCGCCGCAGCTTTAGCCGTCGCCCCTTCGCCGTCCGCGTTCGTCGGCTTCGACACTTCGCGCGTTGTGCGGCACTCGGGATAGTTCGAGCAGGCGAGGAACTGTCCGAAGCGGCCCAGCTTGATGACCATTGGTGACGAGCAGTTCTCGCAAATCTCGTCGGTCGGGATAGCCTGCTGCTTGCGCCCCTTGACGTAGGTTTCGAAGGCTTTGAGGTCACGCGCGAACTTCTCGTAGAATTCGTGAAGCGCGTCCGTCCACTTGAGCTTCCCTTCACCTATCTCGTCAAGCTCCTCCTCCATGCGCGCCGTGTAAGACTCGTTGAAGAGGTCGTTGAAGCCGCCCTCGACGAGAAGGTCGTTGACGGTCATGCCGAGCGCGGTCGGATGAAAGCGACTCTCGACGCGCTCGACGTACTCGCGATCCTGAATCGTCGTCATGATGGCCGCGTAGGTCGAAGGACGACCGATGCCCTTCTCTTCGAGCGCCTTGACAAGCGTCGCTTCGGTGTAGCGCGGCGGCGGCTCGGTGAAGTGCTGCTCGGGCGCGACGCCGTTGAGTTTTAGATTCTCGCCCGCCTCGACCAGCGGGAGTTTGCGCGCGGCCTCTTCATCGTCTTCGACCTTCTCGTCGCGCCCCTCTTCGTAGACTTTAAGGAAGCCGTCGAACTTCAAGACCGACCCGGTGGCGCGGAAGAGGAAACGACCGGCCCCGATTTCAATCGTCGTCTGGTCGAAGACCGCCGGGTTCATCTGCGACGCGACGAAGCGTTGCCAGATGAGACGATAGAGCTTCAACTCGTCCTTGCCGAGAAAGCGCGCGACCGCGTCGGGCGTGCGCGCAACGTCGGTCGGGCGAATGGCCTCGTGCGCGTCCTGCGCGTCCTTCTTCGAGCGATAATGAATCGCCTTCTCGGGCAGGTAGGCCGCGCCGTACTGCGTCGTGATGAAGTCGCGCGCTTCGGCGAGCGCCGCTTCGGAGACGCGCGTCGAATCGGTGCGCATGTATGTGATGAGACCGACCGAGTCTTCCGCAGCGCCAAGCTCGACGCCTTCGTAGAGCTTCTGCGCGACCATCATCGTCTTCTTCACGGGGAAGCCGAGCTTGCGCGCGGCCTCCTGCTGAAGCTTCGAGGTGATGAAGGCGGGGACGGGGTTGCGTCGTCGCTCCTTCGTCGCCACGTCCGCGACGACGAACTGCTGCGTCTGGGCCTCTTCGACAATCGCGCGCGCCGTCGCCTCGTCGCCGACGAGAATCTCGCTCTTCTTAACTTCCTGATCGAAGTTCGAGGTCTTGACCGAAAGCTCACCAACCTTGACGAGCCGCGCGTCGAAGGCGGGCGGCGAGATGGCCGAGAGGTTCGCGGCGATTGTCCAGTATTCCGTCTTGATGAACTTCTCTATCTCGCGTTCACGCTCGACGACCATGCGCAGCGCCACCGATTGCACGCGCCCGGCGGAGAGACGGCCGCCGATGGTGCGGCACAGAAGCGGCGAGACTTTGTAGCCGACGAGCCGGTCGAGCACGCGGCGAGCCTGCTGCGCGTTGACGAGGTTCTCGTCAATCTGTTTGGGCTCCTTGAAAGCCTCCTGCACCGCTCGCTTCGTAATCTCGTTGAACATCACGCGGAAGTGCGGCTTCTTCGGACGCTTGGGGACAATCTCTTCAGCGAGATGCTGGCAGATGGCTTCGCCCTCGCGGTCGGGGTCGGCGGCGAGATAGATGGCCTCGGCCTCTTTGGCCGCGCTCTTCAGCTCGGAGATGACCTTGCGGTTGTTGCGCTTCTTGGTGTCGGGGATGACTTCGTAGGTCGGCTCAAAATTGTTCTGCACGTCTACGCCGAGCCCCTTCGACGGCAAGTCCTTGATGTGGCCGATGGAGGCCATCACGCGATAGTCGGGCCCGAGATATTTTCCGATGGTCTTCGCCTTCGCGGGCGACTCCACCACGACCAAATTCTTCGCCATTAATTCTTCCTTTATTAAAAAGTCGCGCCCCTCAAAAGGGCCGTGTGCTGCTCAGGCCGCAGCTTGCGGCGGTGCCGCCTAGCGTCGGACAACAACGGGCGCGAGCGTCTGGTTAACCTTTTTCTACTATTCTCTATTTCCCACCGAAAATGCAAACCCGGCTCCAACTTAGATGCAAAAGGGAGCGCCCCGGCTCGCCCGGTTCGCCCCCTTTTCCGCTGTAAAACTGACGATTTATAACGATTGGCAATCGAGCTCAGGCTCTACCAAGCGATGCCGTAATCCTCGCCGTGATTGCTCGACCCTCCCCACATCGTTGCGTGCGCCTGGTCGAGAAGGATAGCGTTGATGGGCCCGGAAGTTCGCTCCTCGTAAGTCAAATCATAGCCCATGCGTCGAAGCTCGGTGCGCACCCACGGCGGCATCGCCTCGGCGAGCAGGATGCGACCGGGGCGCGTCTCGTGCGCGCCGAAGGAGCTGTGCATCTGGAAGCTGTTGATATTGGGCGCTTCGGTCGCCTCCTGCACCGTCATGCCGAACTCGACGATGTCGAGAAAGAACTGGAGGAGGTTCTGATCCTGACTGTCGCCGCCCTGCACGGCGAAGGCGAGGTAGGGCTTGCCGCCCTTGAGCGCGAGTGTGGGCGTGAGCGTGACGCGTGGATGCTTGCCCGGCTCGATGACGTTGAAGGGGCCCTCTGAAGCGTCAGTCACGAAGCTCTGCGCGCGCTGGCTGAGGCCCACGCCCGTGTGACCCGCGATGACCGCCGGAACCCACCCGCCGCTCGGCGTCACCGAGACGACCCAACCCTCTTCGTCGGCCGCCTCGACCGAAGTCGTGCCCGAGTAGAACGCGCGCATGAACTCCGCGTCGGAAGACTGCGCGGGCGTTTGAAGTGTCGCAGACTCAACCGGCGAAGGCTCAAGCGTTGAGACTTGAGCGGGCGGGCGCACCGTGTCTTGATTCGTGGGTGGCGGTGTGGCGGGGCTTGCGGTCGGGCGCGTGTCCCACTTGTCGAGGAGAGAGCGGTACGGGTTGGTCTGACCCTGAAACGGGTAAGGATCGCCGGGCGCGACCGACGGGTCGTTGCGCTGCTGGTTCATCTTCGCGGCGCGCTGTTTGGCGTACTCCTTCGAGAGCAGCCCCGCAATCGGCTCGTCGGGAGGGAAGTACGGGTCGCCGTAGTAGAAGTCGCGGTCGGCGAACGCCATGTTCATCGCTTGATAGATGGTGTTGATGTAGCGCGCGCTGTTGTAGCCCATCTCCTTCAAGTCGAAGTTCTCAAGAATGTTGAGCGCCTGAAGCATGGCGGGCCCCTGCGTCCAATCCGTGAGCTTGTAGACCTCAACGCCCTTGTAGTTTGTCTTCACCGGCTCTTCGATTCTCACCTTCCAGTTGGCGAGGTCTTGCGTGGTGATGAGCCCGCCCTCTTCCTGCGTGCCGCGCGCAATCTCCTGCGCGATGTCGCCGCGATAGAAGCGTTCATAAGCCGAGTAGATGGCCTCCTTCCTGCTCTTTCCGGCGGCGAGCGCCTTCTGTTCCGCCTCGACCAGTTTGCGCAGGGTCGCGGCGAGGTCGGGCTGCTTGAAGACTTCGCCCGGCTCGGGAGCTTCGCGTCGCGCTCCTGCGTGCGTGAGCATCACGGCGCGCGAGTAGCGCCACTGCTTGAGCCACTTCTTCTCGCGCTCGATGGTGTTCGCAAGCTGCGCTTCGATTGCGAAGCCGTCGGCCATCTGAATCGAGGGCTCAAGCACGTCCTTCAAACTAAGCTTGCCGTACTCGGCGAGCATCGTCAGTATGCCGCCCGGCGTGCCCGGCGTGACGGCTGCGAGCGGGCCGTACTCGGGCGGATACTTCATCCCCTTCGATTTATAAAACTCGGCGGTCGCACCCGTCGGCGCAACGCCGAGCGCGTTGATGCCGATGACCTTGCCCGTATGCGGGTTGTAGATGAGCGCCTGCGTCTCGCCGCCCCACGAGAGCGTGTCCCACATCGTCGAGGTGGCGGCAATCATTGCGCACGCGGCATCAACGGCGTTGCCTCCCTTCTGAAAGATCATCGCCCCGGCCGTCGCGGCCAAAGGCTTGCCCGTGATCGCCATCCAGTGCCTCGCGTGCAGCGGCGGCTTCTGCGTGCGCTGCGCGCGCGTGCGCACCGGCACGGACAGCATGACCAACCACGCCGACAGCACAACAGTGAAGAGACTCTTTCTCAGACGCATCGCTCCCTCCGTTTCCAACCTGTGAAATTCGAGAACGCTTCTTCGCGGATGCTGCTATTATTGCGCGGCCCTCAGCTTTTACGAAACCGCCAGCGGCCCGAAACTCCGGAGGAGAGAGAAGATGAGAAGCATCATGCTCGGCCTGTGCCTGTTGCTCGTCGCGGGTAGTAGCGCATTGACGCAGAACCGCGCGACGCTCTCGCAGGAGGCGCGCGAGTTCGTGAGCGTTGACGCCGACACGGTCGCGCTCACCCACGTCCGCGTGATTGACGGGACGGGCGCGAGCGCGGTCGCAGACCAGACCATCATCATCTCGGCGGGTAAGATTCAGTGGGTCGGCCCCGCCTCTGCCGCACGGATTCCCGAAGGCGCGAAGGTCTTAGACCTGACCGGCAGGAGCGTCATCCCCGGACTCGTCCTGATGCACGAGCACATGTTCTACCCGACGGGGCGACTCGCGCTCTTCAACGAGATGGGCTGGAGCTTCCCACGTCTCTACCTCGCCTGCGGGGTCACCTCTTTACGCACCGCCGGGAGCGTCGAGCCTTACACAGACCTCAACATCAAAAAGATGATTGACTCTGGCCGCATCCCCGGCCCGCGCGTTCACATCACCGGCCCGTATCTGGATGGCAAGGGCAGCTTCGCCACGCAGTTCCACGTCCTCACCGGCCCCGACGATGCGCGCCGCATGGTCAACCAGTGGGCCGACGAAGGCGTCACATCCTTCAAGGCTTACATGTACATCACGCGCGCCGAGTTGGGCGCGGCCATTGAAGAGGCACATAAGCGCGGCATCAAGGTGACGGGTCATCTCTGCGCCGTAGGCTTTCGCGAAGCCGCCGCGCTCGGCATTGATAATCTTGAACACGGCATCTTCGTAGACACCGAGTTCCTTCCCGGCAAGAAGCCTGACGTGTGCCCGCCGCAGAACGAGACGGTGACGAATTTGACGAAGCTCGACATCTCGTCAGCGCCCGTCCGCGAGTTGATACGCGACCTCGTCGCGCGCAAGGTCGCCGTCACCTCGACGCTTCCGGTCTTCGAGGCGTTTCTGCCCGACCGCCCGCCGCTGCAACAGCGCATGCTCGACGCGCTCACGCCCGAAGCACGCACGCAGTATCTCGTCTCACGCGCGCGCGCCGCCGAGCGCAAGGACTCGCCGTGGCCCGAAGCTTTGAAGAAAGAGATGCAGTTTGAGCTTGCGTTCGTTCGCGCCGGAGGCCGCTTGATGGCAGGCACAGACCCGACCGGCAACGGCGGCGCGCTCGCGGGCTTCGCAAGCCAGCGCGAGGTCGAGCTTCTGGTCGAAGCCGGCTTCACTCCGCTCGAAGCACTCCGCATCAGCACCCTCAACGCCGCCGAGTATCTAGGCGAGGCGGACACCGTCGGCTCAATCGCCACGGGCAAGCTTGCAGACCTCATCGTCCTGCGCGGCGACCCATCCGTCAACATCGCCGACATCGAAAAGGTTGAGACGGTCTTCAAGGACGGCGTCGGCTACGACCCCATCAAACTCATCGAATCGGTGCGCGGTTCGGTCGGCTGGCGCTAAAGCGTTAACTCACGGCGCGACCATACTGGACGGGCCATGGCGCTTCGTCACCGAGGCTGCGTGCGGCGTGGAGCGGCCAGTAGGGGTCGCGCAGTTCGGCGCGTGCGAGGAAGACGACATCTGCTTGGGCCCCGGCGATGATCTCTTCGGCCTGCTCGGGCTCGGTGATGAGGCCGACCGCGCCCGTGGCAATGCCTACATCCTTTCTTATCCTCTCAGCGAAGCCGACCTGATAGCCGGGCGCGACGGGGATGCGCGCGCCGGGGACTAATCCGCCGCTCGAACAGTCAATCAAATCAACGCCGCGTTGTTGCAACCAGCGCGAGAGTTGAACTGACTGCTCGATGTCCCATCCGCCTTCGACCCAGTCGGTCGCGGAGATGCGCGCGAAGAGCGGCAGGCTTTGCGGCCACACCTCGCGCACCGCCCCGGTCACCATCAAGGGAAAGCGCGCGCGGTTCTCAAGGCTTCCGCCGAACTCGTCCTCGCGGCGATTCGAGAGAGGCGAGAGGAACTCGTTCAGGAGGTAGCCGTGCGCCATGTGCAGCTCAATAACCTCGAAGCCCGCATCGAGCGCAAGCCGCGTCGAGGCGACGAACTGACTTGCGACCTCTTGCATGTCTTCGCGCGTCATCTCCTTCGGCGCGGGCCAGTCGCCGAAGGGCACGGCGCTCGGCGCAAGCGTCTGCCACGCGCCCTGCTCTTCATTCAAGGGCTTGCCGCCGCGCCACGGTACGTCGGTCGAAGCCTTGCGCCCCGCGTGCGCGAGTTGAATGCCTGCGCGTGCGCCCTGCGACTTGATGAAGGCGGCGATGGGCGCGAACGCACGCGCGTGCGCTTCAGACCAGAGCCCCGAGTCGCCCGGCGAGATGCGTCCCTCGGGCGAGACGCCCGTTGCCTCGACGCAGACGAGCGCAGCGCCCCCGACCGCACGGCTCCCCAGATGAACCATGTGCCAGTCGTTGGGCATCCCTTCGCGGCTCGAATACTGGCACATCGGCGACACGAAGACGCGGTTGCGAAACTCGATGCCCCGCAGGCTGAAAGCAGAAAACAGACGGCTCATCACTTCCCCCTTGTTTGATTAAACGGCGTGCCGACATTCTAACCCCGCGTGCGCGCTTCAGCGAAACAGCCCGAACCAGCCGTGAGCCGTAGCGACCTCGCCCGCGAGAAAAGAGAGAAGGTTGGCCGCCGTGACGACCGCGAAGTCGCGCCACGTCGAGCGCCGTGCGATGCTCTCCTTCTCGCCGAACGCGAGATGGAAGAGCGCGCACTCGGCGAGCGGCGCGAACGTCTCAGCGACGGCGAGGTATGCGGCGCGCGAAGCGCCCTCGAATAGAATCGGGAGGACAAGGACGACGACCGGGTATGTGCAGGCCGTGAGCCAGAAACCCGCGAAGAGCTTGCGCCGCAGCGTGTGGCGTGGCGAGAGAAAGAGGACGAGGATGGGCGTCTCGACTGCGACCGTGAAGAGATAGCCGAGAAGGAGAAAGCGCCAGAGGTCTGCGTTGCTCATGCCTTTCGACTCATGCAGCGACAGCCTCAGACCATCCGCAGCAGGAACGGCACCTCGGCCAGCACGTGCGCCATCGCGACGGTGAAGTACACGTCGCGCGTCGTCGCATAGTCGGCGAGGAAACAGACCCACAGCACCACGACCACGACCGCGCCCGCGACCAGCAGCGCGCCTATCAAGCGGGGCCAGCCTTCCCTATGTCTCACAAGCGGGATCGAGCGGAAGCGCCACGGCGCGAGCCCCGCCCCCGCGACCACGGGCACGCCCACGAGCCAGACGCCGTAGTGCAACGTCTCAAGAAACACGTGTGTCGAGACGAGCAGGTGCGAAGAGATGCCGGGCACTATACCTGCGCCTGCGTGCCTTACGATGCGCAGCGCGAGCGCGCCGTCTTCCGGAAGCGACGCAGAGGCGGCGAGTCGCCACCAGAGAACGCCGAGCGCGAGCGGCAGGAGCGCGAGGCACACGCGATAGGCTCGGCTCCAACTGCGGCGCGTGCGACGCAACTGCCGGTCGAGAAACCAGAGCGCGACGAGCGGGTGGAGGTAGACGAGCGCAAGCGCGAACACTTGCGGTGCAAGCCAGTTCAAACCGATGAGCGCACAGCCCACGGGCAGCGCCCATCCCCAATCGCGCCGTGGCGTCTGCCGCCCACGCAACATCACGAGCGCCACCATCCATGCGACCGCCGCGCTGTTCCACATGGCGGTCGAGAAGTACCAACCGTCTTCGCCCCACGCGCCCGCGCCCGGCGCAAACGAGAGCGCAGCGTAAGAGGCCGTCAACGCGACGACGCCCGCCGCCGCCGTCCCGAAGAAGATACGCGAGCGACCGAGGCGCACGGGCAGACGTGTGATGAAGTAGCGTAGTTCCGACCAGTTGTGCGGCCCCGCGAAGAGAAAGACGGTCGCGACCGAGAGCCCGAACGGTGCCCACCCCGCGAGCGCCCCCGCCGCGACCAACACGCACGTGCACGCAACGGCGAAGACGCGTGCCGACGACGCCGCTTCAGTCGAAGCCGCGCCGCCAAGCGTCGCGCCTCCACGCGCACACACCGCGCCGATGTCAGCCGCGCTCTGCAACCTTCTACTCCTCTTCCTCGCCCGCGTGTGACTTCGCGGGGATGAGCAGCTTGATTCCACTCCCCTCCTCGACGACCTCGATGCGAATCGAGCCCGTCAGCGACTTGCCCGAGACCGCCTTGAGGAGCGTGCCGGGGTCTTGCGCGCGCCAGCCCACGGGCGGCGCAGCGTTGGCGTAAGCCGCGACTGCAGCGACAGCGGCCGCACATACGCAGACCAGCAGTGCGACGGCCGCGCGCCCGACCGCGACGCGTCGGCGCGAGCGCACCAGAAGCAACCCCGTCAACACGACCGCGAGCGAGAGGAAGAGTCCCGCGATGACCGTGCCCGCGTTCTTGAGCGTACCGGCCTGCGCGACTCCCGCGTCATCCTGTACGATGCCCGCCACCGCGCTCATCCGCGCGAACTGCGAGCGCGGTATTTGCAGACGCACCTCGCGTAAGCCCTCGACGCTCTCAATCGTCATCTGCGAATAGGGCAAGTCTCCCCTGATCTCGTCGTTGCGACGCACCCGCTCTTTTCCGGGCAGCGCAACGTCGGCCAGCGCGGGCGATACGGCGACGAGTAACACGGCGAAGGCAACACAGTATTTGAAGAGTCTCATCAGGCAAGCTCCTTTTCTCAAGCGAAGAACTTTCGCAGGTCGAAGTGTGAACGGCAAGAGTCTTAAATCTTGCGCACGTGATCGAAGCCGTCGTGCGTGCGGCGAGGTCGAAAGGCGGTCAGGACTGATGCTCGCCGCCCTCGCCTTCCGTGATGGAATTGCCGGGCGAGGGCTGGCGCAATCGGCGCAGTCGCGCCGAGACCTGACTGCGCAGACGCGAAGAGACTTGACTGCTCAACCTCTCTTCGCTCGACTTGGAAGGCGCGTCCGTCTCAAAGATGGCCTCGAACCACGACTGCTCGTCAGAGGCCGCAACGCTTTTGGCCTCGTCCCCGGTCGGCGCGTCGAACGAAGCTGGCGGCTGCTCGAATCTCTCTTGCGTCGAATCAGAGTCGGACGCGGCGTGCGCCTGCGGCTCATCCTCTTCACGCGCGCGCGCGATTATCTCGCGCAGCTCCGTCTCGTAGAAACTCTTGAGCCCTTCCAACTCGTCGGCGAGGTTGAGCGCGGTGAGCACTGCGACCTTCGCCACGTCGTGAACGGCGAGCCCCGAAGCGACGGCGTGCATGCGTTCGTCAACGAGCCGCGCGACACGCTCGACGCGGTCGCCGTCGCCGCTCGCGGAGCGGAGGCTGTAGGTCTGGTTGAAGATGTTGACCCTGATTGACCCGGCGTCTGTGTTCAACTCCCGTTCGCTCCTTCCGCTTCGCGTGCGCCCGCTAAAAAAACTCGAAGTCGCGGCGTCGCCGCATTATAAGGCAAGCCGCGCTGGAAGCACGCACGCGTGTAGAGGAAATTTACTCGTCGCTCAAAGTCGCCTGACGAAACAGCGGCCGGGGAGTTGTCTTATAAGCTCGCGCATCTCAAGCCCGAGCAGGACGGCCGACAACTCTGCCACGGGGAGCCCCGTCGCTTCGGCCAGCGCGTCTATGTGCGCATGCTCGTCCACGGGAACGAGTTTGAAAACGGCGCGTTCTGACTCCGAAAGGTCAACGGGCTCGCGCGACTGCATGGAAGCGTCGTCGCCTTTCTTCTTCTTCACCTCGGGCGGGAGAATCGCTGCGGCGATACTGGGCGGGAACTCCGCGACCACGTCCTGCCACACCTGTATGAGCTTCGCGCCCGCGCCCTTGATGAGAAAGTTCGTGCCGAAGGAGTTGCGCGAAGTGATGTTGCCCGGAACCGCATAGACCTCGCGCCCCTGCTCCAACGCGAGCCGCGCGGTGATGAGCGAGCCACTATTCTCGGCGGCTTCCACCACCACGACTCCCAAGCTCAGCCCGCTGATGATGCGGTTGCGATATGGAAAGTTCTCCGCCACGGGCGGCGTGCTTAACGGGAACTGCGTGACGAGCGCGCCGCCCCGCTCAAGTATTTCAGCGGCGAGCCGCAGATGGTCGCGCGGATAGACTTCGTCAATGCCCGTGCCGAGCACCGCGACCGTGCGGCCACACGCTTCGAGCGCGCCTCGATGCGCCGCCGCATCAATGCCGCGCGCCAGTCCCGAGATGATTGTCACACCGCGCGATGCCAATTCGCGCGAGAGAGCATGCGCCACGTTCTGCCCGTAGGTCGAGCAGCGGCGCGACCCCACGATGCCGACGCACGGCGCGTCGAGACATTCGCGCCACTCGCCACGCACGTAGAGCGTGAGCGGCGGGTCTGGAATCTCGCGCAGCAAAGCCGGGTACGCGCCGTCGTCAAGGACTAAGACCTCCGCGCCCGGAATCTCGCGCACGCGCTCAAGCTCGGCCTCTGCCGCCGCGTGCATATCGCGCAGCGCGATGGACTCGATTGCCTCGGGTCGCAGTCGCATCCGCTCAAGCTCGGAGCGGAGCGCACCGAAGACGGCCTCGGCCGACCCGAACCTCTCAAGCAAGCGCGCGGCCGCGCGCGGCCCCACGCCCGGCGTCATGTTCAAAGCGATCCACTCACGCATAGGAGATAAGAATGGAGACTCGTAAGGATGAAGGATGAAAGCGGCGGTGTGAAGGCGAAGGAATTTTTTCATCCTTCATCCCTCATCCTTCATCCTTTTTGTGGCGGAGGCGTGTGGGAATCGAACCCACCCACGTCTGCTCTCACAGACGCGCGGACGGTTTTGAAGACCGCGCCGCTCACCAGAACGGATGCGCCTCCACGTCTGGCGGGACGCGTCAAACCTAAGTGCGCCGCACGCCGCCTGTCAAGCCTGAACGCGACCTGTGCGGCCGCCGCACGCTGGCGCGCGAAGATGGGCGCGCTTGACTCGCGTCGGTGGGACGGCCATCATTGGCCTCGTCATTTCGACGCACTTAAAAATCATTCTTCACGGAGTTAGAAACCGATGGCGGAAGCGAAGCCTGCGGGGGCGTCAGAAGGCGGGGCGGGAACCGAACTCGTCCGGTACGAGGCGAAGGACGGCGTCGCCCTCGTCACGCTCGACGATCCGCCCGCGAACACGTACACCTACGAGATGATGCAGGAGCTTGACCGCGCCATACTGCGCGCGCGGATGGACGATGCGGTCAACGTCATCGTCATCACGGGCCGAGGCGAACAGTTCTTCTGCGCGGGCGCGAACATACGCATGTTGACGGAGATGACGCCCTCCTTCAAATACTTCTTCTGTCTCCACGCCAACGAGACGCTTTCGCGACTTGAACAGACACCCAAGCTCGTCATCGCGGCGATGAACGGTCACTGCGTCGGCGGCGGGCTCGAAGTCGCGCTTGCCGCAGACATCCGCGTTGCGCGCAAAGGCGCGGGCAAGATGGGACTGCCCGAAGTATCTCTGGGCGTGCTGCCGGGGACGGGCGGCACGCAGCGTCTCGTCCGCGTCGTCGGCAAGTCGCGCGCGATTGAACTCATGGCGGCGGGCGAGTTGTTCGACTTCGAGCGCGGGGCGGAACTCGGCCTCGTCAATCACGTCTTCGAGACCGAGACGGCCGCCGACTTTCTCGAACAGGTCTTAACCTACGCGCGGCGGTTCACCGCGCCCGACAAGGCCGCGCTCGCCGTCGGCCGCATCAAGCGCAGCGTCCAGTCCGGCGCGGAAATTCCCTTCGAGTATGGGCTCGCCTTAGAGCGCGAATTGCAACAGCAACTCTTCCAATCCGAAGACGCGCGCGAGGGTCTGAGCGCCTACGTCGAGAAGCGCAAGCCTGTGTTTAAGGGTAAATAGTGAATGGGCGTAGTCGCGCATCGTTCAGCTTGAGTTATGACAGCGGATAGACAACACCCGACAACTATTCACTATTAACCAACAGCTATGTACGAAAACATCAAGGTTGATTTCGAGAGCGGAATCGCGACGATCACGCTGAATCGGCCGGAGAAGCTGAACGCGTTCGCCGGACACATGCGGCGCGATCTGGCCGAGTCTTTGGAGCACGCGGGCAGCGACCCGGAGGTGCGCGTCGTCGTGTTGACGGGCGCGGGGCGTGCCTTCTCGACGGGCGCGGACGTGCAACGCATGGGCGAGTTGATGGACGCGGGCGACATGGAAGAGTTCAAGCGACTGCTCGGCGCGGGGCGTCGTGTGCTGACGGCCATCCGGCAGATGCTCAAGCCCGTTATCGCCTCGATCAACGGCCCGGCCTACGGCGCGGGCTTCAACCTCGCGCTCGCGTGCGACATGCGGGTAGCGTCCGAGTCGGCAACCTTCAGCCAGTCGTTCGTGAAGGTCGGGCTGCACCCCGACTGGGGCGGCTCGTTCTTTCTGCCGCGCGCCGTGCCGTCGAACATCGCCTGCGAGATGTTCTTTCTCGGCGACGCCGTGGACGCACGCCGCGCGCTCGAACTCAATCTCGTCAACCGCGTCGTCGCCGACGCCGCGCTCGCCGCCGAGACGCGCCGCCTCGCGGAGCGACTGCGCGACGCGCCGCAAGCCTCCATCGCTGCGGCCAAGCGCGCCGTCTACATGAGCGAACACGAGAGCCTTGAGCGCATGCTCCAGTACGAGACCGAGGCGCAACTCCAGTGCGTCCAATCGCGCGATGCGCGCGAACGCGTCCGCGCCTTCCTCAACAGGAAGTGATGAGTGACAGGTGATAAGAGAAGACAAGGCACCTGCTTCCTTCTCATCACACATCACACATCACTCATCACTCATCACTTATGAAACTTGCGGGCAGGACAGCTTTCGTGACGGGTGGCGGGCGTGGCATCGGCCGCGCGGTGGCGCTCGCCTTCGCGAGTGAGGGCGCACGCCTCTTCGTCGTCGCGCGCACGGCGGCCGAGGTCGAACGCGTGGCGGGAGAGGTTCGCGCCGTGAGCGGCGGCGATGCGGCCGCGCACGCGGTCTGCGACGTGGCCGACCCACGTTCGGTCGCGCGCGCGTTCGACGAGGCGCGCGCCTTCTTCGGCAACGGCGGCCCCGACATCCTCGTCAACAACGCAGGCATCGCCGAGAGCACGAAGTTCGCCGACACGTCCGACGAGTTCTGGCAGCGACACATCGCCGTCAACCTCTCGGGCACTTTCTATTGCATGAGAGCGGCGCTACCCGCGATGGTCGCGCGTGGGTGGGGGCGCATCGTCAACGTCGCTTCCATCGCGGGCAAGACCGGCGCGCCTTACATCGCCGCTTACTCTGCATCGAAGCATGGCGTGCTCGGGCTCACACGCTCGGCCGCGCTCGAAGTAGCGACGAAGGGCGTGACAATCAACGCCGTGTGCCCCGGCTACGTGGACACGGACATGACGACGCGCGCGCTTGAAAACATCGAGGCGAAGACGGGACGCAAGCGCGAAGAATCTCTCGAAGCCATCAAGCGCATGAGCCCGCAGAACCGGCTCGTCACCCCGGAGGAGGTCGCCGCCCTCGCGCTGCTCCTCGCCTCCGACGAAGGGCGCGGCATCACGGGCCAAGCCATCAACGTTGACGGCGGAACAGTTCTTTTTTGAGTAGACGACTGTCTACCATTCCCATGACGCCCATCAACCCGAAATCATTAGGCAGGCCGCGCGGCTACAGCAACGGGCAGTTGACGGCAGCGGGCGCGCGCATGCTCTTCATCGCGGGGCAGATCGGCTGGGACGAGAACCAGCGGCTCGTCGGCACGGACTTCGTCGAGCAGTTCGACCGCGCGCTGCGCAACGTGCTCGCGGTCGTGTCGGAGGCGGGCGGCGCACCGGGCGGCGTGGGGCGACTGGTCATCTACGTGACGGACAAGCGCGAGTACCTTGCGCGCACCGTCGAGATAGGAGAGCGTTGGCGCGCGCTCATGGGGAGCCACTATCCCACGATGGCGCTCGTCGAAGTCAAAGGGCTCCTCGAAGACGGAGCGAAGGTTGAGATCGAGGGCATAGCCGTTCTTTAGCGATAAGCGGTGAGTGATGAGTGATAAGAAATTCCGCTGTCTCTTTCTTATCACTCATCACTCATCACTTATCGCCCACCATCTATGATTCAGCCGAAGTCATTTCTCTATGACGTGCGCGGGGGCGTGGCGTGGGTCACGCTCAACAGGCCGGAGCGCCTGAACGCGCTGACGTTCGAGGTCTACCGCGAGTTGACGGACGCGTTCGCGGCGATGCAAACGGAAGACGAAGTGCGCGTGGTCGTCCTCGCGGGCGCGGGGCGCGCGTTCTGCTCGGGCGGCGACGTGCGCGACATCATCGGCGAGTTGCAAGGGCGCGATGCCGAAGGGCTGCTTGAGTTCACACGGATGACGTGCGAGCTTGTGCGAAACATACGCGCTCTGCGCAAGCCGGTCATCGCGAGCCTGAACGGCACGACCGCTGGCGCGGGCGCGTGCATCGCGCTTGCTTCCGACTTGAGGATTGCGTCCACGGAAGCGCGCATCGCGTTCCTCTTCGTGCGTGTGGGGCTGTCGGGCGCGGACATGGGCGCGGCACACCTGCTGCCCCGTCTGGTCGGACTCTCGAAGGCGACCGAGTTGCTCTACACGGGCGACTTCATCACGGCCGAGGAGGCTTTGACCTGCGGGCTCTACAACCGCGTCGTGCCCGCTGCGGAGCTTGAGTCGGAGACACGCGTGCTCGCCGAGCGTTTGGCGCGCGGCCCCGCCTTCGCGCTCGCGATGACGAAGGAGATGCTGAACCGCGAGATGGATGTCTCGCTCGACACGGCGCTCGAATGGGAGGCGCAGGCGCAGGCCATGTGCATGCAGCATCCGGACTACGAAGAGGCTTACCGCGCTTTCACCGAGAAGCGCGAGCCTCGCTTCAAAGGCGGGGCTTCGGAAGAAGAAGCATGAGTCGCAACCCCTCTGTCGTTTTATGAAGCTCGCTTCCCTTTCGCTTGTGTTACCGCTCGCTTTGAGTTTGGCCGCAGGGGTCGCGGCGCAGTCGAAACAGGTCAAGCCTTCGAGCAGCTTTCAGGAGGCGGCAGGGACTCCCGCCGATGCGCCGAAGGGCTTCGAGTTCGAGATGAACGGCTTCTCGTACCACGTCGCCGCGAACGGCAACGGGTGGAGGATGAAGCGCGACAAGACGCGCCGCTTCAACCTGCATCTGGGCGGCGGTGAGGACGTGCGACGGCTCTACTTCTCGGATTACGAGGGCGACCTTCTGCTGCTCTGCGAGGTGGAGGGCGGAGAGGACGTGGGCGCGGTCATCACGCGGCTCGAACAGCCTTCGATGCGCGCGCGCTGGAAGCAGGACGTACCTTCGGGCAACATCAACGTGCTGCGCGACGAAGGCTCGCTCTATCTTGCGGGCACGAACTTCGTCGCGCGGCTCGATTTGAAGACCGGCGGTTACGTCTGGCGGCACGTCGACAAGGGAGAGGACGAAGAGAGCAAAGACCTCATCCCGTCGGGGCGATACAGTGTGCCGGAGTTGAGCGGCGACATCGTTACCTTCAACGCCGCGCGCGGGCCCGACGCCACGCGTCCGAGGGTCGTGCGCGTGAACAGGAAGTCGGGCAAGATCATCAGCATCGAGTGATGGATTGGAGTCAGATGCAGCGCGACCTATTCATCGACGAGACGCCTTTTCTCACGGACGAGCATGCGCGCCTTGCGACGAGCGTGTCGAACTTCGCCGCGCGCGAGGTCGAGCCTCTGGCGGGCGAAGAGGAGGGGCCGGGCGCGGACGCGCACTTCCGCGCGCTCCTCTCGCTGCTCGCGCAGGCAGACCTGTTGAGCTACTCGGTGGCGCGCGGCGACGGTGCGCCGCTCGAAGCGCGCTCGCTCTCAGTCGTGCGCGAGTCGCTCGCCTACCACTCGCCGCTCGCCGACCTCGCCTTCGTCATGCAGGGCTTGGGCACTTACGCCATCTCCTTAGCAGCGCCCGAGCATGTGCGCGACTTCTGGCTCGCACGCGCGCGCACGGGCAAGTCAATCGCGGCCTTCGCGCTGACAGAGCCCGAAGTTGGTTCCGACGTTTCAAGCATCCAGACGACGGCCACGCGCGAGGGCGACTCGTACCGCATAGACGGTCGCAAGTGCTTCATCTCGAACGCAGGGCTCGCGGACTTCTATACGGTCTTTGCGCGCACGGGTACGCGTGCCGACGGGCGCGGCGAGCTTTCGGCCTTCATCGTGGGCGCGCGCATGCCCGGCTTTCGCGTCAGCGCACGCACGACGCTCATCGCTCACCACCCCATCGGCGAGATAGAGTTTGAAGGCGTGCGCGTCCCCGCCGAAGACCGTGTCGGCGCGGAGGGTGAAGGCTTCAAGCTCGCGATGCGAACGATGGATATGTTCCGTGCAAGCGTCGGCGCAGCCGCCTGCGGCATGGCGCGGCGCGCGCTCGACGAGGCCGTCGCTTACGCGAAGGCGCGTCGGCAGTTCGGCGTCACGCTCGCCATGCACCAGCTCATACAGGAGAAGCTGGCCGTGATGCAGACCGAGCTTGACGCCGCGCGACTGCTCGTCTATCGCGCCGCGCACCTCAAGGACGCGGGCGCGACGCCGTCGCTTTTGACACGCGCCGCGAGCGAGGCCAAGTTCTACGCGACCGAAGCGGCGCAGCGCATCGTTGACGAGTCGCTTCAGATTCACGGCGGCTACGGGCTGGTGCGCGGCCACCCCGTCGAGCGCCTCTACCGCGACGTGCGTGCGCTGCGCATCTATGAAGGCACCAGCGAGATTCAGAAGCTCATCATCGCGCGCGAGATGTTGAAGGAGTAGTTGAGGGAGCGATGCACAGTTTCAAGCTCAAGCTCAACAGTTAAGAACAATGCTGACTTGAACCTCGAGCTTGGAACTGTGAATCTCGAATCTATGCGTATCAACGTCATTGGCGGCGGGCCGTCGGGGCTCTACTTTGCGCTCTTGATGAAACGGCACGACGCCTCGCATGAAGTGACGGTCTACGAGCGCAACCCGCCGGACGCGACGTTCGGGTGGGGTGTGGTCTTCTCGGGGCGCACGCTTCGGAACTTGCGCGAAGCCGACGCCGAGTCGCATCGGCGCATCACCGAGAGCTTCGAGACGTGGGACAACGTGGATGTCGTCCTGCGCGATAGCAAGATCAGTATCGGTGGTAACGACTTCTCGGGCGTCGCGCGATTGCGGCTCCTCAACATCCTGCAAGAGCGTTGCGCCGAGCTGGGCGTTGACTTGCGCTTCCGTACCGGGGTCGAAGATGTTGACGCGCTCGCCGCCGACTGCGACCTGCTCGTCGGGGCGGACGGCGTCGGGAGTCTCGTGCGCGAGCACTACGCCGCGGACTTCCGGCCCACGCTTGAGGCGGGGCGCAACAAGTACATCTGGTACGGCACGCGCCGTCTCTTCCACGGCCTGACGCTCACCTTCCGCGAGTCTGAGGCGGGAGTCTTCGCCGCGCACTCCTACAAGTTCAGTTCCGCCTTGAGCACCTTCATCGTCGAGTGCGATGAAGAGACTTGGGCCCGCGCGGGGCTCGACCGGATGTCGGACGTAGAGGCGCGCGGCTACCTCGCGCGCGTCTTCGAGCGCGACCTCGCAGGTGAAGAATTATTGTCGAACAACTCGCGCTGGATAAATTTTCTGCTGGTGAAGAACGAAAGCTGGAGCCGGTGCAACACAGTGCTGCTCGGCGATGCGCTGCACACGGCGCACTTCTCAATCGGCTCGGGCACCAAGCTTGCCATCGAAGATTCAATCGCGCTGTTTCGTCTGTTCGCCACGGGGCTCGACGTGCCGTCGGCGCTCGCCGAGTTCGAGCGCACACGCCGACCCGTCATCGAGGAATACCAGCAGGCCGCGCACGAGAGCCGCCTCTGGTTCGAGCACGCGCGCGAGCACTACTATGCTCTCGACCCGCTGCCTTTCGCCTTCAGCCTGATGACGCGCAGCAAGCGCGTAGACTACGAAAGCCTCAGGCGGCGCGACCCTTCCTTCGTCGCCGCCTACGAAGCTACAACTCGCGTAGAAAAGTAGAGGGATGAAGGATGAAGGGATGAGAACGGAAGTGAATGCTGAACAGGCTTAACTTCCGTTCTCATCTTTCATTCCTTCCCAACGCGGTGGCAGAAGGCGGCGGCGTCCGTCGCTACTGAGCGAGATGCCCGGCTCCGCGAGCGCCTCGCGATCCCAGAGCTTGCACGTGACCTGCTTGTGCATCTGGTCGAGCGCCTCGCAGTAGTTGGTATAGGTGCAGCGGCGAACCTCCGCGCCGCGTCCCGCGCGGACTTTGAGAAACCAGTCGGGGTCTGCGAGCGACTGGCGCGCGGCCCCTATGATGTCTGCGTCGCCGCGCCTGAGCATCTGCTCGGCAAGCTCGAAGGTGCCGACGCCGCCCGCCGCGACGACAGGAGTTTGAAAGCCCGCCTCGATGACCGCGCGCCTGACCTCGCGCGAGAGCGAGCGGTTGCGCCCGAAGGGGCCGCGCTCGTCCGAGAGCACGGTCGGCATGCACTCATATCCGCTTTGACCCGTGTAAGGGTAGACGGCCTGCCCGACCTTCGGCTGCTTCGCGTCCTCGAACTTCCCGCCCTTCGAGATTGAGAGAAAGTCGAAGCCTGCGCGCGCAAATTCAACCCCGTAGAAGGCCGCGTCACTGATGCGACTCCCGCCCGCGATCACTTCGTCGCCGAGGAAGCGCACGCCCACTGTGTAGTCATCGCCGACACGCTCGCGCACCGCGCGATAGACTTCGAGCGGCAGACGCACGCGCTGCTCGGGCGTGCCGCCGTAGCCGTCCGCGCGTTCGTTCACGCGACTCAGGAAGGAGGCCATCGTGTAAGCGTGCGCGTAGTGAAGCTCGACGCCGTCGAAGCCTGCCTCGCGCGCGCGCCGCGCGGCCTCCGCGAAGAGACGTGGAAGCACACGCGGTAACTCGCGCACATGCGCAAGGTTTGTGTCGGTCACGCGCTCGCGATAGCCGAAGCGGAGCGACTCAAGCTCGCGCTCGTCCAGAATCTTTTCTATGACTTCATCGGGCGCGTCCTTCATAAACGCACGCACTTCACTGTCGCCACGAACGAGCCACCCCTCGTCATCGCTCAACTCCGCGAGCGCGCGACGATGACGTTCGACGACGACGAGGAAGCGCTCGAAGTACTTCGCCTTCTCCGGGCGACGCCTGACGGAGAGAAAGTCTATGACCTGTATCAGCAGGCGTGTGTGGCCGCCGCTCTCGCGCCTGACGCATTCGACTAACTCGCTCAGGCCCGGTACGAAGCGGTCGTGACCGATGCGGAGCAGCGGCCCCGAAGGCACGTCGCGGATGCCCGTCGCCTCGACGACGATAGCGCCGGGACGACCCGCCGCGAAGCGCCCGTACCACTCAAGGTTCTCGCGCGTAACGAACCCTTCTTCTGTCGCGCGCCACGGAACCATCGCCGGAACCCACGTGCGACTCTCAAGCTCAATCGCACCGACACGCACGGGACGAAAGAGCAGAGCGCGCGCGGCCTCTTCGGCCGTCGGCCAGCGCGCCTCCGGTATCGAATGCCTGACGACTGGTTCGGGATGCCACATAAAGTTTCGAGCGTTCGAGTGTATCAAACTTTTGATTTGCGATTCGTAGCTATTAGCTTCCGGCTTGTAAATCTCAGCTCAAAAATTACTAAACACTCCAACCCGCGCGGACGTAAGGGGCTGGCAGGAGCGCGCTGCTACTCTGCGGTGCGTTGTCCAGAGGATGTTGACATGAAGTGGGACGAGATTTTGGGGCGCATATTCCGAGGGGGACTGCGCCGTGGTGTGACGGGCAGCCTGCACGCGGCACCGAGGCTTGCGGCGCGCGTGGGCGCTGATTCGCTCGCCGGTCAGGTGGCGCGCACGACCTTTCGCATCTTCAAGAACAACCTGCTCGCGCTCCCCTGGATTAGCGAGGGCGATGAGTTGCGCGCGGCCGTGGAGGGTGCGCGCGCAGACCTCCTGCGCTCACGCAACGCCTACCGCGAGAGCCTCAAGTCGAGGCGCGCCGCCGAACAGGCCGAGGCCGACTGGCGACGCGTCACGGGCGACTTCCGCCGCCACGTCGCGGACATCAACCGGCGCATCGCCGCATACAACCTCAAAGCTCCCTCCCCCGCCTTCCACAAATCGCCCGTCAACGCCGACCACGAAATCAGCCGCATCCTGCGCGATGAATAAAGCATGACGCGCACTCGTAAAGTAGCCATCTAAATTCAGCACGGCTATACTTGCACTCGCGTCCGCCAAGCGCCGACTCCCTACGGACTCTTTTACGAAAGGCGGCGGTCGCAATCGTGAAATTCGAGTGGGACAGCCCGAAGGCCGCAGCCAACCTTGTGAAGCACGGCGTCACCTTCGACGAGGCGACAGAGGTCTTCTACGACCCAAACGTGCTTGAAGGCGAAGATGAGGAACACTCTTATGACGAGGCGCGGTCTTTTGGCATCGGGCATTCGGCCAAGCGCTTGCTGTTCGTCATCTTCACCGAACGACGCGGCGACGTGATTCGCCTTATCTCAGCACGCCCGCCGACACCGACGGAGAGGAAATTGTATGAAGAAAGAGAAA
>JAVXWN010000199.1:0-24435 GCA_032230645.1 Acidobacteriota bacterium | reverse complement strand
GTCGCCACTCGAACTTGTCAACGGCCTTCATCAACCCGATGTTGCCTTCCTGAATCAAGTCGAGGAACTGAAGGCCCCGGTTCGTGTACTTCTTCGCGATTGAGACGACGAGACGGAGGTTGGCTTCAGTCAACTCGCGCTTGGCCTCCATCGTCTCGGCCTCGCCCGCAACGATGGATTGGTGCGTGCGCTTGATCTCGACGAAGGAGATGCTGTGATCCTCTTCAATCTTCTTCAGACGACGCTTCGCGGCGGAGAGTTGTCGCTTGTACTCCTTCTCGGCGTCGGGCTTGATGCGCTTGTTCTCAAGCTTGTCACCGAGCTTCTTCATCTCGCGCTCGGCCTGACGCACCTCTTTGTGCGCGGTGGCGATGACATCTATCAAACGCTGGCGCGCAGACTCCTTCAAGTTGAGGTTCTTGATCTCCTGCGAGATTTCCAGACGCGTGCGCGCGACCTTGCGCTTGAGGCGCAGGAGCTTCTTCGACGGCTTGCCGCGCGTCAGCTTCTGCTCGGCGGCGAGCTTCTCCCACTCCTTCAAACCTTCGCGAAAGTGCTTGCGAATGTTCTCGACGCCTTCCAGCGTCCACTGGAGATACTCGTCGGCCTTGTCCTCGGCCTCGGACACGTCGGCCTGATCGGAGAAGTTGACGATGTCGCGGATGCTGAGCTCGCCCGTCTGTAACTCGTCGCCGATGCGTATAAGCTCCTTGACCGCGATGGGCGAGCGTGAGATGGCCTTATGCGTCTTGATCTGCCCGCGCTCGATGCGCTGCGAGATAGAGACCTCCTGCTCGCGCGTAAGGAGCGGGACGGTTCCCATCTGACGCAGATAGACGCGCACGGGGTCGGCCGATTTCTCGTCCTCTCCCGCTGAGAGGTCGAGGTCGTCAACCTCATCGAGCGTGCCTTCCTCTTCCACATCGGCTGCGAGCGAAGCGACTTCGGAGATCAACTCCTCGTCCGACTCGACGGCCCCGATGGTCGCTGCTTCGAGCTTCTGTAGAACGTCGTCTATGTCGCGGTCTGAGACCGGGTCGCCCGAAACGACCTCGCCATAGCCCTCATAGAATTTTTCGCCGCCTGACTCTAACAGATCAAGCCCCTGCTTCTTCATCTTCTCGCTCAAATCGTGGCCCCCCGTTCAGACGCTCTCGCCTTGGAAGCGTCTCATACGTGGCTGTAAACAGTTTTGTTTCCCGTCGCCCATCGCGCTCCGTATTCAACTAACCTGTTGATACGAGTGACATTAGATGCAGGCCCGAGGTTTCCAGTTGTACTCGCGTCTCCGGCCGACCGGGAAGCTCAAAGGGAGGGGTAACGGACACGCCCCTCTGATGCAGGAGACGACCTGTCGGTTGGCGTGCCGCGCGAAGAACCCAAAGCCCCTTAACCGAAGAAATAGCACAATTTACACTTATATTCCAGCCCCCAAGGATTTTTCGCGTTTTTCCTCAATAAACGCGCATTTTCGTCAGGCGCGACGGCTCCCGGACACCCACAAACGTAAAACCATGCCGGGAATGGTGTCAATTTATGGTAAAAGGTGAGGGCCGCTGCCGGTTCTCGACAGAAAGACTCAGTTGTTACGAAGAAAAAGGGTGAGGGTTTTCGTTCGGCGATGTTGATTGGGGCGCTGCTTGTCATCTTCTTCTGGGCTGTCGTGCCCGGCCTGATAACGGGCTGGATGTTACGGGAGCGCGGGCGAAGATTCTTGCCCGGTCTTCTCTTCGGGGCGGTCTGCGGCCCCGTCGGCATCCTCGCGGCGCTGGCCTTCATCTACATCGCCGACCGCAGACAAGCGCGCGCTCGGCGGCCCGTGCGTGGGCACGCCGTGCGAGTCTTTTATAATGTCCCCGTGGTCGGAAGCCTGCACGTCTCGACCGTCTGGGCGCTAGCGGGGCTCGCGACCTTCCTCTGCCTCTGGATGATCGGGGGCATCGCATATGAGTTCTACCGGGCAGACCTGAACATGGAACCTCCGGGCCAATCCCAAAACATTGCGGCGGAGATTCCGAAGGCCAAGGGTCTCCTTGATACGAACTCGCAGGCGAGCCGACAGTCTCCTGCCGAATCAAAGTTGACGGGTCAGGCGCAAAGCAATACCTCAGCGCAGACACGCACGGCCCTGCTCGGCAACTTCTCGACCCAAACCGGCCAGCAGCCCATGCAGGGAGTTGCGCGCTCCGAAAACTCTTCCGCGAACGTGCCGCACGCTTCGTCCGACGCAGGCGGCCCGGTGGCTTCGGCCCCGCAGCAACAGCAGGCCGCCGCGCGGGAGCAGTTCACTCCGCCCTCGATACCGTCCGAGATGCCCAGCGCGCCTCCTGCCAGAGCGCCCGCGCAGGCGCGCGCCGACGCGGTCGCCGAAGTGACGCGAGACCTCGCGTCGCGTGGGCACAGGGTACACGCCGCGCTAAGCGGCGACGCGCAGACCGCGACGCTCTCACTCTCGGGCGCGACGCTGTCGCGCGCCGCAGGCAATCAACTCCTCGGCAATGGCCGTCTGCGTGGTGCGTTGAAGGCTGCGGGCGTCCGCATCGTCGTCCTCGTCAACGGCGAGGAGAGCTGGACGTACATCCTCTAACATTCCACGCACGTAAAACTTTCCGCTTAAAAATTTCTCCGGTGGCAAAACGTCACCCGACTGCCGATTTGGTTAATGCCGCAAACCATTTCGTCAAACCACACGGCCGAGTCATAAAACCTTCGCAACCATGGCCGAAAGAAAAGCCGAAAACTTAAACCCGACAAGCCAACCTTCAACGCTGCCGACGTGGCACGCCGATTGTTAAGCTACATAGCGTCTCGCAAGCGAGACTGGTTACGGTGCTGTCGTGCCGGCAACCAACAAGTCGGGGCCCGGCTGTGAAGGGGAGAGCGCAGCCGGGCCTCAGCTTTTGTCAGCGGCCGTTTGTGGTTTGGGTGTTTCCGAGTGAGTGAGGGATAATGCAGTTCATGATCGAAGAATCGCCTCAGAAGCAAGAGACGGGACAGACCGTGCTCGTCGTAGACGACATGAGCGACAACATCATCCTGATTAGCCTCTCGCTTCAGGACATGGGCTACCGCGTGATTACCGCGACGAACGGAGCGGATGCGTTCAACGTGGCGAAGCTCGCGCGCCCAGACCTCATCCTCATGGACATCGCCATGCCGCAGCAGGACGGCCTTGCCGCCACGCGCCGCATACGCGAAGAGGCAGAGCTACAGGACGTGCCCGTCGTCGCGCTCACGGCCTTCGACACCGACGGCTTCCGACAGGCGGCCTTCGACGCGGGCTTCAACGGATACCTCACCAAGCCGATTGACTTCGAGCGACTGCGCAACCTAATGAGCAAGCTGCTCGCCCGCGATAAGGGAAGCACCACGCGTCTCTGAACAGAATCCGTAGCTTCACGCCGACACACGCCCGACGCTTCACACGCCGCCCTCCTGACCCTCAAGACCCTCCACGTATCCGCCGACGACCCTCTTGACTTTTTCACGATGGGGATTAGAGTCTGTCTCCGCCCGCAGCCAAGCTTTGAGGAGAGAGAACATGAATCGAAGGCACTACCTTTTGACCGTGGCCCTGTCACTGTTTGCAGGGCTCGCGGGGCACGCGCTCTACGGTGCGCTCCTGACGCCGCAGCCTGTTCTAGCGCGCGCGCTTGCGGAGCCGAGAGATTCGCAGTGGGAGTATTGCGCGGTGGTGAAGTCGCAGATTCCCGGCTCGGTTCGCCTCATCTACTGGATAGCTTACTTCAAGGGTGAAGGCGTCAAGATTGAACCTATCGAGGCCGGGCTTTCAGGTAACTCTTTCGGAAAGGCCGTCGCCAAGCTCGGCGAGGACGGCTGGGAGATGGTCGGCGAAGGCCCGCTCGACGTGCGCCCCGACCCGCGCCCCGGCCCCTCCGTCGCCGCGCCCGATGCCGTCTTTTTCAAACGCCGGAAGGACTGAAGAAGGCAAAGGTCAAAAGGCAAAAGGCAAAAGTGAGGAGATAAGAGACCGCCTTGCTCTTCATCGTCGGAGGACGATGAGAGACGCGCTGTCCTTCATCTTCACTTTTGCCTTTTGCCTTTTGACCTTTGCTTTACTTCTTCCCGCCCTCCCCGTCGGGCGTCGGCGGTGCGTTCTCGATGTCGGCGGCCTTCTCATCTATCTGCTCGACGCCGCCTTTGACCGCGCCGATCAAAGCGCCCATGCCCGCGCCGACAAGGATGTCACCGGCGATGTCCTTAGCCTTTGTGAGAATCGTGCGCCCTCCGCCCTTCTTCGAGCCGCCCTTCTTCGAGCCGCCTTTCTTTGCGCTGCCCTTCTTGGCTCCGCCTTTCTTGGAAGCACCCTTCTTCGCGCCGCCTTTCTTCGCGCCGCCCTTTGCAGCGGACTTCTTGCCGCCGCCAGCCTTCTTCGCCCCGCCCTTCTTGGAGCCGGACTTCTTCGCGCCGCCTTTTTTGGCACCGCCCTTGCTCGAAGACGACTTGCCGGATGAGCCCTTCGCACCGCCCGACTTCTTCGCGCCACCCTTCTTCGACGATTTCTTCGACGACTTCCTTGAAACCATTTCTTTCCTCCCCGGTTGATGGATTGAACAACGTTCACAACGTAGCAAATGAAGCCGCCGCTGTCATTAACTTTTCTTCGCCGCTCCCGCCTTAAAATCCACGGCGGCGCGGCCTGCCGTAATTAAGCACGTGGCCGGGACTCATGTTGACTCGCACGTCATGCGCGCGTAAAGAATATGTCGCCTCTTCTTTCAACCGTACCCGACGCCGCTCGCATTGAGGCGTCGCGACCTCTGACCTTAAGAAATGTGACGGCTTGAGCTTGAAAGAGTTCCACTACCGATGGGAGTACGACCTGCGCGCGAGCCCGCAGGCGTTGTGGCCGCTCGTCGCCGACACCAACCGCTTCAACCGCGACTCGGGCGTGCCCGAAGTCGCGGAGCTGAAGTCCGAAGGCTCGGACAGCAACGGCGGTCGTCGTCGCCTGCGCCTGTCGAAGCTCGGCGTTAAGATCGAATGGGAAGAGGAGCCCTTCGAGTGGATTCGTCCCTACCGCTTCGGCGTCGTGCGCCGCTACAAGACCGGCCCCGTCGTCGAGATGCGCGCCGTCGCCGAACTCACAGAGCGCGAGGGAGGCGGCACACATCTCGTCTATAACGTCTGGGCGCGGCCACGCGGCGCGCTCGGCCGCGCGGTCATCCCACTTCAAATCGGCCGCATCAGCGCGCGCAAGTTCGCCTCGGTCTTCCGCCGCTACGATGCGCTCGCGCTTCGCGATGAGTCGCGAGAGGCGGGCGCGCCGCGACTGCCCGCACTCGGCGCGAACGAGCGCGCCCTGCTCGCCTCGCTCCGTCGTAGGCTCATCAAAGAAGGAGAGAACGAGCGACTCGTCACACTGCTCGCCGAAACCGTCGAGGGCGGCGACGAGTTGACGCTCGCACGCGTGCGGCCCTACGCGCTCGCCGATGCTTGGGGCGCGAGCCGCCGCGACGTGCTCAAACTCTGCCTGAAGGCGACGCGCGCCGGGCTGCTCGACTTGCGTTGGGAGCTTCTCTGCCCGCTCTGCCGCGGCGCGGCCGATTCGGCCGAGACGTTGCGCGACGTGCGCGCCGACCAGCACTGCGACACATGCCGCATTGACTTCACCGTCAACTTCGACCGCTCGGTCGAGGTCGTCTTCCGTCCCAACGCTTCGGTGCGCCGCGTCGAGGCGCGCGACTTCTGCGTCGGCGGGCCGCAGGTCACGCCGCACGTCGTCGTCCAACAACTCGTCGCTCCCGGCGAGCAACGAACGGTCACGCCGCTGCTCGAAGAAGGACGACACCGTATACGCACCGCGTCGCTCCACGGCGGGCAGTACGTCCTCGTCTCCTCGGGCGGCGCAGACGCACTCAAGCTGCACGCGCGCGACGCGGGCTGGCCTGAAGAAGAAGAGACTCGACTCTCGACCCGCCCCGCAATCACGCTTGCCAACGACACGCACGACGAGCAGCTCTTCATCTTCGAGCGCATGGCGTGGGGCGATCAGGCGGCGACGGCCGCCGAAGTCACCGCGCTTCAACTCTTCCGCGACCTCTTCGCTTCGGAGGCGCTGCGCCCCGGCGACCAGATCAACGTTGGGCAGATGACCATTCTCTTCACAGACCTGCGCAACTCGACGCGCCTCTATCGCGAGATAGGCGACGCCGTGGCCTTCGGCGCGGTGATGAACCACTTCGACGTGCTGCGCGAAGAGATCGCGCGCGAGGGCGGGTCGATAGTGAAGACGTTAGGCGACGCGGTGATGGCGGCCTTCCCTCGCCCCGCGCCCGCGCTGCGCGCTATCATGCGCGCACAGGCCATGCTCGCCGCGCCGCCCGAAGGCGTGCGCCCGTTCACGCTCAAGGCGGGCATCCACACCGGCCCGTGCATCGCCGTCACGCTCAACGAGCGGCTCGACTACTTCGGCTCGAACGTCAACCTCGCGGCGCGGCTCGAACCGCTCTCGACGGGCGAAGACTGCGTTATCACCTCGGACGTGCGCCGCGACCCCGAAGTCGCCGAGCTGCTCGAAGACCCCGCGAGCGAACTCAAGGCCGAGCCGTCCGAGGCGCAACTCAAAGGCTTCGACAACGAGTGCTTTGAACTCTGGCGCGTGATGTGGAAGGGCGACTGAGCGCGACCGGAAAGGCGACCGATGATGACGACCGCGACGAGAGAGACGACAGAGACGTTGAAAGCGGATGCCAAGACGAAGGCCGATGAGGGCGGCATCACCGAAGAAGACTGGAAGAGGATTGACGAACTGCTGCACCGGTCATGGCGCTCGCTTCATCAAGCAGTCAACCCTTGAGACGCACCGAGAGCCTGACGGACTTTCTCAACGCAAATTGTTCACAGCACCGTGCTCAGCCCGCTCGCTCGTTGATCCAGACGGGCTTCGCATTACAGCCCGAGCCGTCGCTGCGCCAGCGCGGGCACGACCAGAAGTAGCTGCCAGCGGAAGTGGGCCCGCGCTTGAGCGTCGGCGTGTTGCAGAGCGCGCAGGGCGGCCCCGCTTCGGGTTCGGGTCGAGGCTCTTCGAGCGCGCCCTTTTCGTCGAACCAGCGCGCGCCGCGACAGACGGGGTAGCGCACGCATGAGAGGAAAGCTTGCCTGCCCTTCTCTCTGGGTAAGCGCAGGCGCATCGCGCCGCCGCACGTCTGACACGATGTTTGCAAAAGCGCCTTGCGCTGCCGTGCGTTCTTTGGCACGTCGCTCAAGTAGCCGCACGCCTCGCGCCCCGCAGAGCATGCGAGGAACTTCCCCGAAGCGCCCGCGCGCTCGACGAGAAAGCCGTTGCGTTCTTCCCTCTTGCACTTCGGACAGTCGAGCGCGCCTTCGGGTCGCGGAATCTGACGGGTGGGCGCACTGCCTTCGACCGGACGCTCGACCTCCGAACCGGCAATCTGCGTAACAAGCTCAGTGACCATCGCGCGCACCTCGACCATGAAGGCGTCGAGCGCGTACTCGCGCCGCGCCATGCGCGAGAGCTTCTGTTCCCAACGACCTGTCAGCTCGGCCGACTTCAAGAGCGGGCTCGGCAACATCTTGATGAGAGCCGCGCCCTTCGGCGTCGCGACGAGAGACTTTTTTTCGCGCACGACGTACTCGCGCTTGAGGAGCGTTTCGATGATGGAGGCGCGCGTCGCGGGCGTGCCCAGGCCCGCCTCTTTCATCGCGAGCCGAAGCTCTTCATCTTCGACCTTCTTGCCCGCCGTCTCCATTGCGCCCAACAGGCTCGACTCCGAGAAGCGCGGCGGAGCCTTCGTCTGCTTCGCTTGCGCTTCCGACTTCAAAACGTCCGCCGGGTCTTTCGCCTTCAACGCGGGAAGCTCGGCCGACTCCTCTTCTTCATCCTCGCCCTGCTTCTTCGCGGACTCTTCAGCACGCGCCGCGCGCGAAGGCGGCTCGACCTCGCGCCATCCCGCTTTGAGTATGACCGTGCCGCGCGTGATGAACTTCTCGCCCTCGACTTGGGTGACGACCGTGGTGCGCTCGATCTCGGCGTCGGGGAAGAAGGCCGCGAGGAAGCGGCGCGCAACGAGGTCGTAAATTCTCTTCTCGTCAGGCGAGAGAGCGTCGGCGTTTATCTTCTGCTTCGTAGGGATGACGGCGTGGTGATCCGTGACCTTCTTGTCGTCAACGTGGCGGCTCGTAAGTTTCGGCTTTCCCCCGGCGAGAATCTTTTCGATGAAGGGGATGTAAGGGCCGACCGAGGTGGCGCGCACGTGCGCCTCTATCTCTTCCGCAACCGCTTTTGAAAGATGGCGCGAGGCGGTGCGCGGGTAGGTGACGAACTTCTTCTCGTAGAGCGACTGCGCCAACTCAAGCGTGCGCGCGGCCGTGAAGGCGTAACGGACGTTCGCCGCGCGTTGCAGTGAAGTGAGGTCGTGCAGGAGAGGCGGTCGCTCGCGCGCAGCCTTCTTCTCAACCTGCTCGACCGCGCCCTGCTTACCTTCGACCTTGCGTGCGATGGCCTCGGCCGCTTCCCTCTTGTCGAAGCGGCTCCCATCTTTACCAAACCAACGCCCACGGTACTCGCCTCCGGGTGCGCGAAAGTCCGCGATGACCTCGAAGTAATCGGTGGGGACGAAGTTCGCGATCTCGGCATCGCGCGCGACGATGAGTGCGAGCGTGGGCGTCTGCACGCGGCCGAGCGAGAAAACTCCGTCGTGACCCGCGCGGCGTGCGCGGACGGTCTGCGCGCGCGTGGCGTTGATGCCGACAAGCCAGTCGGCGCGTTGTCGCGCGTGCGCCGAGTCGCGCAGCCCCTCGTACTCTTCGGCCGTCTTGAGGCGTCGAAAGCCTTCGAGTATCGCATCGCGCGTGAGCGACGAAATCCAGAGGCGCTCGACCGGCTTGCGACAACCCGCGAGCGTGTAGACGAGGTCGAAGATTAACTCGCCCTCGCGCCCCGCGTCGGCCGCGTTGACCACGGCCGAAACGTCCTCGCGCCCGAGCAGTGCCTTGATAACTTTGAACTGTTCGAGCGTGCGCTCCGACGGATGGTACTTGAACTCTTCGGGGAGGATAGGAAGGTCTTCGACCCTCCAACGCTCGAAGCGCGGGTCATAAGCCTGCGGGTCGTCCAACTCGACCAAGTGCCCGACGCACCACGTCACGATGTCGGACTCGCCCGAGATAAAACCCTCGCCCCGCCGCGTCGCACCCAACGCCGCAGCCACGTCGCGCCCCATCGAAGGCTTCTCTGTAACGATAAGTCGCATGTCGGGAAAGATGAACTCCGTAACGAAGAACGATGAACTGAATACAAGCTGCCTTTCTTCAGTTCATCGTTCTTCGTTCAGAGTTCATCTTTCAATACTCCTCGCTGTTCGTGTAGTAGACCTGCAAGTCGCGCTCGCCCGTAATGAGCCAGCGGGTGCCCACGCGGACGAGCGTGAGTTGTTGACGGACGGAGCCTTTCGAGTTCTTGTCGGGCGAGTCAAATTCCCAAGTCTTATCGAAGGCGGCGGTGGCACGCGTGCCCGTCGGGTCGGGCGTAACCTCGACGTTCGAGAGCTTCACTTTCAGATCGTCGTAGCGCACGAAAGCGCGCGAGCGGTCGGCGCGCACCTGCGCGGCGGGCACGTTCTGTTTCTTGTAGTAGGTCTCAAGCGTGTCGGCGTAGCAGCTCATGTGCGCATCGAGGTCGCGTTCGCGCGTCGAGTCGGCCCACTCTTCGAGCGCGTCGGCCACCTCCTTGCTCACCTCGGCCGTGTCCACGGACGGAGGCCGACCGCTGTTCACGTTCACGTTCATATTTGCGTTCGCGTTCATATTCGCGTTCGTGGGCGTCGGCCTGTTGTTGACGAGTGTCGGCCTGTTGTTAACAACCATCGGCTTATTCTGTCCGCGGCTCAGGTAGAGCGCCGTGCCCAAGACTGCCAGACCGAAGAGGCCGACCATCAGCACGACGAGCAGGCCGACCGCGTATCGCGCGCGCTTGCGTCGCGGCGGTGCGGCCGTTGCGTGCGGGGGCTGAGAATATGTCCGTGGCGCTGAAGGCTGCGGGTGCGTCCCCGTCGAGCGATGCGCGCCCGTGGTGGTTACGTTTGAAAGAGGCACGACCGGGGCCGGAGTCGGTGTCTGCGTAAAGGGCGCGGGCGGCGGCGTCGAAGCGAAGGGGGACGGCGTGATTTGCGTCTCCTCCGCGTCGGGTACGACGGTCAACAGCGCGGCCTGTATCTCGCGCGCGAACTCGGCGGCATCGCTCTGTCGCCCGGCGGGGTCTTTGGCGAGGGCGCGCGTGATGGCCGTCTGAAGCGCCTGCGGAATTTGAAGGTCGGCGGGTAGCGGCGGTGGCGGCTCGTTGACGTGTTTGAGGATGAGGCCGGGCAAGCTGGGCGCGTTGAAGGGCGGCGTGCCTGCGAGCATCTCGTAGAGCATCGCGCCGAGACTGTAAACGTCGGCGCGCACGTCCAGCGGCTCGCCCTTGCACTGCTCGGGAGCCATGTAGAAGAGCGTGCCGACCATCGCGCCCGCCTCGGTCAATGTTGAGTCGGCAGCCATGTCGCGCAGCTTGGCGATGCCGAAGTCAACGACCTTGACGCGCTCCGAGGGGCTGTCCTCGTCCGCAGGGGTGACGATGATGTTGTCGGGCTTGATGTCGCGGTGGACGATGCCGCGCCTGTGCGCCGCTCCGACGCCCACGCACACGTCGCACATCAAAGAGACCGCGTGCCGCGCATCGAGCCGACCTTCGCGCCGGAGCAGGTCACGCAAGCTTTCGCCGCGCACAAGCTCCATCACGATGTATGCGAAGCCTTGAGGGCCGCGCGCCTCGCCGTAGTCGTGGATGGTGACGACGTTCGGGTGGTGAAGCTGCGCGGCGGCGCGTGCCTCTCGACGGAAACGTTCGACCAGCTTCTCGTCACCCGTGAACTTGGTGTGAAGAACTTTGACCGCGACCTCGTCGCCGATGAGCACGCGGTGCGCGCGATAGACCGTGCCCATGCCGCCCGCGCCAAGCGGCGCGATGATCTCGTACTTCCCATCAAGCACACGCCCGACCAACGAGTCGCTTCCGCCGATGAGCGTCGGCTGCGACACCGCCGCGTTGTGCTCGACGGTCGGCACAGACTCGGCGCGCACATCGCCGCCGACGACGGTGCGCACCCCGCAGCGCGTGCAGAACTGCGCCCCTTCGCGCAGGGGTTGATGGCAGTTTGGACAATCCATAAATCAAAGGATGAGGGCGGAGGGATGAGGAATGAAAGCAGCGCCGTCTCTCATCCCTTCTTCATCCCGCATCCTTCATCCCTTCTCTTGTCCCGTCACGCGGGACTCTGTAGTGCCTTATCAACCTTCGACGGCGTCGAGGACGCTGGTGGCCTTCTTCTCGTAGGCGGCGATTGAGGCGACGTTCTGGCGCTCGACTTCGGTGAGCACGGAGTCAGTGTATTTCGGATTGGCCTTGTACCAGTCGAAGCTCTGGAAATATTTCTGGAGCCAGCGGTCTTTGAAGACCTTGCCGTGGCGCGCGTAGATTTCGTTGCGAAGCTTGTGCGCGTCTTCGAGGAACATGCCTTCGAGCAGCCCCTTCGAGATGGGCTGCGCGCTCAGAGAGTCTTTGAGCTTGCGCTCGTAGGCGACGATTGTTTCGACGTTCTTCTTCTCGGTGTCCGACAACTCGGGCTCCGCGTAATCGTCGCGCGCCTCGTACCACGGCTGGCTCCAGAAGTATTGCGAGAGCCAGTCGGTGCGAAACTGTCGGCCGCGTCGCGCGTAGATTTCGTTGCGGAGCAGGCGCAGTTCGTGGAGGCTCAAGCCCTTGAGCATCTCTTCGGCGACGAGTCGATTCTCGAAGTGCTCCATGTCGCCCGGTGAGATGGCCGCGTGGCGCTGCTTGCGCTGCGCCGCTTCGATGGCCGCGAGGTTGCGCCGCTCGGTTGCGCTCAGAGCGCGCGCGTTGTACGAGGGGTCGGCCACGTACCAGTAGCGGTCTTCAAAGTATTGCTGAAGCCACGGCTCGTCGTCGAAGCGTTTGCCGCGAACGGCCTCGACCTCGGCGCGCAGGATGTGCCACTCGGCCGATGAGTGCGTGCCCAGTTTTTCGGCCGTCATCGGGCGCGTCTGCCACCAGCGCAGATCGCCCGGTTCGATCTGGTCGTGCTTCGCGGCCTCAAGCTCGCGTATCAAATCGAGGTTGGCGCGCTCGGTCGCATTGAGCGACGCGTTCGTGAACGTCGGGTCGGGCTTGTACCACGGCTGCTCTTTTAAATAGGACTGGATGTCTCGGTCTTTGAAGACGCGTCCGTGGCGGCCGAAGACGATGCCGCGCAGAGTCTTCAAGTCACCAAGCTCAAGGTCTTTCAACTGTTCGCGCTTGACCGCCTGCTTCGCGTAGTCAACGGCTTCGAGCTTCTTGAAGGCGTCGTCCTGCGCGGGACAAAGGGCGGCCGCGAGCATGACGAGCGCGAGCGCGGCCGTCATGCGTCTGAGTTTTTCGGGGATGTTCCGTATCATCGGGGGAAGGCTCCGTTCCGTGCTTGTAATTCGGAAAGTCATTTGCAGGTCATTTGTCGCCGCGAGGCGGAGTTGATTTAGAGGGGCCGACGAAGCGCGTGATACCGTCGGCGATTGACTCGGCCATGCGCCGCTGTCCCTCTTCGGTCTTGATGAAATCAGCGTCGGCAGAGTTGGAGAGGACGACCATCTCGATGGTCACGACCGGCACCTCTGAGAAGATCGAGCCGGTCAGCGCGCCGCCCTGCTCGCGCCCGACTTTAGTTTGATAGTCGGTGCGCACGCCGTTGTCGTTGAGCACACCATTCAACCCTTCGGCGAGTCCCGCGTGGACGGATTCGGCGGCGCGGCGGCTCTCGTCGATGACAGTGGGCGCAGGCCCCGTCGTGCCGTCTTTTGCGCGCCCCTGACGGTCGGGGTAGTAGACGGCGAAGCCGCGCTCGGTGCTCGCGTCGCAGTGGAGCCGAATCATCAGCGCGGCGCGTGCGTGGTTGGCGACAAGAGCGCGGTCTTTGTTTTTGACCAGTTCCTCTTCGGAAGACTTCGTGACCACAACCTCGTAGCCCTTCTCCTCTAAAATCTCGCGCAGCTTCGCGGCGACGGCCCAATCAACGTGCGTCTCGCTCGTGCCGTTCTGAAGGTTCTCGCCGCTTGCGACCTCAGAGGGGTGACCGGGGTCAATGCAGACGACGGTGCGCGCCGCAGCCGTCCCGACTACCTTCGCCTTCGAGGGCGGCGGGACGCTCTGGCGACCCTGCTTGCTGACCTGCGCGGCGGGCGCGCAGAGTTGTAAGACGAGCAGCAGAGCGAGGGGCGTCAAGAGCTTCATCTGTTTTTAATTCTTCGGGCGCTGTTCACGGACGGGATTTGATGATAAAAAAGCGGTCGCGAAATCCGTTCGATAGTTCGCTGACGACGGCGCGGCTGCGGGCATTATTCGACGCGCCGGACACGATGTCAAACCATACCCTTCGGAGGCGGCGATGCGAGCCGCCCGAGCGCGCCCGAGCGACGAGCCTTGACGAGCCAATCCCTCGACCGACTTTCCATCCGACAACGCCCCACGGGGCTGCCGCTCATACGGCAGTGGTGGGGCAAGCTCCTCTTCATGCACTGGCCGGTAGCCGTGAGCACACTCCGCCCGCTCGTTCCGCCGCAGCTTTCGATTGACACTTTCGGAGGGCAGGCGTGGGTCGGGGTCGTGCCCTTCACGATGTGGGGCGTGCGTCCATACTTTGCGCCGCCCGTGCCGGGCTTAAACTCGTTTCACGAGCTTAACGTGCGCACTTACGTCCATCATCAAGGCGTGCCCGGCGTCTGGTTTCTCTCGCTCGACATTAACAGCCCCGTCGCCAAATGGGGCGGCCGACAGTTCTTCTTCCTGCCATACCACAACGCCGAGATGAGTCTCAAACAGGAGGGGCGAAAGATTTTCTATCACTCGCGCCGCGCGTCGCTGGATGCGCCGCCCGCTGTCTTCGACGCCGCGTGGACGATGGGCGAGCCGTTGCCGCAGGCCGAGACCGACTCGCTTGAATTCTTTCTCACCGAGCGTTATTGCCTCTACTCCGTCCAGAGGGAGCAGCTTTATCGCTGCCGCGTCTTTCATCAACCGTGGCCGCTCTGCGCGGCCGAAGTCACGGCGCACAACTCGACGATGCTCGAAGTCCTCGGCATCCACGCGCCTTCGGGCGACCCCCTCGTCCACTACGCGGAAGAGTTGAAGGTGGACATCTGGCCGCTCGCTCGTGTCGAGCAAGGAAAGCGCGACCGACTTTTCGAGACGGCCAACGCCTCCGAGTCGCTCGGTTGAAGCGCCCGCGCGGGTCGCCGGAAGAATTTTCTTGACTCGCTCGTGCTGCTGTCCTATGTTGCGAGAAGTTCTTCAGTAAGCACTTGCCATCTTCAAGGTCTTCGACGGGAACGTTTCTGATGACACGCTTGCACGCACGCGGCCATAAACGCCTGAGGCACAGGTCTGCGCTCTGCCTTGCACTCTTGCTGCTCATACAGTCCGCGCTGCCCTGCGCCTTCGCGCGCGACGGCGAAACGGACGCGCCGCCCTCGCGCGCCGAAGAGGCGGAGAGTCTACGCGAGTCGCTGCTCGACTTCTTCTTCAAGCCACGCCAGACACCCGCCACCGCGACGACGGCGCAGGCGACACCCACGCCCACGCCGAAGCCTGATGCGCAGGCGAAGCCCGCCGCCTCAGACAAACAGGACGCGGGGAGGCCGGGCGGTGCTGCGAAGAAGGGCGAGTCGAAGCCCTTGCAGTATCCTCTGCCCGACTGGTCGCCGCTCGGGAGCGCGGGCCCCAAAACGGTTGAGCCGAAGGACGCGGCCACCGAAGAGTTCATCCCGATGCCCGACCGCTGGCGCTTCCCCTTCCCACGCTATGACCGCTACGCCCCGAAGCAGGATACGCCGTGGGTCACGGGCAGCACTTTCGACCCGTACAACCAGAACGTGCTCAAGGCCGACTATCCCGTTCACGGCAACCACACGTTTCTTAACTTGAACTTACAGAGCGCCACGGCCATCAACCCACGCGTCGTCTCGGCCGGTGGCCGTCGAGAGCAATTCTTCACCAATCAGAATTTCGTCATGGGCGCGGAACTGTTCGGCGGCACAGGCGCATTCGAGCCGAAGCGTTGGGCCGTGCGCGTGACGACGGTTGCCAACTTCAACTTCATCGCCAACAACACGCTCAACCCCTTCGACTCGCGACGCGGCAACTCGCGGCTCGCCGTCGAAGAGGCTTTTATCGAGAAGCGACTCGCGGTCGTCAGCCCCAACTTCGACTTCGTCTCGCTGCGCGTCGGGATGCAGAATTTGAACTCCGACTTTCGCGGCTTCCTCTTCGCCGATAACCAGCTCGGCGCGCGACTGTTCGGGACGCTCAACTCGCAACGCGACACATACAACTTCGCCGTCTTCTCGATGCGCCAGCGCGACGAGGTCTCGCAGCTTCACAGCTTCGACTCGCGCCACCAGACGGTCTTTCTCGCCAACTGGTTCCGGCAGGACTTTGGCAAGCGTGGCTACACCGCGCTCTTCAACTTCGTCGTCAACAACGACCGCGGCCGCGTCGTCGGCGACCGCGCGACTTTGAACGTCGGTTACGCGGGCTTTCATGGTGACGGCAAGTTGGGCAAGCTCAACGTTGACCACGCCTTCTACTGGGCCTTCGGCCATGACAACTTCAATCGTCTCGCGCATCGTGAGCAGACCGTCAACGCGCAGATGGCCGCCTTCGAGGGCTCGGTTGATAAAGACTGGGTGCGCTGGCGCGGCTCGTTCTTCTTCGCGTCGGGCGACGGCAACTTAAACGACGGCCGCGCGACGGGCTTTGACATGATTCAGGACAACCCGAATTTCGCGGGCGGCCCCTTTCAGTTCTGGACGCAGCAGCAGAGTGTCGTGGGCGGCGCAATCGGGACTTTGAAGAACAAGTTTTCACTTCTCCCCAACCTGCGGAACAAGTTCAACACCCGTTCCAACTTCGTCAACCCGGGCCTTCTGCTCTGGAACTTCGGAGCCGACCTGCGCGTGACGCCGAAGCTGAAGATGGTGACGAACCTCTCTTATTTAAGGTTCGCGCGCGCCGGACTGCTACGGCAGATTACGGGCGATGCGGGAATCAATAACGGCATCGGCACAGACCTGAGCGTGGGCGCGAAGTTCCGTCCGTTCGAGAACGAGAATATGTTCTTCGTCACGGGCGCGGCCGTGCTCTTCCCGCAGGGTGGTTACGGCCGCATGATCGGCAGCACGCGCCCGCTCGTCTCGCCGACCTTCGCGTTTCAGGTGGCTTTCTAATTCAATAGCACTCTTCAAACAACAACCATGAAGACCGCCAGCAATCATCCGCGCACGAAGCGGCAGCAGTTGTTCAGTCTCGTCGCCGTGCTCGTCGTCTTCGGCGTCGCCGCCTTCGCCTTCCTTCCAGTCCACTCGGCGGGCGTCGCCGTCAGGACGGACAAGACCGCCGCGCAACCCGAAGCGGACGACGCGGACGAAGGCAACGAACCCGCCGGGGAAGTCTCCGCGCAGAGCGAAACGGACAAGCCGCCCGCCCCGTCCGAGGGCTGCATGAAGTGCCACACGGGCATCGGCGACCCGCACCAGACGAAGATTCACAACGGCCCTTCGTGCGTTGACTGTCACGGCGGCAACGGCGCGGCGAGCGTCAAACTCGAAGCGCACACCGCGAAGCCCAAGCACCCCGAGAAGTGGAAGACTTCGGCTAACCCCGAAGAGACTTTCACGCTTCTCAACAACGAGAACTGGGACTGGATTCGCTTCGTCAACCCTTCGGATTTGCGCGTAGCAATGGCCGCGTGCGGCAGGTGCCACGTACACGAGGAGACGGTCAAGGCCCTCCAGAAGAGCGCGATGACCAACAGCCCGCAGGTCTACTCGACCGCGCTCTACAACAACGGAACCCTGCCGAACAAGAACGCCATCATCGGCGAGAATTACAGCCCCTCGGGCGAGCCGCAGATTGCGCGCACCATCCCGCCGCCGACGGAGAAGGAGACGCGCGAGAAGGGCATCCTTCCCTTCCTCCTGCCCTTCCCTCGATTCGAGATTGGTCAACCCTTGAGCGTCGCCTTCTGGCGACCCGTAGAGCGCGGCGGCGGCCCAAAATCAGAAACGGGGAACCCCAACCGCGAAGACGTGCCCGGCCAGCCCGACGTGACCTTGAGCAATCGCGGCTACGGCACACAGGCGAGAGTTGACCCCGTCATTCTCGGCGCGCAAAAAGTAAGACTCAACGACCCCGTGATGTCGTTCATGGGGACGAACAACGCACCCGGCGACTATCGCCAATCGGGCTGCGCCGCCTGCCACGTCATCTACGCCAACGACCGCTCGACGTATAACTCGGGGCCTTATGCGAAGTTTGGCAACCGTGGTTTCACCGCGCCCGACAACCCCGACCCGAACATCCCGAAGAACGAAAAGGGGCACCCGCTCGAACACAAGTTCACCAAGTCAATCCCTTCGAGCCAGTGCATCACCTGCCACGTCCACAACGGCAACGGCTTCATCAACACGTACCTCGGCTATATGTGGTGGGACGAGCAGACCGACGGCGAGTTGCTCTACCCGAAGAAGCAGCACAACCCGACGCCTGCGGAGCTAGACAAGGCCGGGAGCTTCAACCCCGAAGAGGCAGCGGCGCGCGGCAACTGGAGCGACCCCGAGTTTCTCTACGAGATGAGCAAGCTCAACACGCAGATGCGCCACATGCAGGTCTCGGACTATCACGGCCACGGCTGGGTCTTCCGTCGCGCCTACAAGATGGATCGCAAGGGGCAGTTCTTAGACAAAGACGGCAAAGTAGTTGCCTACGACGACCCCGACCTCTACGAGCACGACAACAAGCCCGGCAAGGCCGTTCACCTCAAAGACATTCATCTTGAGAAGGGGATGCACTGCGTTGACTGCCACTTCTCGCAGGACGCGCACGGCACGGGCAAGATTTACGGCGACCGCCGCGCCGTCATCGAAATCTCCTGCGAGGACTGCCACGGCACAGTCAACAAGCGCGTCACGGCCACGACGATACGCACCTCGGGTTTCGGTGCGCCCGACGGCGGCAACTCGATGAACCACGCGGCGACCGGCAACCCCTTCCGACGTGTCCGCTTCCTCCAGCGCGGCGACAAGCTCTTCCAACGCTCGATGGTCGAGCAGAACGACCCCGCGACCGGCAAGATTCTTGAATGGGAAGTAACGCAGGTCGCCGACACCATCGACCCGAAGAACGAGCACTACAACCCGAAGTCCGCGCGCGCCAAGACCATGCTGCGCGACAACGAGACGTGGGGCGCTCTGCCTTCGGACTCGAAGCAGCTTGCGCATGACAGCGCGAAAGTTTCGTGCGTCGCGTGCCACTCTTCTTGGACGACGAACTGTTGGGGCTGTCACCTCTCGGCCTCGGTCAACACGCGCAAGCCCGCGCTGCACGAAGAGGGCGACATCACACAGGTCTACCCGTCATACAACCCGCAGGTCTTACGCACCGACGGATACATGCTCGGCATTGACGGCTCGGTGCAAGGTCACAAGGTGATGCCCGTTCGCTCTTCGAGCGCAGTGACGGTCTCGATCACGAACGCCGCGCGCTCTGTCATCGTCAACCACGCGCCGACGATTTCGAGTGCGGGCTACAACGGCAACGCCTTCAACACGCACCCGCCGCACACCGTCCGCGCCACAGAGACGAAGGGCTGCACCGATTGTCACGTCTCCCGAGAGGGCGATAACAACTCTTGGGTCGGCTCCGTCCTGATGCAGGGCTCGAATCAGGTCAACTTCATGGGGCGCTTCATCTACACGGCCGAGGGGCGCGACGGTCTCTCCGCCACTCTCGTCGCCGAGCAGACCGAGCCGCAGGCCGTCATCGGCGGACACCTTCATCAGCTCGCTTATCCTGATTGGTATGCGAAGCATCAAGCTCGGGGACTGAAGCTGCAAGAGAACTACGCGCACCGTGGCGCGGACGTTGCGCAGTTGCAGCAGTACGGCGAGTTCCTGCTCGCGGCGGCAGGCTCGGACGGACTCGTCGTCTACGACGTTGCGAACGTCGCCGACAAGGACTTCAGCCAGCGCATCGTGGACTCGCCCTTCTCCGCCGCAGGCCAGAAGCTCTACGTGCGGACGAAGGACGCGACCGGCGTGGCCGTCGGCTCGCCCGCCCCGCTCGACCCGCGTCGCAATCCGGGGCAGACCGCTGACCAGCGCCACTGGCTTGAGGTGAACGAGGAGCAGCCCGTCGCGCCGCTCTTCGGCTACGCCTTCATCTCCGACCGTCAGGAGGGGCTCGTCAGCGTTGACATCACGACGCTCACCGACGGCGTCAACACCAACAACCACCTCAAGCGCGGCGCGGCCTTCAACCCCGAAGGCAAACTTACCAACGCGCGCGGCGTCTGGGTCGTAGGCAACTACGCTTACCTTTTAACCGACCACGCGCTCGAAGTCGTCAACATCAGCGACCCTTTGAACCCGCGCTGGGTGAGCGAAGTAACTTCTCCTCTGCGCGACCCGCGCTCGCTCGCCGTGCAGTTCCGCTACTGCTTCGTGACAGACGCCGAGGGCTTGAAGGTTCTTGACGTGACCGACCTCGAACACCCGCGCGCGGTCGCGGGAGCCGCAGTTCCCTTGCACGACGCGCACGGCATCTATCTCGCGCGCGAGTATGCATACGTCGGCGCAGGCAGCGACGGCTTAGCCATCGTTGATATACAACGACCCGAGCAGCCCCATCTCGATCAACTCTTCAACGACGGCGGCAAGCTCACGGATGCGCGCGACGTGAAGGTCGGCATGGCCTACGCCAGCCTGATGGCATACGTCGCCGATGGTAAGAACGGGTTGAAGGTGGTCGAACTGACCAACCCGAACTCGGTGCCCGGCAACATGGGCTACAGCCCGCGACCCGCGCCGCGCGTCATCTCTTACTATCCGACGAAAGGCGCGGCGCTCCAAATCTCCGAGGGCTATCGCCGTGACCGCGCGGTGGACGAGAGCGGCAACCAGATTGCCGTCTTCGGCCGACGCGGCGCGCGCCCTTTCAACCTCGAAGAGCAGCGTCGCATGTACCTCCACGACGGCAAGCTCTACACCGTCACTGACGAGCCCGGCCAGCCCACGGCCGTTAAGACCGCGCAAGCAGGCTCATGGCTCCAAACGCTCTCGAAGTTCTTCGGGCTCGGCCTCGCAGGCTTGGCCTTCGTCTTCCCCGCGGCCTTCGTGTGGCAAAGGAAGCGACGCGCACGCCGTTAGAAGCTTGCAACTTCGTCAATGAAAAGCGGCGCAACCTTTAGAGATGTTGCGCCGCTTCTCTTTTCAACACGGCGTCGCAACGGTGTGAAGAGGCGTCAAAGGGGCACGGCTAGACTTTCACCCGTTGAATCCTTTAATCTCACTTGTTCGTCGGAGACTCGCGAAAGTGGCGGAACTGGTAGACGCGCACGGCTTAGGACCGTGTGCCGAAAGGCGTGGGGGTTCGAGTCCCCCCTTTCGCATTATCCAACAATGTCGAACGCTGCAACGGCGAATGATGAACTGCCTTTGTATTCATCGTTGCGGCGTTCATAGTTCATCGAGAGGCGGATTGCTGATTTATGAAGACTGAGATTGTTGAAGTCTCCCCGACCCGCAGGGAGATTAAGATCGAGATCGAAGCGGCGGAAGTGCGCGCCGAGTTCGACCGTGTGGCCGAGGAGTATGCGCGCGCCGTCATGGTGCCCGGCTTTCGCAAAGGGCACGCGCCGACAACCGTGGTGCGCACGCGATACAAGAAGGACATACAGGGCGACGTGCTCAAGCGGCTCGTCCCCGAAGCGGTCGAGCACGCCATTACCGAGAGCGGTCTACAGGTTATCGGCCAGCCCGACGTGCATCTCGACAACGAGAATCTTGACAAGCTAGGGCAGGAACCCATCTCGCTCCACGCGCACGTCGAGGTGATGCCCGAACTCTCTCTCGGCGAATATAAAGGCATCGAGGCGGCGCGTCGCACGCGCCCCGTGAATGATGAAGAGGTCGAGCGCGTTATCGAGAATCTGCGTGAAGCTTCGGCCTCGCTTCAGGCCGTCGAAGACCGCGCGTCGGAAGAGGGCGACACGGTCACGGCCGACATACAGGGACACTATCTGGAGCCCGCTGAGGATGAAGAGATCAACGTCGAGGACGTGGACATCGTGCTCGGTGCCGAAGGCGTGCTGCCCGACTTCAACGAGCAGTTGACCGGCGTTCGCCCCGACGAAGCGAAGACCTTCACGGTCGCCTACCCCGAGGACTTCAACGCGCAGGGGCTCGCGGGCAAGACCATCGAGTACACCGCGACCGTCACGGCCGTCCGGCGCAAGGAGGTGCCGACCTTAGATGACGAGTGGGTGCGAAGCCTCGACGAAGATGAGGTCGAGACGGTCGAGCAGTTGCGCGCGCGCGTCCGCGAGAATCTGGCGAAGACGGCCGAGCACGAGTCGGAGCATCGCCTGCGCGACGAGGTCTTGACCCGGCTCATCGAGCAGCACCGCTTCGAGGTGCCGGAAACAATCGTCTCATACCAGACGAACCAGATTCTCCAGTCAATGATCCGCGACATGATTCAGCGCGGCATGGATCCGCGCGGACAGGACATCAACTGGGAGGCGATGCGCGACATGGTGCGCGAGCGCGCGGGCGACGACGTGCGCGGCTCAATGCTCTTGGAACGCATCGCCGAAGCCGAGCAGATCGAGGTCTCGCCGGAGGAGATTGAAGCCGAAATCGAGGCCATCGCCGAAGGGTCGCGGCAGTCGGTTGAGCAGGTGCGAGCCGCCTTGACAAAGCAGGGGGGCGAACGTAGCATCGCCGACAGGTTGCGCAACCGCAAGGCGCTCGACTTGCTTGTCCTGCACGCCAAAGTCCGCGATGAAGAATGGCGCGACGAGGCCGAGGAAGAGACGGCCCCGACGGCCGACGCGGGCGCACAGGTTGAAGACGAAGAAGGCGTCGAGCCCGAGGCGGGCGGAGAAGGCGTTTAAGCCGTCAGCCGCCGCGCCGGAAGGCCCGGCCGCTTCGCCAAAAAGGAATTCACAAATTGGAGATTTGAAATTTCAAATGTGAGTTTGGAGTTTCAAGTCTCCAATTTTTATTTGAGAGCAAGTCGGCGCACCGACGAGTTTCAGCAGTTTCTGAAGAGGTCAAAGATGAGCCAGTACATTCCCAACCCCACGGTCTTCGAGCAGACGCCGCGCGGCGAACGCTACTCGGATGTCTACTCGCGATTGCTTCGTGACAACATCGTCTTCCTCGGCACGCCCATTGACGACACGGTGGCGAACCTCATCATCGCGCAGCTCCTCTTCCTTGAAGCGGAAGACCCGGAGAAGGACATCAATCTCTACATCAACAGCCCCGGCGGCTCGATCACCGCTGGCATGGCGATCTACGACACGATGCAGTTCATACGTCCCGAGGTGGTGACGATCTGTCTGGGCCAGTGCGCTTCGATGGGCGCGCTGCTTTTGACTTCGGGTACTAAGGGCAAGCGTTTCGCGCTGCCCAACTCGCGCATACTCATCCACCAGCCCTCGATTGCGGGCGGCATCGGTGGACAGGCCAGCGACATCAAGATTCAGGCCGAAGAGATCATACGCATGCGCGAGCTTACGTCGAGCATCATCGCGAAGCACACGGGCCAGCCCTTCGATCAGGTCGAGCGCGATGTCGAGCGCGACCGCATCATGTCGGCGACGCAGGCCAAAGAGTACGGCCTCATTGACGAGGTCATCACGCACCGCCAGTAGGCCCCGAGGCCGTGTCGCCGCGCAAACCGCCCCGCCGCCGCGACACACTTTGAAAGAACGGTGCGCGCCGTGAGCCTCTCGCCGATTCCCGGCGCGCCGCCCGACTGAACATCGGCGCGAGTCTGCAGCTCTCTCCTCGGCTCGGACTCTAAAAAAAGTCCCGACAATCTCCGCCGCGAGCCGCCGCCTGTTCTGTGATACATTACGAATGTAGAGCGCGGCCAACCGCAACCGAGCGCGCCGGGCGTTGACATCCCACTCGTAATCGTCTAGAAGACTTGCGGCACGCCGCACCGCGCGCGTGCCCTCGAGAACCCCTCAGGTTTCACTCTGGTTGGAACGTTCGCCCTCGAAACTATATGGTACGCCGAACTGATGACACGTTGCGCTGCTCGTTCTGCGGCAAGTCGCAGAATGAAGTCAAGAAGCTGATTGCCGGCCCCACCGTCTACATCTGCAACGAATGCATTGACATCTGCAACGAGATCATTACGGACGACCAACAGGCCGAAGCCGTCGCATCTCGTCCGCCCCTGCCGAAGCCCGCCGAGATCAAGTCCTTCCTCGACGAGTACGTCATTGGGCAGGAGGAGACGAAGAAGCGTCTGGCGGTCGCCGTCTACCAGCACTACAAGCGCATCGAGCTTGCGCGCCGCCGCTCGGATGTCGAGATTCAGAAGTCGAACATCCTGCTCATCGGCCCCACGGGCACGGGCAAGACCTTGCTGGCGCAGACGCTCGCGCGCATGCTCTCAGTTCCCGTCACCATCGTTGCCGCGACGACTCTGACCGAAGCGGGCTACGTCGGCGAGGACGTAGAGAACATCATCCTCAAGCTCTTGCAGGCCGCCAACGGCGACGTTGAGCGCGCACAGCAGGGCATCATCTACATTGACGAAGTAGACAAGATTTGTCGCAAGGATGAGAACCCGTCAATCACACGCGACGTGTCGGGCGAGGGCGTGCAGCAGGCGCTCTTGAAGATTCTTGAAGGCACGGTTGCCAACGTTCCGCCGCAAGGAGGACGCAAGCACCCGCATCAGGAGTTCTTCCCCGTTGACACCACCAACATCCTCTTCATCTGCGGCGGCGCGTTCGTCGGACTCGAAAAGGTCGTCGAGCGCCGCTCGCGTAACAAGTCGCTCGGCTTTCACGCGCAGATCAAGACTTCAGGCAATCGCTACTCAGAGGCGCTCGCCTCCGTCCAGCCCGAAGACCTCGTCAAGTACGGTCTCATCCCCGAGTTCGTCGGCCGCCTTCCCGTCATGGGCGCGCTGCACGAGTTGGACGAAGCGGCGCTCATGCGCATTCTTACCGAGCCGAAGAACGCGCTCATCAAGCAGTACCAGAAGAAGTTCGAGTACGACAACGTCAAGCTCCGCTTCACCGACGACGCCTTGAAGGCCATCGCGCATCAGGCGGTCGAGCGCAAGGTCGGCGCGCGCGGTCTGATGATGATTATGGAAGAGCTACTGCTCGACGCGATGTACACGCTGCCCTCGCAGAAGCGCGTCAAGGAGTTCGCCATCTCGCGCGAGATGGTCGAGCGCCGACGCGCCGTCCCCGGCGAGCTTCTGACCGGCGTTGACGAAGCCGCCTAGAGAGAAGTCGAAGGTAAAAAGGCAAAATGAAAAAGTGTAGCCCGAGA
>JAVXWN010000196.1:0-17326 GCA_032230645.1 Acidobacteriota bacterium | reverse complement strand
GTCGCCACTCGAACTTGTCAACGGCCTTCATCAACCCGATGTTGCCTTCCTGAATCAAGTCGAGGAACTGAAGGCCCCGGTTCGTGTACTTCTTCGCGATTGAGACGACGAGACGGAGGTTGGCTTCGATGAGTTCACGCTTGGCCTGCGCGGTCTCGGTCTCGCCGGTGACGAGCGACTGAAGCGAGCGTTTGATCTCGACGGGTGCGATCTGGTGTTCGGCCTCTATCTGCTGGAGCCGCTTGCGCGCGTTCGAGATGTGGCGCTTGAACTCCTTCTCTTCGTCGGGGCGGATGCGCTTGCGCGTGAGCTTTTCGGTGTAGCTCACGACCTCGTTCTCGGCGATACGAATCTCCTTGTGGACTTTGCGTATCGAGCTGATGAGGCGCTGGCGCGCGTGCTCGGTCAGGTTAAGCTGCTTCATCTCCTGCGCGATCTCTAAGCGCATGCGCGCGACCTTGCGCTTGAGGCGCAGAAGCTTCTTCGACTTCTTGCCGCGCAGAAGCTTCTGCTCGGCGCGCAAGTGTTCCCACTCCTTCAAGCCCGTCTTGAAGATGCGGCGGATGTTCTCGATGCCCTCCAGAGTCCAGCGCAGATACTCGTCGGCCTTGTCCTCCTGACCCGTTAGCTCGGCCTGCTCCGAGAAGGTGACGTGCTCGCGTATGTTGAGGCGGCCCGCCTCAAGCTCTTCGCCTACCTTGCACAACTCTTTGACCGCGATGGGCGAGCGCGAGATGGCCTTCCGCGTCTTGATCTGGCCGCGCTCGATGCGCTTGGCGATGGAGACTTCGCCCTCACGCGTGAGCAGCGGGACGATGCCCATCTCGCGCAGGTAGAGGCGGACGGGGTCGTTTGTTTTTTCCAGCATCCCGGCCGAGAGGTCGAGTTCGATGTCCTCGTCCAACTCGTCTTCGAGCCCGTCGGGCGCGACCGCGACGGCCGAGACTTCGATGAGCCGCTCGTTCGAGTCGGTAACGGTGATGTTCGAGCCTTCGAGCTTCTGGAGCACGTCCTCGATGTCGTCGGGCGAGACGATGTTGTCGGGAAGCTCGCGGTTGAGGTCGTCGAAGGTGAGGAACTTCTTGTCGCCGCCGAGTTCGAGCAACCGCTGCATCACGTCTTCCTGATCTTTCTCTTCCATGCTCATCTTCTAAATTACCTCGGGGTCGCTCGAACGGGAATGAGTGTCGGCCTGCGCGCTCGAACGGGTCGGCTCAGGTTGGTGAGGGGGTGACGCCGCCCGCGCCGTATGTGCTGGGGAGCAGTGCCGTGCGCCGACGCTTCAGTTCAAGGTCTTCCATGATGAGTTCGTTGCGGCGTGTCTCTTCGCCCGCGCGGTCGGCGGCCACTATCTCGGCGGCCAGCTCCTTCAAGCGCCGGTCGCAGCTCATGACCTTAAGTGTCATCAAACAGCTTTCGGCTTCGGCGAGAAAGGCGTCGGTCGCCTCGCCCTCGGCACGCTCGGGCTCGTGCATCAGGACGAGCGGCACGAAGTCGGCCGCAACCGCGTCGCCCTCGGTCAACGCGCCGAGCGTCGAGAAGTCAACCGCCTCACCCCGCGCGTCCAACTCCTTTAGAGCGCCGAAGACGGCGGCGGTCGGAAGCTCCGCGTAGTCGCTCTCCTCGACCTGTGGGAGCATCGTGCGGCGTAGCTCTTCGTCGTGGACGAGCAGTTCCAGAAGCCTCTGCTCGGCGACTGTCGGCGCTGCCGTCTCCGCGCGGATGATTCTCTTCCTCACCTCGTCGGTTGAAGGGGCTGCGGCCTTCGGGTCGCGCGCGCCGACGGTCTTCCAGAGTTCTCGCCGGAGTCCCTTCTCTTCGACGCGGAGCGCATCCATCGTCATGTCAAAATAGTCGCGCTTCTGGATAGGATTGCGCACGGCGCGGACAAAGGGCAAGACCTCCTCGACCGCCGCGGCCTTCTGCGCGGGGTTGCGCAAACTGCGCTCGCGCGTGGCCTGCTCTAAGACGAACTGTATGTGCGGGACGGCCTGACCGCGACGCGTGTTGTACTCTTCGACGCCGTGGGCACGGATGAACTCGTCCGGGTCGGCACCGTCGGGGAGGACGAGCACCTTGACTTCAAAATCTTCCGGCAGAAGAACCTCGATGGCTCGCTTGGCGGCGCTCATACCGGCGCGATCACCATCATAGTTGACGACCACTTTGCGCGCAAACCTGTTTAGAAGCTTCGCTTGTTCGTTCGTTAAAGCCGTCCCCAGACTCGCGACTGCATTACGGACTCCGTGCTGGAAGGGGACTATTAAATCAAGATAGCCTTCGACGAGAATGGCGAATTTCTTTCGTCGGATTTCGTCGCGCGTGACGCTCAGGCCGAAGAGGTGATGCCCCTTCGTGTAGGCGGCCGTCTCGGGCGAGTTCAGATACTTTGGCTCGTCGCCCTCGCGCATCGCGCGCGCGCCAAAGGCGACAGGCTTACCTTGCGCATCGGTCACGGGGAAGATCAAGCGCCCGCGAAAGCGGTCATAGTATCCGCCCTGCTCCTTCTTCACGACGAGGCCGCTGCGCTCGATCTGCCCGATGCTGGCACCCTTGCTCTTAAGATAAGCGCCGAGCGCATCCCAACTGTTCGGTGCGTAGCCGAGGCGGAAGGTCTTACGCGTCACGTCCTCGATGCCGCGCCCCTCGACGTACTCACGCGCGGCGCGCGACTCCGCGTTATCTTCCGCGAGGTGTTGCTCCCAGAATTCGAGCGCCCACGCATTAAGCTCAACGACCTCGTCGGCCTCCTTGCGCTTCGTCTCGAAACGCTTGTCGTCAACCAACTCGGGCAAAGGCACGCCCGCCTTCTCCGCCACCACGCGAATTGACTCGGGGAACGACAAGCCCTCCAACTCCATCACGAAGTTGAAGACCGACCCTCCCTTCCCGCAGCCGAAGCAGTAGAAGATGTTCTTCGACGGGTTGACCGAAAACGAAGGCGTCTTCTCCTGATGAAACGGACAGCACGCCATCCAGTTCGCGCCCTTCTTCTTCAAGGTCACATAGTCGCCCACCACGCGGACGATGTCCGCCTGCCGCCGGAGGTCGTCAATGAATGTCTGCGGGTAACGCATCGGCTTTCAAACTTTAAAGAAGTAGTCCGGCTTATTGCTTCAACTCGACGACGGTCGCGCCCGCGCCGCCCTGATTGTCGGGGGCGAGGTCGAAACGCGCAACGTGTGGATGCGAGCGGAGCAGTTCGGCGACGGCTCGGCGCAGAGCCCCTGTGCCGTGGCCGTGGATGATGCGGACGTGCGAGTGGCCGTAGAGATAAGCTTCGTCGAGGAAGCGGTCAACGCGGTCGCGCGCATCGTCGGTGGTTTGGCCGATGAGGTTGAGTTCGGCGTCCGCGCTCTCGCGCGAGCTTTTGAGTTTGACCTCGGTGCCGCGCTCCTGCATGCGGCGCAGTCGCCCGGCGAGCGTGTTGTCGTCCTTCTGCTGCTTCTTCGGCGAGGGCGCGACGAGTTCGAGGTTCGAGACTCGTTCGCGGAAGCGAAGGTTCTTAACTCTCACTTCGGCTTCGCCGTCGCTGACGCGCTCGACCACGCCGGTCATGCCGAGCGTCATCAGGCGCACCTCGTCACCCGTCGCTATTGCGCGCGTCGGCTCGCCGGACGACGAGGTGGATGATGAAGTGGTCGCTGTTTGTGATTCATCTTCACGCGCGCCTTTGACGACGCGGACAGCGCCGGGCTCCGCGCTCGCGCTTCGGGTTGAAGCGGGGCGGGCTTCGGCTCGTGCCTTCTGTGCCTCGCGGCGCAACTCGGCGGCGCGGCGCTCGGCCTCGCGCTCGACTCTCACGCGCTGCGCGCGGTCTTCTATCTTCGAGTAAAGCTCGCGCGCCTGCCGCTCGAAGTCCGAGACGGCGCGCTCTAAGGTGCGCGCGAACTCAGCCTGCCGCTCGCGCTCGCGGCGCGCGGCCTCCAAGTCGAGCGCGGCATAGCGTTCGGCGACGGCGCGGCGTTCCTCTTCGAGCGCGCGGCGCTGATGTTCGGCCTCTTCCGCTTCGCGCTGGATGCGGCGCAGGTAAGCGTCGGCGGCGAGCGTGCGCTCGCCCACGCGCGAGCGCGCCGCGTTGATTATCTCTTCGGGCAGACGAAAGCGCCGCGCTATCTCAAGCCCCGCGCTTGAGCCCGCGACGCCGACGAGCAGGCGATAGGTCGGCTGCAAGGTGCGCTCGTCAAACTCGACGCTCGCGTTCTCGACCGCGTCCTCGTTCGAGGCGTACATCTTCAAGCCCGAGTAGTGCGTCGTCGCGATGACGTGCGCGCCGCACTCGCGCCGGAAGTGGTCAACGACGGCGACGCCTAAGGCCGAGCCTTCCTCGGGGTCTGTGCCCGTGCCGACTTCGTCCAAGAGTACGAGCGCGGGGCGACGGCACAACTCGACCATGTGACGTATGTTCGAGACGTGCGAGGTGAAGGTCGAGAGGTTTGCGGCGAGCGACTGCCGGTCGCCGATGTCGGCGAGCACCGATTGATAGAGCGGCACGCGCGCACGTTGCGCGGGCACGTGAAGCCCCGAGAGCGCCATCAACGCGAGCAGTCCGGCCGTCTTCAAGACGACGGTCTTGCCGCCCGCGTTCGCGCCCGAGATGACCATCACGGGCCGCTCCGCATCGAGTCGCAGAGAGACGGGCACGACTTCCAACCCTTGCTCGCGCAGGTTCTCTTCGAGCAGAGGATGACGGGCTTCGACGAGTTCGAGAGCGCCCTCTTCATCAATCACGGGTTCGACCGCGCGCAGGTGCGTGGCAAGCGCGGTCTTCGCGCCGACAAAGTCCAACTCGGCGACGGCCGCCGCAGCCAACTCGACGGCGGGAAGCTCCGCGCGCAACTCTTCGGTGAGCGTCAGCAGGATGCGCGTGACTTCGCGCGCTTCCGTTTCGCGCAGCGATTGGAGTTCGTTGTTGGACTCGATGGTTTCGAGCGGTTCGACGAAGACGGTCGCGCCCGAAGAGGATGATCCGTGCGCGACTCCCGCGACGCGCCCTCGGTGGTCGCTGCGGACGGGAATGACGAAGCGGTCGTTGCGAAGCGTGACGAGCTGGTCTTGGATGGCCTCTTCCGAGCGGCGCATCAGCGATTCGAGCGAGCGCGTGATGGTCGAGCGCATCCGCACGATGTCCGAGCGTATGCGCGCAAGCTCGGGACTCGCGCGGTCGTCCAACTCGCCCGACGGAAGAATTTTTGAGAAGACGCGCGCGGCGAGTCCGGGCAGCGTGCGTGGCAGTTCCGCGACCGACTCCCACAGAACGGGCGCGGCCTCGCGCTCGGCGGCGACTGCGGCGCGCGCGTCGGCCGCCTGCTCGCACAGCCGCGCGAGTTCGAGCAGCACGAGCGGGTCGAGAATCGTGCCCTCTATCCTCAGCCGCGCAATCGCCTCCGCCGGGTCACTCAACTCCGCGAATGACCAGCGCGCCCCTCGCTCACGCAGCGCCGCGCACTCCGAGACCGCCGAGAGCGCACGGCGCACCTCCGCGGCCGAATCGAGCGGCGCGAGTTCTTCGGCGCGCGCGCGCGCCATCGGCGTCTGCGCGTACCTGCGCACGAGCGAGCGAGCGCCCTCGTACTCAAGCGTCTGAAAAGCCTGATCGTTCATAAGTGAATGGTTAATAGTAAATGGTGAATGGTGGTAAGACAAAGGCCGCGCATGCGCAACGTCCGTTCACCATCTACCATTCACGATTCACGTCCGTTGCCTTCTACGCTCGGTGCCCTGCATGGCGGCGTCGAAGAGGCGCGAGGGGTCGAGGATGTGTACGCGCGCGCCTTCGTGTTCGAGCGTGGCGCGCAAGGGCGCGGAGAGGATGTCGGAAGCATCGAACGCGCCCGAGGTGATTTCCCGAGGGCCTTCGACGCGGTCGGCAGCGAGCGCAAGCTGCTCGTCACCACGCAGCGCGACAACGAAGCGCGGCGCACCTTCTTCACTCACATCTTCACGCGGGGGCGCATGAGCGTCGAGCAGCGCGGGCGGGTCGAGCAGCGTGTACATGCGGCCGCGAATGCAGACGACGCCGAGCACCGCCGCGGGCGCGTGCGGCAGCGGCACGGGCTCAGTAGACGCGGTCGTCGCTTCGGCCTCTTCGGCGCGGACGGCGAAGACCTGCCCGCGCGCGTAGAGCAGGAGCAACACGTCTGTTCCCGGCGTCGTCGCCCCGGCGTTGATGTGTTCGGGTTCTTTCATCTTGTGACGTGGAGCACTGAAAGTGTCCCGGTTCTAGCACGCGGAAGAGAGTCGAGGCAAGAGCGATTCTGTCGCGGCGCGGCGCAGGACGGGAAAGGCGTTGAAGGCGTGCCACAAGTTCGTCGCGAGGATAAGGCTGCAAGGCAAAGTGGATTGAGTCGCGCGTCTCAGTTGCGTGAGAGGTCGCCCGTCTCGTCGAGTATCTCGGGCCAGAGTGCGCGGCTGTGCTCAAGCTCGCGGTCGAGCAGCGTGCGCGTCTGCTCAAGCTCACGCCGCAGTTCGGCGTTAGCGCGTTCGAGTCCCGCGATGTATCTCTTCTGCTGGCGCATGCGCGCCTCAAGAAACATCACGTAGAAGTAGAGCACGCCTGCAATGGCGGCCAGCGTCAGCGCGAGAACGAGGGCGGCGTAAAACTCCACGGCTTTCTTCCCTGTTTGTTGATTTATCCAATTACTACCCCTTCCCGCGCGTTTGCGCAAGTCCCGGCCCTCACGCGCCCGCCCTGTTTTTTAGCGCACGGGTTATAATCCGATTTCGACTCGCGGATGCGGAAGGAGGATGAGTGCGCCACGCCCTCTGCAATCTCGCCTTTCGGAATCCGCAATCCGCAATCCGCAAATCAGGGAGGAGCTTATGACAGACGCGAGACTCAGACTGTCGCATCGCATGTTGATGTTCACGCTCGCCTTTCTCTTCGTTGCCGCGACGGCGATGACGGCCAGCGCGCAGCAGACGTGGACGCTCGCGTGGAGCGACGAGTTCAACGGAGCGGCCGGGTCGGCCGTTGACGGCACGAAGTGGGTGTTCGAGACGGGGAACGGCTCGAACGGTTGGGGCAACCACGAGCTTGAGTATTACACCAACACGACGAAGAACGCTTCGATGGACGGCGCGGGCAATCTCGTCATCACGGCTTACAAAGAGACGCTCGGGTCGAAGTATCGCTGCTGGAACGGTCAATGCCAGTACACCTCTGCGCGTTTGAAGACGCAGGCGAAGTTCGAGCAGGCTTACGGTCGCTTCGAGGCACGCATCCGGATTCCATCGGGGCAAGGGATGTGGCCCGCCTTCTGGATGCTCGGCAACAACATCGCGCGTGCGGGATGGCCCACGTGCGGCGAGATAGACATCATGGAGAACATCGGCCGCGAGCCTTCGATAGTTCACGGCACGATGCACGGGCCGGGATACTCGGGCGCAAGCGGCATCGGTGCGCCTTACGCGCTTTCATCGGGCGCGTTCAGCGACGGCTTCCACGTCTTCGCCATCGAGTGGGAGCCGAACCAGATACGCTGGTACGTTGACGGCAATCTCTACCAGACGCGGACTCCGGCCGATCTGCCGCCGGGCTCCACGTGGGTCTTCGACCATCCGTTCTTCATGCTCTTGAACGTGGCGGTCGGCGGCTACTGGCCGGGCGACCCCGACTCGACCACGGTCTTTCCGCAGAAGATGTATGTTGATTACGTCCGCGTCTATCGCTAAACGAAAGTGCCCCTTCACCTCATACGGCATTAAGTCTGACCACATGGGAGGGAGATTGCTTATGTTCAGGAAGCTTTTGCTGCTCGTCACACTCGGGGTTGTTTGCCACGCCTCGGCCTTTGCGACACCTGTTTCCGTCTACGGCGCATGGCTCTGCGGCAACGACGCCTGCACGTGGGCGAGTCCGCGTGACATGACCGACTTCGACACGAAGAATCACTGGCTCATCAATCGGGGCGACGGCGTGCCGTCGGTCAACCTCGTCGTCCTCAGCTTCGTCCAGCCCTTGAAGCTCCTGAACAAGACGACCGACGCTCAGACCTTGAACGGCGTCCCGCGCGGGATGGACGCGAACGTCGTCAACTACTTTAAGAGCCGTGGCGTGCGTGTCATGCTCTCCATCGGCGGCATCACCTACGTTGACGCGTGGAATCAGGCGCTCGCCGCGAATCCGACGCAGTTGGGATTGAACGCGGCCGACGTGGCGCGAACTCTGGGCGTCGGCATCGAGATAGACTACGAAGAGAACACGAGCCCGAATCTGACGGGCCTCCAATCGTTCATCAACGCATACCGCTCGCAGTTTCCTTACGACGCGTCGGGAGCGAACCATGCCGCGCGCCTGACGATTGACCTCGCGGCGGGCGACCGCTGGCTCATCACACTGTGCCGTAAGGCGACGGCCGACTGGCTCAACACGACGACGCCCGTGCTCGACTACGCCAACGCGATGGTAGCGAGTCGTCAGCCAAGCAACGCGGCGTCGGCCGAAGCCGACTGGCAGGAGCACCTTGACGGCAAGTCGCAATACAGTCCGCCCATCTTGCCGCTGGCGGCGGCCAAGTTCACGGGCGCGCTCTACATCGTCACGGGGACGAATACTTGCCCCGAGTGTACGAGCTTCGCCAGCTCGCTCATCAACTCGACCGGCACATACGTCCAGACCGTGCAGACACGCGTGGGGACTACGAACGGGATGCTCGGCTACATGTTCTGGGCCGCCGAGTGCCCCTCGACGCGGCGCATCTGCACGACCCCGCCCAACACATGCGAGGGCGGCGTCGGCACAGGCGCTAAGACCTACAACGTGCCCGTCCCGATGCAGGCGTTGCGTCAGAATTGAGGGCGTGCCGCACTAATCGGCTTGAGAATTATGCCGGTTGGTTTTCACCACCGCAGAGACAGAGAACTCAGAGGAAGCACAGAGGATTTAAGAATTTCAAATCTTTAATTCCTTCTCTGGGCAATCTCCGCGTCCTCTGTCTCTGCGGCGGTTAACCGCCCTGTGCTTTACACGCTCGTTCATGCTTACTTAATTTGACGAGAGACGGAATCAGGAAAGCGTCGGCGCTCATCTTTCTTCTGGCGTGCGCCGCCGGTTACTTTGCGTGGCCGGTCTTGAGGGACGCGCGCGGGCAGGCGCGCGTCGAGAGTCCTCTGTCGAAGTGGAGGCCGACGCGCGACTACTCGGGACTGCGCTACGTCGGCGGCGAAGCCTGCGCCGAGTGCCACACGCAGGAGGCTGCGACGCAGAAGCGCACGCCGATGGGTCGCGCTGCTGAGCGCGCGGCCGACTGCGATGTCTTGAAGTCGCGACCGCGCATGACCTTTCGCGACGGCCCGTACACGCACCAGATCACGCGCGAGGGCGCGGCGAGCGTCTACACCGTCGGCGATGGTGCGAGGACTATCTCAGAGCCCATCCTCTTCTGCTTCGGGCAGGGCGTGGCCGGTCAAACCTATATCTTCCAGCACGCAGGCACGTTCTATGAGAGCCGCGCCAGCTACTACCCTGCGCTACAGGGTCTCGACCTCACCATCGGCCACACGCGCACGCCGCCAGCGTCTCTGGAAGAGACGCTCGGCCACCCTTTGAGCCGTGAGGAGGCGCGGGGCTGCTTCGCGTGCCACACGACGACGGCCACAGGCGTCGAGCGTTTGCAACCCGAGCAAGCCTCGCCCGGTCTTAGTTGCGAAGCCTGTCACGGGCCGGGCGAGCGACATCTGGCGGCAGTGAAGACGAAGGATTTTAAGAACCTGCAAATCTTCAACCCGGCTGTGCTCGACGCGCTTGATTTGTCGCAGGAGTTCTGCGGCTCATGCCATCGAAGCTTTGACACGGTGATGGGACTTGACGGGCAGGGCGGCGCATCCAACATACGCTTCCAGCCCTACCGCATCTTCAACAGCCGCGCTCACCTGATAAACGACCGGCGGCTGAGCTGCGTCGCCTGCCACGACCCGCACGCGCCGCTTGAGCGGGACGCGGCCTACTACGACTCAAAGTGCCTCGCCTGTCATCTCTCCACGCGCGGAGAGTTGAAGACGCGCACGCGCTCGGCCTCGGCCTGCCCCGTCTCGACGAAGCAGTGCGTGACGTGCCACATGCCGAAGGTTGAACTACCCGCGATGCATTACCAGTTCACAGACCACTGGATTCGCATCGCACGTCCGGGCTCGCCCGTGCCGAAGTGAAGGGATGAAGTAAATACAGCCTTCATTTCATCCCTCATCCCTTCAACGTTCCAGCTTGAGCTTGCCGCGCAGCTCGATCTGTTCGGAGGAGCGGCCGACGAGTATGTCGAAGTCGCCCGGCTCGGCATGCCACTGCTTCGAGTCTGCGTCGTAGTAGGAGAGCGCGCGTCGGTCGAGCGTAATGGTGACGCGGCGCGATTCACCCGCGCGCAGAGAGACTTTTGAGAAGCCCTTCAACTCCTTCGCGGGTCGCGCGACGTGCGAGTGCGAGTCGCCCACGTAGACCTGTGCCACGTCCGCGCCCTCGCGCTTGCCAGTGTTCCTCACGTCGAAAGAGATTTCGTAGAGCGGCGCATCAGGTGCATTCGACGCCGTGCCCACGAGCGGCTTCACAGTCAGGTTGGAGTATTTGAAAGTCGTGTAGCTGAGACCGTGACCGAAGGGGAAGAGTGGACGCGTGCCCGACTTCTCGTAGCCGCGATAGCCGACGAAGACGCCCTCTTTGTAGATGATGCGGTTCGTGCCCGCTGTCGTGTAGTAGTTGTCGTGCGCGGGATTGTCTTCCCAACGACGCTCGAACGTGACGGGCAGACGCCCCGAAGGGTTCACGTCGCCAAGCAGGATTTCGGCGAGCGCCGCGCCGCCCTCCTGCCCCGGATACCAAGCCTCGATGAGCGCGGGCACGCGCTCGGCCCACGCGCTCATGTCAACGCCGCCGCCCGAGGTGACGACGACCACCGTGTTCTTGTTCGCCGCCGTCATCTCGCGTATCAACTCGTCCTGACCCGGCGGCAGCGCGAAGGTGCGGTCGGCTCCCTCGCTCTCGGTCTCGGCGTCGAAGCCCACGGCGACCACGACCACGTCGGCCTTCGACGCGATGCGCTTCGCCTCTTCCGCGACGGCCGCGCCGTGTCGCACGAGCCCGAGCCTCAGCTTCGTGCCGAGCCAGCCCGAGCGACCGTGCTGCTCCAACACGACCTTGTGCGGGTGCGCGTCGAGATGGACGGCGGCCGTGCTTGTGAGCGCGCGCGAGGTCTTCCAGTTGTCGAAGAGCAGCTTGTCGTCGAGGTATAGACGATAGAAGCCGCCGTCCTCGCCCGTGGACTGCACGAAGAGGTCAAAGTCACCTTCGGTTTGCGGCGTGTAGAAGGCCGTCCAGCGCGAAGAGGCCGTCGCTTCAGGCAAAGTCGCGCGCGAACCCGGCCCGTAGTTGACGTAATGTTCGATGCGCTTGACGGCGGGCATGCCTTGCAGGTCTTCCGACTTGAAATACTCTGCGTTCAAGCCGGGATTACCATTCACGGCGGCGGTCATGAAGTCGGTCGCCTCCGCCATCTCAGCAAGGCTCGGGATGCCCCGGTGATAGAGCACGTTGGCGCTTGTGCCGAGCGCGTTGCTCAACCCTTCCATGATGCTGACGGCGGCGAAGGGCTCGACGCGCGCGCTGCCGCCGCCGACGGGCACGGCCGGGTATGCGTCGGGGCCGATGACGGCGATTGTTTTGAACTTGCCGCGCGCGAGCGGAAGCAGTCCGCCCTCGTTCTTGAGCAAGACCATGCCCTCGCGTGCGGCCTGAAGCGCGGCCTGTCGTCCCTGCTGGTTGAAGCGCGGCATGGCGGCGTCCCGCTGATCGCGGTCGAGCCAGCCGAAGCGTGCGGCCGTGCGCAGTATGCGCCGCACGTGCTCGTCAATCGTCGCGATTGAGACCTTGCCCTGCTCGATGGCGGGCAGCAAAGTCTTGCGGTTCATGTTCGCCGCGAAAGGCATCTCCAAATCCTGCCCGGCGTTGACGGCTCCGACGCCGTCGTAGGTCGCGAACCAGTCGGACATCATCAACCCGTCAAAGCCCCACTCCTGTTTAGCGATCTCTGTAAGCAAGTGGTGATTCTGCGATGCGTGCTCGCCGTTCAAGAGGTTGTATGAATCCATCATCGCGCCGACGTGCGCCTCTTTCACCGCCGCCTCGAAGACGGGCAGGTAGATTTCGCGCAGTGTCCGCTCGTCAATGATTGAGTCGGTGTTGTGCCGGTCGAACTCGGAGTTGTTCCCCGCGAAGTGCTTGACGGTGGCCGAGACGCCTTGCGACTGAACGCCGCGTATGTAGCCGACCGCGATGCGCGAGGCGAGGAAAGGGTCTTCGCCGAAGTATTCAAAGTTGCGACCGTTCATCGGCGCGCGATAGATGTTGACGCCCGGCCCCAGAAGAAAGTGAACGCCCTTCCCACGCGCGTCGCGCCCGATCTCGGTGCCGACGCGCGCGGCAAGCTCGGGGTTCCAGGTGGCCGCGAGCCCGATGCCTCCGGCCATCGCCGTCGCGGGGCCGAAGTTACGCACGCCCATCGGCCCGTCGGCCATCTTCAGGCGCGGCATGCCGAGCCGTGTGATGTCGCGGACGAAGAAGCCGTCGGTGCCGCCGAGCAGGTCTATCTTCTCTTCAAGCGTCATCTGCTTGAGGATGGATTCGACTCGCGCTTCCACGTTTGCCTGTGCGGGCGGCGCGGTCTGCGCGCTTGTTTGCGGAACGACGTTGACGATGAACGAGAGAAGGACGATGGACGTGCACAGAATTTTTCGCATGGCATCTACCTTTTGCCTCGGCGTTGTGTCTGGAGAAGAAAATAATCATCGCGGCCGTCATTCGCCTCCGGCTCGCGGCTTTGGCGGGATGGCGAGTTCACGCACGCGCTTGCGCCACTCGACCGGGGTCGCGCTCTTGAGCTGCGGCTGTTCGTAAGCCGCGACGACCAGTTCGCGAAGGCTTTCGATGAACGGGAATTCAAGCGCGGCTTTCGGCTTCGCGACCTCGGCGAGCGCGGCCATCCGCGCGTCGCGCCACTCGGCCGAGGGCGCAACGCCTTCGGTCAGGTAAGACAGTGCTTCGAGCCCAATCCTTCCCGCTGACGAAAGGTCGCGCGCAAGCGGCCTCGCTTCACCAAGCGCGGGCGAGCGGTCAATCAAAGTCTCAAGCTCAGGGCCCGCATCGCGCCAGAGCGCGAGCGCATCGCGCAACTCGCGCGAGTGAGCGTCGAAGCGCGGGGCGTCCGAGAGCAACGCTTCAACCATCTGCGCGAAGTCGCGCGCCGCCTCGCTGTCGGGTCGTGCCGCGTCAACGAGCCCGGTGAGCGGGCTGAGCATCGTCTGTGGCCTTTGCTGATAGCGATGATACTCCTTCACGGGCTCGACGACCGAGACGAGCGTTTCGAGCGCACGCGAGTTTGCGCCACCCGCGAGGCGGCGCAACATCATCGCCTGATTCTTCTCGTGCGTGAGCCCGAGTTCTTCGAGCCGCACGCTCGTCGTGCGCAGACGACGATACATATCGTCAACGTCTCTCACCTCGCGCGGCGACCAGAGGCGTTCGGCAATCGCGGCGGTGCGCGGCCAGATGCGCGAGTCAATCGTCTCGGGGCTGACCCATTCACCCCACATCGTCGCCTCGCCGCCGAGAACGTGCGCGGCTTCCTTCTCGCTAAGCCCGCTGCCTTCAGGCAGCGGGTCGTTGAGGTAGTGCTCCGAAGTGGGATAGATGAGGTCTATGTAATAACCGTTCGAGAGCACGCCGTCGTAGCCGAGGCGCGCGGCTTCGGCCAGAGCCTTCGGGCCGCGCCACGAATGTATGACCACGTCCTTTGGCAAGTCGGGCTGAAAGATTTCATCCCAGCCCATCATGCGCTTGCCGTGCTTCTGTAAGATTTTGAGGAGGTGCTGGTTGAAGTAGGTTTGGAGCGCGCGATTGTCCTTGATGGCGTGCTCTTTCATGAAGGCTTGAATGCGTGGATTCCTATCCCACTGCTTGCCTTCGTTCTCGTCGCCGCCGATGTGCATGTATGCGTCGGGGAAGAGCGCGGCCATCTCGCCGAGGAAGGCATCGAGAAACTTGTAGACCTCTTCGCGCGTCGGGTCGAGCGCGGGCTCGAAGATGCCCGCCCCGCGTTCAATCGTGTAAGGGCCGGGCGCGCTGCCCATCTCGGGGTGGCCGACGAGCCAAGCGGTCGAGTGGCCGGGGATGTCGAACTCGGGCACGACGCGTATGCCGCGCGCGCGCGCGTAGGCGATGATGTCGCGCGCCTCGTCCTGCGTGTAGAACAGTCCGTCGGAGCCCATCCGGTGCAGTCGCGGAAACTTTTTACTCTCGATGCGGAAGCCCTGATCTTCGGTCAGGTGCCAGTGAAAGACGTTGAGCTTGACGGCGGCCATCGCATCGAGGTTGCGCTTCAAAACTTCGACGGGCTCGAAGTGACGGCCCACGTCAATCAGCAGCCCGCGCCAGCGGAAGCGCGGCGCATCATGAATCGAGACCACGGGGACGAAGTAGCCTTCGCGGTCGCCCTCGACCAGTTGCAGAAAAGTCTCAAGGCCCCGCAGCGCGCCGACCACGGTCGCGGCCCTCAGCGCCGCCTGATGCTCCGAGACTTCGAGCGTGTACGACTCGTCCTCTTCGACCGAGGGCACGGCGAGTCCCGGCCCGCGCGCCTCGACCATCAGCGTCGCCTGCGCGGGGTCTGCCGTGAGAGTGCGCGCGAACTCCAACACGGTGCGCCCTTCAAGTCGGCGCACGGCGCGGTCTATTCCTGCGCGCAGTCGTTCGTCAACACTGCCCACAGCGGCGACCGTGAACGACTTGGTTAAGGCGAGCCTGCCCGCGCCGAACTGCACCGAGGCGGGCACGGGCATCAGGTTGTGTCGCGTATTTGTCTGCGCCGCCGCGTTCAAGACGCAGGAGCAGAACAGAATGATGGTGATAAATTTATAAGCTCTCATGTGAACCTCGACCTAAACATTTCAACCTCGCCGGGAGCGCGGGCATCTCTGCCCGCGCTCCCGGCCGAAGTCGGCCTTATTCAAGCGTCACTCGTTTGGAGATTCTCGGGTTGAACTTAAACTGAAAGCATAACGATTAAAACAGACGCCCCTCGCCAGTCAATCAAAATCTTGAAAGGGCGGCGGAAACTTTTTCGATGACCCGCGTCTTTAAACTCTGCTATCCTGCGTGCCCGCGCCATGAATTCTCTCAAGATAGGCATCAGCGGAGTCCGCGGCGTCGTCGGCGAGACCTTCACGCCGGAACTCGTCGTCGGGTTCGCGCAAGGCTTCGGCACGTACCTCGACTCGGGGCGCATACTGGTCTGCCGCGACGCGCGCGCATCGGGGCCGATGGTGCGCGCGGCCGTGATGGCGGGCCTTCTCGCCGCGGGCTGCGAGGCGATTGACCTCCGTATCTGCCCGACGCCGAGCCTGCAACTCGCCGTCCCTTGGCTCGGTGCGGCGGGCGGCATCTCGATTACGGCGGGTCACAACCCCGAGCCGTGGAACGCGCTCAAGTTCGTGCGCGGCGACGGGCTCTATCTCAACTCGTCGCAGGCCGACGAACTGCTCGACCTCTTTCATCAGGCCGAGTTCGCAAAGGCCACGTGGCAGAGCATCAAGAGCAAGGTTGAAGAGCGCGACGCCATCACGCACCACCTTGAAACACTGGCCCGCGCCTTCGACGTTGAGGCGGTCGGCGCGCGCCGCTTGAAGGTCGCGGTGGACTGCTGCAACAGTTCATGCTCGCTGCTCTCGCCGCGCTGGCTCGCGCTCATGGGCTGCGAAGTGCTCGCAGTCAACGACGACCCGACCGCGCCTTTTCCACATGCGCCCGAGCCGCGTCGCCAGACGATGGCGCAACTGCGCGCGCTCGTCCGTGCGGGCCGCGCCGACATAGGATTCGCGCATGACGCCGACGGCGAACGGCTCGGGCTAGTCACCGAAGAGGGCGAGATTCTGTCTGAAGAGGCAACGCTGCTCGTCGCCGCCGAGATTCAGTTGAGGCGCGAGACGGGGCCGCTGGTGACGAACATCTCGACGACCGGCGCCATCGAGCGCGTCGCCGCGCGCTACGGCGCTAAGGTCGTGCGCACGCCGGTCGGGCAGGCGTTCATCTCCGAGGCGATGATTGAGAGCCGCGCCGTCTTGGGCGGCGAAGGCTCGGGCGGGGTCGTCGTCCCGCGCGTGCAGCTTACGCACGACAGCGCGGCCGTCGTGGGGCTCATCCTCGAACACATGGCGCGGACGGGCGAGCGCATCTCCGAGTTGGCTGCGGGACTGCCGCGCCTCTCGATGCTCAAGCACGACGTAGGCGTTGAGCCGAACCGCATCCACTCGCTTCTCCAACGCCTCTACGAAGAGCTTGAGCGCGAGGGCGAGCAGTACGACCAGACCGACGGCATCAAGATCACGCGGCCCGACGGCTGGGTTCACGTCCGCGTCTCGAACACCGAGTCTCTCATCCGCGTCATCGCCGAGGCCGACACGCCGGAGCGCGCGCAGGAGTTGCTCGACTGGGCGCGCGACCGTCTGGGGAAGTGAAGGCCACCCGTTTGTTCGTTGGCATTCTTTTCATCTTGGATAAGGAGCGACACTAATATGTTCTCAACATTCATCAAGCACGCGGCGCTTCGTTCGCGCGTGTCGGCCGTCGCGCTTCTGCTGCTTGCGCTGCCGTTGGTTGCGCTGGCGCAAAGCTTCCCGAAGATTTTGGAAGGCGACGAGTTGACGCGCGTTGTGCCTTCGAGCTTCTACTTCGAGGGGCAGAGCGCGCCGACGCAGATGCGCAACGCGGCGGCCGTGCAGTTCGGCGCAAGCCGCTTCACGATGGCCGCGCTCGTTGACGCCTCGGGCTATTCGAGCGAGGTGCAGGCGAAGTATCAGGGCTTCTTTATCACCGACTCGCCCATCATGATTGAGGGCGTGCGACTCGGCACGGGCGCTTACGGCTTCGGCTTCACGAAGAACGGCCGCATGACCATCATGGACGTTGGCGGTCGCCGCCTGTTCTTTGTGAGGTCGCACCGCGACGCGGGGTTGCAGCGACCGCGACCGCTGATGATGACGATGGCCGCGCACGACGGCGTGCGTCTCTACAACGGCCGTGACTACGTCACGCTGTTGGGACGTTAAAGCGACCGGACGCGCCATGCGCACGCGCACGCGTGCCGAAGAGGTTTCCAAAGAAGTGAAAACATACGCAACGCTTTTCAACGTTTCGCTGTGCGCAGTCCTTCTCGTGAGTCCGTTGGCTGAAAGCGCCGGGGCGCAGAGCCGCAGCCGCTTTCTCTTCGACGACTTCAGCTACTCAAATCAAAAGGGGCTGACGCGCAACGGATGGATAGTCCGTACGGCTCCGGGCTGGCCGGGC
>JAVXWN010000188.1:0-15466 GCA_032230645.1 Acidobacteriota bacterium | reverse complement strand
GCGGGCCCGCGATCTCCTCGAACCTGACCTGATAACCGATTGTCTGGCCCAATGGTTCGCCGCGCTCTTCGGCGACGCGGCGCGCGGCCATGCGCGCGGCGAGACGGCGCGGCTCAAGCACAAGCACGTCGCCGCCCGCCACTCCCGCATCGAGCAGTGCGGCGGGCAGTCGCGTCGTCTTACCCGCGCCGGGCGGAGCCTCGATGACGAGGCTTGGCGCGCGACGCAGATGCGCGACGGCGTCGTTTAGAATCTCGTCAATCGGCAGCGGCTCCACGCTCAAGTTCGTACCCGAAGCCGTCCGCATTTGGCAAGCGCGGACAGAGCATGAAACAGATTCCAAGTGAGCAGAGACATTTAAGCAATCACGTCGCGAGACGATTAGCCTTTTGCGATGCGAGCCGTTTAGAATTGCTTGCAAGAGACGAACAACTAATCGGGAAACGAATTTCGCGGATGGAAGCGACAAAGCTGGCGAGGAGACTGCCCGTCGGGGCAGAGGTGCTGCCGGGGGGCGGCGTACATTTTCGCGTCTGGGCTCCGAGGCGCAAACGCGTCGAGGTCATCTTTGAGAGCGCGGAGACGCGGCTGCCCTTCGAGCTTGAACGTGAAGAGGGCGGCTACTTCTCGGCGCTCATTGATGAGGCGCGCGAAGGTGCGCTCTATCGCTTTCGTCTCGACGGCGAAGACTATCTCTACCCCGATCCCGCCTCGCGCTTTCAACCCGAAGGGCCGCACGGCCCTTCGCGCGTCGTAGACCCCACGGCGTTTCGCTGGACGGACGATGGTTGGAAGGGCGCGCATCTCAAGGGGCAGGTCATCTACGAGCTTCACGTCGGCACATTCACGCGCGAGGGCACGTTCGCGGCCGCCGCGCGCGAGTTGAGAGAGCTTACGAGCTTGGGCGTGACATGCGTCGAGCTGATGCCCGTCTCGGAGTTTCCCGGTCGCTTCGGGTGGGGTTACGACGGCGTATGCCTGAACGCACCCATGCACCTCTACGGCGAGCCCGACGACCTGCGACGCTTCATCAACGAGGCTCACAACTGTCGTCTCGCGGTCATCCTCGACGTGGTCTACAACCACCTCGGCCCCGACGGCAACTACCTCGGCCAGTTCTCGGCGGACTACTTCGCCGACCGGCACAAGACCGAGTGGGGCGAGGGGATAAACTTCGACGGCGAAACCGCCGGCCCCGTCCGCGAGTTCTTCCTCTCGAACGCGCGCCACTGGGTCGAGGAGTATCACTTCGACGGTCTTCGACTCGACGCGACGCAGAGCATCAAGGACTATTCGGCCGAGCACATTCTCGCCGCTCTCACGCGCGAGGTGAAACGTGCGGCGCGTGGGCGCGAGACGGTCATCGTCGGCGAGAACGAGTCGCAGGAGACGCGTTTGGTTCTACCGTTGGAGCGCGGAGGCTACGGCCTCGACGCGCTCTGGAACGACGACTTTCATCACAGCGCGACGGTTGCGCTCACGGGCCGAAGCGAGGCTTACTACTCGGACTACCGGGGCACGCCGCAGGAGTTCGTCTCGGCGGTGAAGTACGGCTTTCTCTACCAGGGACAGCGTTACAAGTGGCAGCGCAACCGGCGCGGCACGCCGACCTTCGGCCTTGCGCCGCAGGCGTTCATCAACTTCATACAGAACCACGATCAGGTCGCCAACTCCGCGCGTGGACTTCGCGTGCACCAATTGACGAGCCCCGGCCGACTGCGCGCGATGACGGCGCTCATGCTGCTCGCGCCCTCGACGCCGATGCTTTTCATGGGTCAGGAGTTCGCATCCTCCGCGCCCTTCTTCTACTTCGCGGATCACGAAGCGGGCTTAGCCGAGAAGGTTCAGCGGGGCCGCGCCGAGTTCCTCGCGCAGTTCCGCAGCATCGCGACCCGCGAGACGCGCGCGCGCCTCACCTCGCCCGTTGCGGCCGAGACCTTCGAGCGATGCAAGCTCGACTTCAAAGAGCGCGAGACGCATCGTGAGGTCTATGACCTTCACCGCGACCTGCTCCGGCTGCGACGCGAGGACGTGGTCTTCTCCGCGCAGCAGCCGCGCGGAGTGGACGGAGCGGTCTTAGGGCCCGAGGCTTTCGTCCTGCGCTTCTTCGGCGATGAAGGCAATGACCGCCTGCTCGTCGTCAACTTCGGCTCAGACCTCAACCTCAACCCCGTGCCCGAGCCTCTGCTTGCGCCGCCCGCCAAACGAGTCTGGACGACGCTCTGGTCGAGCGAAGATTACGCATATGGCGGGACGGGCACGCCGCGGCTTGAGACGAAGAGCAACTGGTGCATTCCGGGTCGCGCAGCGGTCGCGCTTGCACCGAGCGACGCGGAGACTTCGGGCGACCCTGCCGCGGGCGGAGACGGGCCGAGCGAGGAGGAAGAGGTACGCGGCGAGGCTCTGCGCGAGTGGGAGAAGTACGAGGCGGAAGAGTAAGGCAAAAGTTAAGGCGGAGGGTGAAGCGGAATGAACGGGCCGGTTCGTAAGTTAACGTTTACGGAAGCGGACGCGCGCGACGATGTTAACTCGTTGCTCGGGCGCGAGTGGTTGGTGACGAACGGGCTGGGCGGCTTCGCCTCGGGCACGGTCGCGGGCGTGCCGACGCGTCGCTATCACGGGCTGCTCGTCTCGGCTCTGCCCACCCCGCTCGGGCGCACGGTGATGCTCAATCATCTCTCGGAGTGGTTGCGTCGGCCCGACGGCGCGCGCTTCCAGATCGGCGGACAGGAGCGCGCGGGCGGCACGCTTGAGATGCCGGGCGCGCACTATCTCGCCGAGTTCAGTCTTGAAGAGGGGCTGCCCGTTTGGCGTTACGAGTTGGATGGGACGATTCTTGAGAAGCGGCTCCTGATGCTGCACAAGCAGAACACCGTGCATGTCAACTATCGCCTCGTCAAAGGCGATAGCCCCTTGCGTCTCAAGCTTCGCCCCGCGCTTCAGTTTCGCCCGCTCGAAGAGGCCGTTCACGCCTCGATTACCGAGCCCTACACCATCACTGCCATCGAAGACCGGCTCGAACTCTGCACGGGTCACACGTACCCGCCGCTCAGACTCAAGCTCTACGGTCAGCGCGCCACCTTCGCGCTCGACGGCGGCAACATGCAGAACGTCTATTACCGCGCCGAGGACAGGCGCGGCTATGCACACGTCGGCGAGCTTTGGAGCCCCGGCTACTTCAGCGTGGACGTGACGACGGAGACGAGCGCGACACTCGTCGGCTCGACCGAGACTTGGGAGACGCTGCGCGCGCTGCTGCCCGAAGAGGCGCGCGCCGCTGAGCATGAACGGCGCGCGCGCCTGCTCACCGCCGCCGCGCCCTCGGCGCGTGAAGGGGTCGCCGCCGAACTCGTCCTCGCCGCCGACCAGTTTGTCATCACGCCCTCTGGCCGTCAGGAGGATGCCGCGCGCGCGCACGCCGCGGGCGAAGAGGTACGAAGTGTCATCGCGGGCTATCACTGGTTCACCGACTGGGGCCGCGATACGATGATAAGTCTCGAAGGCTTGACCTGCACGACGGGTCGCTATCGCGAGGCGGGATGGATTCTGCGCACCTTCGGGCAGTACGTGCGCGACGGCCTCATCCCGAACATGTTCCCCGACGGTGCGAGCGAAGGGCTCTATCACACGGCCGATGCGACGCTCTGGTTCTTTCACGCGCTCGAAAGATACTTGAAGATGTCGAACGACAGCGTCACGCTCGAAATGCTTCTGCCGAAGATGCAGGAGATTGTCCGTTGTCATCTTGAAGGGACACGCTTCGGCATTCACGTAGACCCTGCGGACGGGCTGCTCGTGCAGGGCGCGGAAGGTTATCAACTGACTTGGATGGATGCGAAGTGCGACGGTTGGGTGGTGACGCCGCGACGCGGCAAGGCCGTCGAGATCAACGCGCTCTGGTACAACGCGCTGCGACTGCTTGAAGGCTGGACGTGCGCTGCGGGCGACGAGCAGGCCGCCGCCGAGTTGAGCACTCACGCCGAACGCTGCCGCCGCTCATTCAACGAGCGCTTCTGGTATGAGGAGGGCGGCCACCTCTTCGACGTGGTCGAGAGCGAAGAATTGAACGGTGGCAACGACGCGGCGTGCCGGCCCAACCAACTCTTCTCCATCTCGCTCGAACACCCGGTGCTCGAACGCGCGCGTTGGGAGTCAGTCTTGAATATCGCGCGCGAAAAGCTTTTGACGCCGGTCGGCCTGCGCTCGCTCTCGCCCGACCACTTCGACTTCAAGCCGACCTATCACGGCGACTTAAAGACGAGGGACGCGGCCTATCATCAGGGGACGGTCTGGGCTTGGCTCATCGGCCCCTTCATTGACGCGTGGCTCAAAGTTTACCCCGACGACCGCGCGGGCGCGCGCAAGTTTCTCGAAGGCTTCACGCCGCATTTAGACCAAGCGTGCGTCGGCTCGATCAGCGAGGTCTTCGACGCCGTCGAGCCGTACACGGCGCGCGGCTGCATCGCTCAGGCGTGGAGCGTGGCCGAGGTGCTGCGTTGCTGGATTATGACTTCGGAGTGAGTTGTTAATCCATCAGGTCATTAAGTACGAGCCAGAGAAGAATGAGATTCAAAAGATCGAGCGGCATCCTGCTCCACCCCACCTCCCTGCCGGGACGCTTCGGCATCGGCGACCTCGGCGGCGAGGCTTACAGGTTCGTTGACTGGCTCGCCTCGGCTGGTCAGATACTCTGGCAGATCATGCCGCTCGGCCCCACCGGCTACGGCGACTCGCCCTACTCCGCCTTCTCCGCCTTCGCGGGCAACACCAACCTCGTCAGCCCCGAGAAGATGATCGAAGCGGGGCTGCTCGCCGACGCGGACATCGAAGACGTGCCCGCCGCGACGCCCGAGCGCGTTGACTACGGCAAGGTCATCGAGTACAAGCGCGGACTTCTGGAGAAGGCGTTCGCGAACTTCAAGACGAAGGTTAAAGAGGACGAGGCGTTGCGCGGCGACTACGAGGGCTTCCTCGACTTCGCCTCCGTTTGGCTCGAAGACTACGCGCTCTTCGCGGCGCTCAGGGACGAGCACGCGGGACGGGATTGGAACAAGTGGGCGACGGGGCTTGCGCGGCGCGAGACGGTGGCGATTGAGAACGCGCGCTCCGCCTTTGCCGAGCGCATCAGTGCGCACAAGTTCTTTCAGTACGTCTTCTTTGAGCAGTGGCTCAAGCTGAAACGTTACGCCAACGAGCGCGGCGTCCGCGTCGTCGGCGACATGCCCATCTTCGTCGCGCATAACTCGGCCGACGTGTGGTCTGGGCCTCGACTCTTCAAGCTCAAGGATGACGGCTCGCCCGCGTTCGTCGCCGGAGTCCCGCCCGATGCCTTCAGCGAGACGGGACAACTCTGGGGCAATCCCATCTACGATTGGGAGCGTATGCGCGGCGACGGCTTTAAGTGGTGGGTCGCGCGCGTGCGCGAGACTCTGAAGATAGTTGACGTGGTGCGGCTCGACCACTTTCGCGGCTTCGCGTCCTACTGGGAGGTTCCGGCCGAGCATCAGACGGCCGAGCATGGCCGCTGGTCGCCCGCGCCGGGGCGCGAACTCTTCAACGCTTTGAGGGAGACGCTCGGCCCAGACCTGCCCATCATCGCCGAAGACCTCGGCACCATCACGCCCGACGTTCACACACTGCGCGACGAGTTCGGCTTCCCCGGCATGCGCGTTCTACAGTTCGCCTTCGGCGGCGACCCGCACGACACGCACTTGCCGCACGAGTACGCGCAGGACTCCGTGGCCTACACCGGCACGCACGACAACGACACGGTCGTGGGCTGGTTCCGTGAGCGTTCGCGCGAGGATGCATCCGAGGTCGAGCGGCGCGAGCGTGAGCTGTGTCTCAAATACCTCGGCACGGACGGCTCGGAGATAAACTGGGACTTCATACGCGCCGCGCAGATGTCCGTGGCGCGCATCGCGGTCGCGCAATTGCAGGACGTGCTCGGCCTCGGCTCCGACGCCCGCATGAACACGCCCGCGCGAGCCGAAGGCAACTGGAACTGGAGATACATCGAAGGCGCGCTCACCGACGAGTTGGCGGCAAGGCTCCGAGAGATGACGGTCATCTACGGTCGCCTGTAGGGGCGTAGTAAGAAAGGTGAAAGGCTCGGAGGGCGAACCCTTCGAGCCTTTCACCTTTCATCTTCACACCGAACCTCTCATCTGAGGCGGCGCGTTCACTCTTCTTCGCCGCGCTCTTCGTCTGCTACTTCTTTATCAATACTCTCGCCGTGCTGCGCCTCCGTCTCGGGCACTTCGGTCGTGGCGTAGTCGAGTTGCTTGAGCATGTCGGGGGTGACGGGGCGGTGGATGCCGTCGCCCTCGCTGACCTGCTGGCTGCACGCGCGGCAGAAGCCTTCGTCGAGCGGGACGATTGTCGCGGCGCGCTCGCAGTAGACCGACTCGACCGATGGTTCTTGTTCGTAAGCAGCCCGCGCCTCTGCATCGGCCGCCGCTGATTCCTCTCGCTCTTCGTACTCGTCTCGTCCCTCGCCCTTCGTCGCTTCGTCGCGAGCCGTCTCCGCGCCCGACTCCAGACGGAAGAGCGCGAGCGAGCGTGCTTCGATGCGATAGGAGCCGCCGCCGCGCACGGAGCGGCGCGTGCGCCTCCGGCCGAAGCTCTCGCGCGTGTCGAGCAGTTGCTCCCAGTTGACGCTCTGGCGATGCGCGGGCAGGACGAATGAGACCGCGCGATGCTGCGCGTTCAGCAGCAGCAGCAGCGTGTCGTCGGTGACGCGGCGACCCCTCTCGTCAACCTCGTCAATGGCATCGCCCGCGAGGCGGACGGCTAAGCTACGTGCCTGTTCGTTGCGCCAGTCGTCTTCGGTCATCTCCTGTCCGTCGGGACGAAACCATGAGATGTCCTTGATCTCCGCGCCGCGTATCTGCCGACCGTGAAAAAATTTTCGACGCCGCAGCACCGGGTGCTGGTGAAAGAGTCGGATGAGTTGGCGCGTGAACTCAAGCAGGTCGCGCGACGGCTCGTCCAAATCCCAGTTGATCCACGAAATCTCGTTGTCCTGACACCAAGCGTTGTTGTTGCCGCCTTGCGTGCGCCCCGTCTCGTCGCCCGCGACGAGCATCGGCACGCCCTGCGAGAGAAGCAGCGTGGCGAGAAAGTTGCGCTGCTGTCGTGCGCGCATCGCGTTTACTTCCTCGTCATCAGTCTCGCCTTCCGCGCCGCAGTTCCAACTGATGTTGTTGTCGTGACCGTCGCGGCTCCCTTCCCTGTTCGCCTCGTTATGCTTCTCGTTGTAGCTGACGAGGTCGCGCATGGTGAAGCCGTCGTGCGCGGTGACGAAGTTGATGCTGGCGTAAGGGCGTCGGCCGCTGCGCTCGTAGAGGTCGCTACTGCCTGTCAGGCGAAAGGCGAGGTCGTCCAACTGTCCGGGGTCGCCACGCCAGAATGAGCGCACGTTGTCGCGATAGACTCCGTTCCACTCGGCCCAGAGCACGGGAAAGTTGCCGACCTGATAGCCGCCCTCGCCCAAGTCCCACGGCTCGGCGATGAGCTTCACCTGCGAGAGCACGGGGTCTTGATGAATGATGTCGAAGAAGGAGCCGAGGCGATCTACGTCGTGCAACTCGCGCGCGAGGGCCGAGGCGAGGTCGAAGCGAAAGCCGTCAACGTGCATCTCCAAAACCCAGTAGCGCAGAGAGTCCATGATGAGTTGGAGCGTGCGCGGGTGAACCATGTTCAAGGTGTTGCCGCAACCGGTGAAGTCCATGTAGTAGCGCGGCTGCCCCGGCACGAGCCGGTAGTAGGCCGCGTTGTCTATGCCGCGAAAGGCGAGCGTCGGCCCCAACTGGCTGCCCTCGCCCGTGTGGTTGTAGACGACATCCAAAATCACTTCGATGCCTTCGCGGTGCAGCGTCTTGACCATCGTCTTGAACTCTGAGACCTGCTGCCCCATCGCGCCCGTCGAAGAGTAGCGCACGTCGGGCGCGAAGAAGCCGATTGAGTTGTAGCCCCAGTAGTTCGTCAGCCCTCTATCCTGTATGAACTTGTCCGAGACGAATTGATGAACGGGCATCAACTCGACGGCCGTCACGCCGAGCGAGTGCAGATACTCGACCGAAGCGGGGTGCGAGAGCCCCGCGTATGTGCCGCGCAACTCCTCGGGAACTTCGGGATGGAGCTTGGTGAAACCCTTGACGTGCAGTTCGTAGATGAGCGTCTTGTGCCAAGGCGTGTACGGGCGCGCGTCGTCGCCCCAACTGAAGGCGGGGTCTACGACGACGCACTTCGGAACGTAGGGCGCGCTGTCGCGCTCGTCAAAGGAGATGTCCGCGCGCTCGTCGCTCAGCCTGTAGCCGAAGACCGAGTCGTCCCAGCGAACGTTATTGGCGATGGCCTTAGCGTAAGGGTCTATGAGCAGCTTGTGCGGGTTGAAGCGGTGCCCGGCCTGCGGCTCGTAAGCGCCGTGAACGCGGTAGCCGTAGAGTTGACCGGGTCGCGCCTCGGGCAGGTACGCGTGCCAGACCTGATCGGTGCGCTCCGTAAGCTGTATGCGTTGCGATTCGTGCTCGGCGCTCTCCGAGTCGAACAGGCACAACTCGACCGCCGCGGCGTGCTCGGAGAAGAGCGCGAAGTTGACGCCCGCGCCGTCCCATGTCGCGCCCAGCGGGTAGGGCTGTCCGGGCCAGACTTTCATCCGTTGCTCCAAAGAAGATGTGATGAATGATGAATATACCCGACTTGAATGATGAAAGACAGCGTGCCTTTTATCCATCCTTCACCCTTCCGCCTTCATCTTTGCGAAGCGGTCGGGCGTTCGGCCTCATACTCTTGAAAGCAGCGCCACCGGCAGCGGCGACAGGACTTCGGCGAGCGAGAGCGTGCCGTCGCGCGCATCGAACTCGCGACCGGTAAAAACATCGCGGAAGCGACCGCCCTCAACACCTTCCATTCGCAGACTCGTATCGCCCCAAGCCTCGCGGCCGAGACGCAGAGGCGCTTGGCGTTCGACGCCGAGGCGCGTGAAGAAGCGCGCCGCGACGACTACGACAGCCTCCTCACCAAGCGTGCGCGCGAACGAGACGACGTTCGAGGCGCGACGCCCACGCGCGCCGAGCGGCAGGTATGCGCCGCGCGCGAACAACCCGGCGCGCTCGCGGCGAAAGTTGAGCGCGCGCGACGTGACGTACATCTTGACGCGCCCATCCTCGGGACTGGCGAGCAGTCCTTCGACGAACTCTGACGCGTCGCCTTCGCTCGCGTCGCGCAGAGATGCGAGCAGCGTGCGGCGCAACTCGTAATCGACGGGCCGCCGGTTGTCAGGGTCAACGAGCGTGAACTCCCAAAGCTCCGTGCCCTGATAGAAGTCCGGCACGCCGGGCGCGGTCGTCTTGAGTATCGTCTGCGAGAGCGAGTTGAGAAGTCCCGCGCGCGCCGTCAGGCGTTGGAACTCCTCGAAGTCATTGATGAAGGCCGCGCTGTTTGAAGGGTCGAGCACCGATGCCACGAAGTCCGAGACGGCGCGCTCGTACTCTTCATCGGGGTTGATCCAGCTTGTGTGGAGCTTTGCCTCCTTCAGAGCCTTCTGCATGTACTCCTGCATGCGGCGCGTGTAGTCGGCGCGCGCCTCGTCGCTCATACGCGTCAAAGGCCACGTGCCGACGAGCGTTTGATAGAGCAGATACTCTTCGTTCGAGTCGGGGACTTCGATGCCCTCGACGGTCGCTTTCTTCGGGCGGTTCATCTCGCGCCAGCGGTGAAGCGCGCGGTTCCACTCCCCGGGCATTTCGGAGAGTACGTTGATGCGCGCGCGCGTGTCCTCGCCGCGCTTGGCGTCGTGCGTGGAGGTGGCCGAGAGCGCGTGCGGCCACGTCTCGCGACGGTCGCGGTTGCGCTCGTGGAAACGCTCAACCGAGACGCCGATGAGCGCGGGCTCGCCGCCGACCTCGTTTAGAGAGGCGAGCGGGTGGAAGCGATAGAAGGCCGTGTCTTCAATCCCCTTCGCCGTCACGGGGCTTGTGAGTTGCTGGAAGCGGAGCACGAAGTCGCGCCGCTCCGCGCGCTCGTGCGTCGTCGTTCCCTTCGGGTCGCGCAGCAACAGGAGCGAGGCGATGAAGTCGAAGACCGAAGGGTCTTGCGCGGGGTTGCGCCGCTTGGCCGCGCGCACCGCCTCGTTGATGTTGAGGCGGTCGTCGGGGCCGACCGATGTCTGCGTCCGCCGGATGTAGCTGCGATAGACGGGAAAGCATGCGATGACTTCGGTGAGCGCGTGATGAAGGCTGTTCTGTGTGAAGTCGCTCGTGTAGCGATGGCGCTCGGCGATGCGCGTCAGGCGGCGTGAAAGCACGTAGAGCTCGGACGACATCGCCGCCTTCAATATCAAACGCTTGCATTCGTAGACGAGGTCGGAGAACTTGACGCGCGCGCCCGTGAAGTCCGCATACAACTCGCGTAGCGCCTGCCCCGCAGCTACGTCAACGAAGACGCCGTTCAGCAGATTTAAGAACTCGTACCCGGTCGTCCCCTCGACGGGCCACTCGCGCCTGAGCAACTCGTCGTGACCCAGAATCTTTTCAACGACGACGTAGAACGCAGCGTCGTCCGCCGCCGTGTCGCCGCTTGTGCCCTGCGTACTCTCCGCGCCGCCAGTCTCCTGCTTGCGCGCACGCCGTGTCGAAGTCGCGGACGCCTCGCGCTGAAGGTCTGTCAGGTACTTGAGCGGGTCGAGCAGTCCATCCACGTGGTCTACGCGCAAGCCCGTGACGAGACCCTGACGAACGAGACGGAAGATGCGTTCGTGAACAGCGGTGAAGACCGGCCGCTCTTCGACGCGGACGGCAGCCAGCTCATTGATGTCGAAGAAGCGGCGGTAGTTGATCTCGTCGGCCGCGACGCGCCAGAAGCTCAAACGATAAGCCTGATTGCTTATCAACTCTTCCAGCAGGTCGAAGCTCTCGGGTCGTCCCTCCGTTCCGTTCAGACGCGCCAGCGAGTCGTGAACGGCGGCGCGCACCTCGTTGCTCTCCTTGACGAGAGTGGAGAGGCGGCGACGGATGACATCCTTCTCGCGTCGTCTCTCGCGCAAGCTGGCCGCGTCGGTTTCGGTGCGCGGCGGGAGATGTTCGAGAGCCGTGATGATGCTCTCAAGCTCAAGCGCGTGCGGGTGCGCGTCGTCGAGCCGCGTGAGCGCGACTTCCAAAGCGGGACGGAGCACGAGTGTCGAAGTGCGCGCCGCTACGGGAAGCTGCGTCTCCCAGTAGTTGATGTAAAAAGCTCCATCGCGGTATGCGACGCGCAGTTCCTGTCGCTCAAGCACGCGCCCCAACTGGTCGCCGAGGATGGGGAGCAGCACGCGGTTCTTGAGCTTAGGCGTGGGCGGGTTCCAGTCTATGTCGAAGTAGCGCGCGAAAGGCGAGCCGGGCCCGTTCTCAAGCACGTCCTGCCACCAGAGATTGTCGGTGCTCGCGATACACATGTGGTTCGGCACCACGTCCACGAGCACGCCCATCCCGTGCTCGCGCAGGTGCCGCGCCATCTCGATTAGTTGCTCTTCGCTGCCGACCTCGGGGTTGAACTGCGTGTGATCCACGATGTCGTAGCCGTGAGGGCTGCCGGGCCTCGCCTTCAGGAGCGGCGAGCAGTAGTAATCACTTACGCCAAGCTCGCGGAAGTATTCGACGAGAGCGCGCGCCTGCTCGAAGGTAAAGTCGCGGTTGAACTGAAGCCTGTAAGTCGAGATGGGGATGCGCGCCGGCACGGTTCTCTCGTTCTCCCACCGCGTGAAGTTGAAAGCGAAGCATCAGCGTCAGCGATGCCTTTGTCGAATGTATGCCGCAACCACCTCGTCCGCGGCCGTGAGCGACGAAGGCGCGAGGTCTGTGTGGTCTGCGTTCGACCTTCAAGACCCCGCGCCTTCATTGGTTCTTATCAAGCGCCGCGAGCCACGGCATGAGATTAAAGCGGGTGCGAGTATCCCGCGCCGCCTCTCGCCCCTCCGGTCTTATGCGGTCTCTTCGGCTGCTGCCGCGCGTATGGCCGTGTAGACGGCTCGGACTGAGGCCCTGTCCAAATTCTTCGCCGCTTCGGAGAGCTTATCGTATGGCACCATCAACTCCTCGCCCGCTTCGCTCTTGCGCGAGGTGATGCCTTGAGCGCGCTTCGACTCCATCCAAGCCTCATGGACTTTGTCGGCCACGACTTCAACGTCTGGTAAGTTCATCGCTTCTCCCTTTCAACTCCCAGCGGCCTGACCCGCCGCGGCACCGTCACGCTTCTCCATGGGCACGTACTCGCGCGTGCGCTTGCCGAGGTAGACCTGTCGCGGGCGCGCTATCTTCTGCTCGGGGTCTTCCAAAAGCTCGACCCACTGCGCCAGCCACCCGGACGTGCGCGCGATGGCGAACAGGACGGGGAACAAGTCTACGGGGAAGCGCATCGCACGATAGATGATCCCCGAGTAGAAGTCCACGTTCGGGTAGAGCCTGCGCTTGACGAAGTATTCGTCTTCGAGCGCGATGCGCTCTAATTCGAGCGCGAGGTCGAGAAGCGGGTCACGCCCCGTCACCTCGAAGACTTCATATGCGATCTGCTTGATGATGCGCGCGCGCGGGTCGTAGTTCTTGTAGACGCGGTGGCCGAAGCCCATCAAACGAAACTCGCCCGCCTTAACGCGCTTGACGTACTCGGGCACGCGGTCTTTCGAGCCGATCTCGTTGAGCATGCGCAAGACGGCTTCGTTCGCTCCGCCGTGGAGCGGGCCGTAGAGCGCGGCCGACGCGCCCGCGAGCGCGGAGTACGGGTCGGTCTCGGCCGAGCCGATTGAGCGCATGGCGTTCGTCGAGCAGTTCTGCTCGTGGTCGGCGTGAAGGATGAAGAGCACGCTCAAGGCACGCTCAAGCACGGCGTTGGGCCGGTACTTCAACTCCGTCGTCTTGAACATCATGTTGAGGAAGTTGCCCTCGTAAGAGAGGTCGTTGTCGGGGTACGAGTAGGGCAAGCCGATGCGGTGTCGGTAGGCGAAGGCGGCGATGGTCGGCACTTTCGCGATGAGGCGGTAAATCTGCTTCTGGCGGCAAGGCTCGTCACGGATGTTCTTCGACTCGGGATAGAAGGTCGAGAGCGCGGCGACCATCGCCTCGAACATGCCCATCGGGTGCGCGCTGTGGTGGAAGCCGTCCAGAACCTTCTTGATGTTCTCGTTGATGAAGGTGTGGTGCGTGATGTGGTGCGTCCAGTCCTTGAGCTGCTCTTCGGAGGGAAGCTCGCCGTGCAGAAGAAGGTAGGCGACTTCGAGATAGTTGCTCTGCTCGGCCAGTTGCTCGATGGGGTAGCCTCTGTATTCGAGCACGCCCCGGTCGCCGTCAATGTATGTGATGGCGCTCTTGCAAGAGGCGGTGTTCATAAACGCCGGGTCGTAGGTCATCAGCCCGAAGTCGTCCGCGTCGTCGGTCTTGATCTGCCGCAAGTCCATCGCGCGGACGGTGCCGTCCGTAATCGGCACCTCGTACTGACGGCCCGTGCGGTTGTCCGTAATCGTCAATGTCTCTTTGCTGCTGGTGCTGCTCGCGCTCATGGCAAATCCTTCCCCTCCGTGAGTGGTCTCTTCAGCCCGGGTTGTCTCGGTGTCCGTAACTACCATAGTAGTTCCTTTCACGGATTTGCTCAAAGGCCGTGCGCATCTCTTCGGGTCGGCCGCAGAGGTCTTACGCGCCGCGTAAGGTTAAGTTTTATCGCGGTGCGTGCGCTGCAAATTTTGCAGCAAATCATAAAGCCAGCAAATTCACACGAGCCGCGCGCGCGTAGGCAGACATTTTTATTGCCTCAGCGCAGAGACGGGGTTTAATCTCTTGACCCACGGACGCCTCCTCGTCGGCTACTCGCAATCCCCGGCTTTTCGGCGTCCGGTCACAACAAGGCACGTACAGGTAAGTTTAGTCACACGAATACCCGGCCGCCGACGCCTTTCGCACGGCGGCAGCCCGGCACGTTTTAATTGTAGGGGCGGGCAGAACGTCCCGGCCCGCGTGACAAGGGGAACACGCCGCGCCGAGGACGGCAATGGTCTCCCCCGCCCCTACTCCCCCGCGCCCTTACGCGGGGGAGTCTCGGTCATCACAGCAATGACAGCACGCACTCAACCACACTCATCGCGCCCGCCGCCACCACCGACCCGCCACCAACAGCCTCTGCGCCTTTCGTGGTGTGAATATCACCAACAAGGCCGGTCGTCATGTCCCCTTCCGCGGCGGCCGGCGTCGGACTAGGTTGAGGAGCAATGCCTGTCGTTATCTCACCTGCAAAGGTGGAAAGAGCCAGTGTGAATACTAACGCAGACGCCGTAGAGACTTGTCGTAAAGTTCGCATGATGTTCTCCTGAATAGTGAAGTTATGGTTGTGACGGATGGCGTGGGTAAATCCTTGCCAACCGTCATACACGGGTTGCGACAGCGCATCTTAGCACTCTGCTGCGTCGAGATGCGCCTCCATTAAACAGCCGCTCTTGTTCTATCGGCCACATAGAAAGGTGTGCCTCACATGACTTCTGTGAATGAACGACTTCACCAGATAGGCGACCCTAATCTCACTCATGACGAGCGAGCGCAACTACGTTGCCAACTCGCCAAAGAACTCGAAGATATGGGTAATTACGAGGCAGCGCGCGAAGCGATGGGCGAACTGTGGTCGCGAGTCGGCCACCCGCCAGTGCTAGATGGGTTGAGCCCGACAACGACAGCGATGGTATTACTGCGCATTGGTGCTCTGACTGGATGGATTGGTAGCGTCAAACAAATAGAAGGTTCACAGGAAGTAGCAAAGAATCTGCTTAGCGTAAGTATCAATAAATTTGAAACTCTTCAGGATGAAAAGAAGCTAGCGGAGGCACAAACTGAACTCGGCTACTGTTACTGGCGTGAGGGGGCTTTCGATGAGGCGCGCGTGGTGTTGCATGAGGCGTTAAGTCGGCTCAGTGATGAGGAAGGCGACCTAAAGGCTGTGGCCTTACTGCGGAGTGCTTCAGTTGAAAAGGTTAGCTGTCGGCTTAGTGATGCGTTACGACTTCTTGAGGAAGCAGCCCCATTATTTGAGCTAAGTCTTAATCATACGCTCAAAGGGCGGTTTCATAACGAGTTTGCACAAGTCTTACGAAAGCTAGGAGAGGTTGAACGTCGGAATGACTACATAGATCGTGCGCTGATTGAATATGCCGCTGCCAGCTATCACTTCGAGAAGGCGGGGAATAGGCGTTATCAAGGGTGCGTTGAAAACAATCTTGGATTCTTGTTCAGCACCCTCGGCAAATTCAACGAAGCGCATGACCACCTTGATCGCGCGCAGGCTTTGATGACGAGTTTGAAGGATAGTGTTCATTTGGCGCAGGTGGATGAGACGCGGGCGAGGGTTTTTCTGGCGGAGGGGCAGGTGGGGGAGGCGGAGAAGTTGGCGCGGGCGGCGGTAAGGGTTTTGGAGAGGGGTGGGGAGCAGTCTTTGTTGGCGGAGGCGTTGA
>JAVXWN010000098.1:0-4258 GCA_032230645.1 Acidobacteriota bacterium | reverse complement strand
CCTCCCTTACGGTCGGGCTATCACTATTGCAGACCGGCATGAGCATTGATGTGGTGAAGCCTCTGAGCGGGCGCACAGTGATGATAACGCGCGCCCTCGCGCAGTCGGCGGAGTTCGCGAACGCGCTTGAAATGTTCGGCGCGCGTGTCGTCGCATGCCCGACCATCGAAATCGTTCCACCCGAGTCCTACGCGCAACTTGACGAGGCCATTGACAACATCTTCGGCTACGACTGGCTGGTGCTGACGAGCACGAACGCCGTCGAGCACTTCCTCGCCCGGCTCGCGACACTTGGTAAGGACGTAGGCGAGCTTGACGGCCTGCGCGTCTGCGCCATCGGCGAGGCCACGACCGAGCGGCTCGTTGCAGCGCACGTCCACGTTGATGTCGTGCCCGAGCGGGCGCGCGCCGAGGGCGTCTTCGAGGCGCTCGAACATTATCTGGGCGGGCGCGAGCAGTTCGAGGGACTCAACTTTCTTATGCCGCGCGCCGCAGTCGCGCGCGACTTCCTGCCGCGTGCGCTCGAAGCGGTGGGCGCGCGCGTTGATTCGGTCGCGGTCTATCGGACGGTGCCTGCCGAGACGACCGACCGCGCGCGCGTCGAGGCGCTGCTCGTCGGCGACGGGGTTGATTGTATAACCTTCACAAGCGCCTCGACCGTGCACAACTTCGCGCAGCTCTTCGACACGCGCGACCTGCGGCCGCTCGTCGGCGACGCGCGCATCGCTTGCATCGGCGGCGTGACGGCCGAGACGGCGGCCGAGTATGGACTGCGCACAGACATCGTGCCTGCCGAGTCGAACACGCTCTCTCTGGCTCGCGCCGTCGCCGAGTTCTACTATCGCGGCCCGTAGAGGCGGCACGCGCCGCTTCACCCTGACCCTTTTTCCTTTCCACTTAAATTGCTACACTCAGACCTATGCCGAAGGGACGCATCCTGATAGTTGATGACGAGCCCGTGATCGCCGAGTCGCTCAGCGAGTTGCTGGCGGGTTGGGGTTACGAGACGGCGGTCGCGCAGGACGGCAGGGCCGGTCTCGCGAAGGTCGAAGAGTTCTATCCTTCAGTCGTCGTCTCGGACGTGTACATGCCGAACCTCGACGGCTTCGGCCTACTGCGCGAGATGCGCGACCTGCACCCGGAGACGGCCGTCATCCTCCTCACGGGTCAGGGCACGGTCGAGATGGCTCTGCGTGCCATTCAAGACGAGGGCGCGTTCCACTATCTTGAGAAGCCCATTGACTTCGCAAAGCTTCGGCTCGTAGTCGAGCGCGCGGTCGAGTACGCGGACGCCAGACGCGAGAACGTTTCGCTCCGCAAGCAGTTGCGCGACCGTGGGGCCTTCGGCGAGTTGGTCGGCGCGAGCGAGCCGATGCGACAGATTTACGCGCTCATCGAACAGGTCGCGCCTTCCTCCGCGTCGGTGCTCATCACGGGCGAGTCGGGCACGGGCAAGGAGCTTGTCGCGCGCACCATTCATAACCTGAGCCCGCGCAAGAACACCGCGTTCGTCGCCATCAACTGCTCGGCCATCCCCGAGACGTTGATGGAGTCCGAGTTGTTCGGACACGAGCGCGGGGCGTTTACGGGCGCGGCCGCGCGCCGTCTGGGATGCTTCGAGCTGGCGAACGCGGGCACGCTCCTGCTCGACGAAATCTCGGAGATGCCTGTCTCGCTTCAGGCGAAGCTTTTGCGCGTGCTCGAAGACCGAACCATCCGCCGACTCGGAGGGTCGCAAGAGGTTCCGGTTGACGTGCGCGTGCTCGCGGCGACGAACCGCGACCCGGCGGGAGCCGTCCGTCAAGGCACTTTCCGCGAAGACCTTCTCTATCGCCTCAACGTCATCGCCATCGAGATGCCGCCGCTCAGGCAACGCAAGGAGGACTTACCTCTGCTCGCGCAGCACCTCGTCGCGCAGCTTGCCGAGCGTCACGTGCGCCCCGCGCGGCTTCTGAGCCCTGCGGCAATCGAGGCGCTTCAGTCGCACTCTTGGCCCGGCAACGTCCGCGAGCTACGCAACGTCATCGAGCGCGCCGTCATCATCTGCTCCAGCGAAGTCATCGAGCGACATCACCTCGCGCCCTATCCTCTTGAACAGCGAGCGCGCACGCGCGGCGAAGACACCGTCATGCTTCCCGTCGGCACGCCCATCGAAGAGGTCGAGCGGCGCATGATTCTGCGCACGCTACAGAAGACCGACAACAACAAGACGCGCGCCGCTGAACTCCTCCAGATAAGCCTCAAGACCCTGCACAACAAGCTGCGTCTCTACCGCGAGCAGGGCTTGCTGCCCGACGGCGGCGAGTCGGGGCCGAGACACGCGCGGCGACAGATGTCGGACGATGAAGAGGACGCCGTGAGCGCGGGCAGGCACGGTCATTAAATCGGAACAAGGCGGGCTGCTGTCGTGAGTGCGAGGCATCAGCGTTTCATCTCGCGCCGTGTTGTGTTGTTACGACCCGGCTCTTTCGCGTGACGAAACGGATGAAACTTCCGCGACCCGGCCCCGTAGAATCGAATTGTTAGTGACATTCGCCCAACGCTGCTCTAGGATTGCGCTTCGGCCTTAACTGTTCCCACTTCCGTACCACATACCGAGGAGAAGACCATGCGTAGATTTTTACTGGCGTGCGCCGCGGCGCTCCTGTTCTCGGCTTCCGCTTCGGCGCAGACCGCCGACGACATCGTCGCCAAGTTCATCAAGACCGTCGGCGGCATGGATCGCATTCAGGCCGTCAAGAGCCTGCGCCGCACGGGCAAGTACAACGGCGGCGGCGGCTTTGAGGCCGTCATCATCGAAGAGAACAAACGCCCGAACCTCGTCCGTCAGGAGTTCGTGATTCAGGGCATGACGGGCGTCACTGCCTACGACGGCAAGGGCGGCTGGAAGATCGAGCCGTGGAACGGTAAGAAGGATGCCGAGCCTCTGGGCGAGGAAGAGATGAAGGGCATCATCGAAGATTCCGATCTCGACGGCCCGCTCGTCAACTACCGTGCGAAGGGCGTGAAGGTCGAGTACGTTGGCACCGACGAGGTTGAAGGCACCGACGCTTACAAGCTCAAGGTGACGCTCGCCAACGGAGACGTGCGCTACTACTACATGGACACGGACTACTTCGTCCCCATCAAGATTGATGTCAAGCGCATGGTGCGCGGCGCGGAGCGCGAGTACGAGACCATCCTCGGCGACTATAAGGAAGTCGGCGGCTGGTATCTTCCCTTCTCCGTTGAGAGCGGCCCGAAGGGCAGCTCCTCCCGCCAGAAGGTCACATACGAGAAGATCGAGCCCAACGTCACGCTCGACGACAGCCGCTTCCGCCAGCCCGTCGCCAAGTCGCAACCCACCACCGCGCCCGACGCCTCGAACACAGACCCGAAGAAACCCGAAGAGGCGAAGCCGGCCGGAGCGAAACCGCCCGCCGCCAAGAGCGAAGGCAGCAAGCCCGCCGGGAAGCCGCCCGTGCAGGAGCAGAACTAACCCCCTCGGGAGAAGGATTCGCCAGAGATGAACACACAACTATCACGCTGGTTCTCGTCCGCCTTCGTTATCCTCGCGCTCTCCGCTTGCTACGCGGCGCTCGCGCAGGCTCCGCAGCCTGCGGGCGCACAATCCGCAACGGTCAAAGTTGACTCCGAGACAGTCTCGGGACTCGGCGCACGCAACATCGGCTCGGCGCAGATGAGCGGACGCATCGCCGCCATCGACGCCGTGCGCGAGGGGCAGCGGCTCACCGTCTACATTGGCTCGGCCTCGGGCGGCGTCTGGAAGAGTGTCAACGGCGGCACGACCTTCAAGCCCGTCTTCGACAAACAGCCCGTCCAGTCAATCGGTGCCGTCACCATCGACCCGAAGAACCCGAAAGTCCTCTGGGTCGGCACGGGCGAGGCTTGGATGCGCAACAGTACTTCGGTCGGCGACGGCGTCTACAAATCGGTTGACGGCGGCGACAACTGGACGAACGTCGGGCTCAAGGACTCAGAGCGCATCGCAAAGATTCTCGTTGACCCCTCGAACACCGATAACGTCTACGTCTGCGCGCCCGGCAAGCTCTGGAGCGACTCGGACGAGCGCGGCGTCTACAGAACGACCGATGGCGGGAAGAGTTGGACTAAAATTTTGAAGGGCGCGAACGGCTCGACCGGATGCTCGATGATGTCGATGGACAAGTCGAATCCGAAGACGCTGTTCGCCGGGATGTGGGACTTTCGCCGCAAGGGCTGGACGTTCCGCTCGGGCGGCGACGGCCCCGACTCGCCG
>JAVXWN010000229.1:0-3094 GCA_032230645.1 Acidobacteriota bacterium | reverse complement strand
GGTGCGCGGATTCTACGCTGCCTGCCCCATCCCCGCAACACTTTTTTCAATCTCGCCGCGATACTCTTCAACACCACATCGCGCGGCTACTAACCATCGGAACATGTCTATGACTTAGCAACGCGCGTCTACAACGTAACAAAGTCTCAATACGACGTAACAACCTTTGCTTCCCTTATAACAGCGCCTGTTACGTCATTGCAGCCTGTGCTTACGTCATTGCAACTCATGCTTACGTCATTGCAGCGTGTGTTACGTCATTGCAATACGTGCTTATGTCGTTGCAGGACGTGCTTACGTCATTGCAGGACGTGTTACTTGATAACAGCGCGTGTTTACGTCGTTGCAGCGTGTGATTATGTCGTTGCAGGCGTTGTTATGACGTATTCAATGTTTGCGGGAACGTAGTAACCGTTTGCAGAAAGCTTTTATGCGCATGTAGTTAGCAAGTGTCCTGACTCTTTACGGCCACAATCGCGAATCCCGCCACGTACTTTAGCCAATGTTCCCAACTTCCGGGTTTGGCGTCCGAGGGCTGTTGCCGGTAATGCGTCGCTTCTTCAACCTGCTGGTCGCGACCTTGCCGCGCGGGTCGGTTTCTGGTACACAAGGCAACCACGCCAACAAAGGCAGCGGCCAAGCGCGAGAAGGGCGCGGGATGCTACGACCGCCACCAAACAACGAGTCCGAAGGTGAGGTGTCCGAAAGGATATGTCTTCCGTTTCGACAAACATCGAATCCGTCCTCCACGAAGATCGCGTCTTCCCGCCGCCGCCGGAGTTCTCGTCGGGCGCGCACGTGAAGTCGTTGGAAGAGATGGAGGCGCTCAGGCGCGAAGCCACGGAAGCGCCCGAAGAGTTCTGGGCGCGCATGGCCGAAGCGGAGCTTCACTGGTTCAGGAAGTGGGACACGGTTCTCCGTTGGGAGCCGCCGCACGCGGAGTGGTTCGTCGGCGGGAAGATAAACATCGCTTATAACTGCCTCGACCGGCACGTGCAGACTTGGCGGCGAAACAAAGCGGCGATTATCTGGGAGGGTGAGCCGGGCGAACAGCGCACGCTCACATACTTGCAGTTGCATCGCGAGGTGTCGCGCTTCGCAAACGTGCTGCGGCACACCGGGGTTGAAAAGGGAGACCGTGTCGCGCTCTACATGCCGCTCGTTCCAGAGTTGGCAATCGCGATGCTTGCGTGCGCGCGTATCGGCGCGACGCACTCGGTCATCTTCGGCGGCTTCGCCTCGCACGCGCTCGTTGACCGCATCAACGACGCGGGCTGCAAGCTCGTCGTCACGGCCGACGGCGGATACAGGCGCGGCGCGGAGGTGCGACTCAAGGATGTTGTTGACGAGGCTCTGAAGAAGACGCCGACCGTAAAGGGCTGCATCGTCTTTAAGCGCACGGGAAGTCGTGTTCACATGCAGATGGGACGCGATTACTGGTGGCACGAACTTATGCAGACGGTCGCGGACGAGTGCGCGGCCGAAGAACTGGACAGCGAGCACCCGCTCTACATACTTTATACTTCGGGCACGACGGGCAAGCCCAAAGGCATCCTGCACACGACCGCCGGTTATCTTCTCGGGGCGCACCTCACGACCAAGTGGGTCTTCGATTTGAAGGACGAGGACGTGTACTGGTGCACGGCCGACATCGGTTGGGTAACGGGGCACAGCTACGTCGTCTACGGGCCGCTCTCGAACGGCGCGACCGTTTTGATGTATGAGGGCGCGCCCAATCACCCCGAGCCGGATCGCTTCTGGGACATCATCCGGCGACACCGCGTCAGCATCTTCTACACCGCTCCCACGGCTATCCGCGCCTTCGTCAAGTGGGGCGAACACTGGCCGCTGCGACACGACCTCTCTTCGCTACGTCTTCTGGGAACGGTCGGCGAGCCGATCAACCCCGAGGCTTGGATGTGGTATCGCGAAATCATCGGCAAGGGTCGCTGCCCCATCGTTGATACCTGGTGGCAGACCGAGACGGGTGCAATCATGATTGCACCGCTGCCGGGCGCGACGCCTACGAAGCCCGGCTCGGCGACAAGGCCGCTGCCCGGCGTCGAGGCCGCCGTCATGTCGAAGACGGGAATGGAGGCGGGCCCGAACGAAGGCGGCTACCTCGTCATCAAGCGCCCGTGGCCTTCCATGCTCAGAACCATCTGGGGCGACGACGAACGCTACCGCAAGCAATACTTCGACGAGATTGAGGGCGTCTACTTCGCGGGCGACGGCGCACGCAAAGATGAGGATGGCTACTTCTGGATTATGGGTCGTGTGGACGACGTGATAAACGTCTCGGGGCACCGGTTGGGCACGATGGAGGTCGAGAGCGCGCTCGTCTCGCACGAAGCGGTGGCGGAGGCTGCGGTCGTCGGCCGCCCCGACGAGATGAAGGGACAGTCAATCGTCGCCTTCGTCACGCTCGAAGGCGAACGCCGCGCGACCGAAGAGTTGAAGGAGGAGTTGCGCCACCATGTCGCGCGCGAGATCGGCGCGCTCGCACGCCCCGACGAGATACGCTTTACCGACACGCTCCCCAAGACGCGCTCCGGCAAAATCATGCGCCGCCTGCTCCGCGAGATTGCTACCTCCGGCTCGGCGCACGGCGATACCACGACGCTCGAAGACTTCTCCGTACTTGAGAAGCTGCGCGTACACGACGAAGAATGAGAGGAAATGATGAGTGATGAATGATGGATGATGAATATAAGGCGGCTGGCGTTATATTCATCACTCATCACTTATCATTCATCATTTCCCCAAAATCGTTCCCTTTAGCAGTTTACTTATAACGAGACCGAAATTTTTCAGGAGGCCCCGGAATGTCCGTCAACTTCACAGAGCAGCGTACAGGCCCGCGTTATCTGGTTCACATCAGCGTGCGCGCCGAGTGGGACGACGAGCGGTCGGGCGAGCATGTCGTCGTCGTGGGCGAGACCGAGAACATCGGGCCGCAGGGCGCGCTCGTACACCTTGAGCGGCTTCCCGACGTGGGCAGCCGCGTTCACCTGATCGTGCCCAACGCCGAAGGACGCACGCTCGAAGCGGTGGCCGAGGTGCTCCGCCTGGAGCGCAACCCCGTGCAGCCGCT
>JAVXWN010000222.1:0-6623 GCA_032230645.1 Acidobacteriota bacterium | reverse complement strand
CCTGACCGGCAAGCGCGAGCGCACGGTCGCGGACGTGCCGGAGGCGGGCACGTGGCGCGCGCGCGTCACACATACGCTCTCGGCCATTGCCACGCCGCAGGAGTTCGCGGGCGTCTTCGAAACTGCGCACGTCGAGTACGCGCCGATGGCCGACCTCGCGGGGCTCGACGCCTTCACGCTCGACAACATACGCCGTGCGGTGAGCGCGCTGGCGATGTGGCCGGACGCGGACGGGCTGTTCCGCCCGGCTGCGAATGTCAGCCGCTCGGAGCTGGCCGAGGCGATGATCGTCGGCGCGCGCATCCCGCAGTACATGCCCAACACGCCCTCCTTCCTCGACGTGCGGGACGCGACGACGATGAACTTCGCGGAGGGCGCGCAACCGCTCTTCCCTGACGCCGTGCGCGGCAGTGCCTTCCGTCCCGACGACCCCGCGACGCGGCTCGTCGCGGCGGTCGTGCTCGTGCGCGCCGCCGGTCTCCAATCCGAAGCTGATTCAAAGGCGGGGGCCTACCTCGGCTACACCGATGCGTCGTCAATACCGTGGAACCTGCGCGGCTATGTGCAGGTGGCTGTCGGCCGCGGGCTCATCTCCTCGGGGCAGCAGTTCAGCCCTTCGGGCGCGCTGACGCGTGCGGAGCTTGCGCGCGGCGTTGCCACGATACTGCGCATGAACATCGAGTAGCGGCGGGCGGGAAGTTTCAAAGTAAAGCGCGGCGGCTCATTCGAGTTCGTCGCGCTTTTTTAAGTTGGAGTGAGCGTCGCCCACCGCGAGAAAGTGATTTAGAATCGCCGCATGTCGAAACGCGTTCACACGTCTCACGTCAAAAGAGCGCGTGGGCTCGCACTGCTCGTCTGCGTGCTGCTCGCGGCGGCCTGCACGGGGCGCGCGCAGCAGACGGCGTCGGGCGCGTCCGAGCCTTCGGGCACGGTCGTCGCCACTGTCGAGGGGCGCGCGATACCTGCGCGTGTCTTTGAGATGTATTTGAAGAACGGGCGCGAAGGGCTCGGGCTCGACGAGCGGACAGAAGAAGGGCGTCGCAGGCTCGGGCTGCTGCGCGAGGGTGTTGTCTCGGAGTTGATAGACCGCGAGCTGATACGGCTTGAGACCGAGCGTCGGAACCTTCGGCCAGATGCGGCGCGCGTTGACGTTGAAGAAAGCCGTGCCGTTGAGCAACTAGGCGGCGAAGAGAAGTTCAAAGAGTACCTCGCCGCGCGCCGCCTCACGCGCGAGGAGTTCATGGAGACCGTGCGCGCGCCGCTCTACGGCGAGTTGCTGCGCGGCGAGCTTGGCAAGGATTTGAAGGTGACGGATGCCGAGGTCAAAGCCTTCTACGAAGCACACAAGCGCGACGCCGAGTTTCAACTCCCCGAGCGCGTCGCCGTCTCGCACATTCTCGTCGCCGCCCGCCCCGCGCTCGTCGAGCGGCAACTGCGTGAAGAGAAGGGGCTCGACGGTGAAGCATTACAAAAGGCCGTGAGCGATGAGATGGCGCGCAGGCGCGCACGTGCCGAAGAGTTGCGTCGCAGGCTCGGCTCACATCCGTGCGAAGCGGACTTCGCTGCGCTCGCGCGCACCGACTCGGACGACGCGGGCACACGCGAGCGCGGCGGCTCGCTCGGGCTCTTGCAGCGCGGCTCTCATCCGAAGGAGTTCGACGACGCGGCCTTCGCACTCAAGTCCGGCGAGTTGAGCGCGGTCGTTCAGACGGAGTTCGGCTTTCATGTCATCAAGGCCACCGCGCATGAGCCCGCGCGCCCTCTGACATATGAAGAGGCCGCGCCCGAGATACAACGTCGCCTCAGCGCCGGGCGCGAAGCCGAGACGCTCAAGGCGTGGCTCATATCAGCGCGCCGCGTCGCACACATTCGCGTCGCCGAAGGTTTTCGCTTCGGCGCGCTGCGCAAAGAGTTTCCGGTCTTGTAAGAGAGTTTTTCAAACGGACTAACGGAGAAGGGATTGCCGATGGATTGGAGAATTTTTCTGACGACGTTCGGGACGATCTTCCTCGCGGAGATGGGTGACAAGACACAACTGGCGGCGATGACGATGGCTGCCGAGACGAAGAAGCCGCTGACGGTTTTTGTCTCGGCCGCGCTCGCGCTCGTCTGCGTCTCGGCGCTGGGCATCGCCGTCGGTAGCACGCTCGGCCACTACCTGCCCGTCGAATGGATCAAGCGCGTCGCGGCCGTAGGCTTCATCGTCATCGGCGTGCTCATCCTGCTCGACAAGTTTTGAGCCGGAAGCAGACGCCTTGCCTTGAGGGGAGGCGCAGGAGTAATCTTTCGACCGGCGATGTTGAGAAAGCTTACACACGGATTGATGGCGTTGCTGCTCGCGGCGACGGCGATGCTGGGCGCGATTGACGGCGTCGCCGCCATGCACGGCAACGAGCACGAATGCCCGATGCAGGGGATGCACGACTGCTGCAAGCGTGCGCGGCAGCAGTCGAACGCGCCCGGTGTCGCGGCGGCGCGGCTCTGCTGCGTCGTGAACTGTCAGCAATCCGCGCCTACGGGGACGAGCTTCAACTTCCAGTCTTCGCCCGCCGCCGCGAACACCCCGCGGCCGCCTGTGGCTCAAGTACCCGACGCGCGCGCGTTCGCGCAGGCGCGCGAATACTCACCGCCGTTTCATCCTTCGCACTCACCTCCCGCGTACATACTCCACACAGCATTTCTGATTTAGACACTCCGAGGCCGTAGTGTGTCTGCTCGGCCGTCCCGGCGCGAGCCTCGCCAACTCTTCGCGCGAGCCGTAAGCCGTGGACGACTTCCGACGCTTCAACGCACACGTGTGCGTGCGTGTCGGGCGCGATGATGCGACGGCCTTTCCGCATTCAATCAACGTAACCATAGACTGGGGCAGCGCACGCCCTCTCGAAGCTTCAGGCGCGAGACGGATGCGGGAGCGGACTCGCTGCCCGGCTTGCGGCGGCGAGAGATTGGTGACGGCCAGTTACTTCAAAGACGAAGGAGCACTCAGTTGAAAAAAGTATTCGCGACAATGGCCTTGCTCGCGCTGCTCGTCGAGACGGCGGCGTGCGGTGCTGCGGGCGGGGCGAAAGAGATTAAGAGCGGTGCGGTCGGAAACCTTACCGTCACGCTCGCCAACGACGAAGGCGTGCTGCGCCACGGCGTGCAGGAGTTTGTTGTCACCTTCAGGGACGCCGCGTCGGGCAAGGGTGTAGACGTAGGCTCGGCCTCGCTCAACTTCCACATGCCCGCGATGGGCACGATGGCGGCGATGAACAACGCGGCCACGCTCACCACCACCTCGACGCCCGGCGTCTACCGCGCCACGATCAGCCTACAGATGGGCGGCGAGTGGCAGGCGCAGTTTGCCTACGAAGGCGCAGCGGGCGCGGGCCAAGGCTCTTTCCCGGTGACGGCGCAGTGAAAGGATGAAGGATGAGGGATAAGGGTTGAGTAAGAGGTGATGAGAAACGGCGTTTCTTTCATCCTTCACCCTACAGCCCTCGTCCCTTGCTTATGATTTCCCGGCTCATAGAGATTGCGATACGCAACCGCGCGCTGGTTGTGGCGCTGTACGTGGGGCTGGCGGGGTGGGGTTATTGGGCCTTGCTTGCGACCCCGGTTGACGCGATACCAGACCTGTCGGACAACCAGGTCATCGTGTTTACGGATTGGCCGGGGCGTTCGCCGCAGGAGGTCGAGGATCAGGTGACGTACCCGCTCGTCACCAACCTGCAAGGGCTGCCGGGCGTGCGCGTGGTACGCGCATCGTCGGCCTTCTCGTTCTCGATGGTCAACGTCATCTTCGACGACAACGTCGAGCTTTACTGGGCGCGCACGCGCGTGCTCGAACGCCTCAACCTCGTCGCGGCGCAGTTGCCGCAGGGCGTCACCCCGACGCTCGGGCCGGACGCGACGGGCGTCGGGCAGGTCTTCTGGTACACGCTTGAGAGCGACCGCTTATCTTTACGCGACCTGCGGACTTTGCAGGATTGGTTCGTGCGCTACCAGTTGAACTCGGTGCCGGGCGTGGCCGAGGTCGCGAGCGTGGGCGGCTATGTGCAGCAGTATCAGGTGGACGTTGACCCGAACCGCCTGCGCGCATATGCGTTGCCGCTCTCGACCGTGGTCGAGGCGGTCGGGCGTTCAAACACGAACGTTGGCGGGAACGTCGTCGAGCAGGCGGGGCGTTGGGCGGTGGTGCGCGGGATTGGCTTGGTCGAGTCGGTCGCTGATGTCGAGAACATCGTCATCGGCGCGCAGAACGGCACACCGATTTATGTGAAGCAGGTCGCCGAGGTGAAGCTCGGCAACGCCTTTCGCACGGGCGCGCTCGACCGCGACGGCAAAGAAGCGGTAGGCGGCGTCGTCATCGCGCGCTACGGCGTCAACACGCTGGAAGTGATTGACGGCGTGAAGCAGCGTCTCAAAGAGATCGAGCCGGGGTTGCCCGAAGGCGTCCGCGTCGTCCCCTTCTACGACCGCACGCAACTCATCGAGCGCGCGATGGGGACGCTCAAGCGCGCACTGATAGAAGAGTTGATACTCGTCACGCTCGCGCACATCATCTTTCTCGCGCACTTCCGCTCGATTCTCATCGTGACGATACCGCTGCCGCTGGCGGTGCTCATCAGCTTTCTCTTCATGCACTATCTGGGCATCAGCTCGAACCTGATGTCGCTCTCAGGCATTGCCATCGCCATCGGCGTGCTTGTTGATGCGGGCATCGTGGTGACGGAGAACGCGTTTCGCTTCATCGAGCAGCGCGGCCTAGACCCACGCGACAGGGGACGCGTGCGGGAGGCGGTGCTCGACTCGACGAGGCTTGTGGGGCGGCCGGTCTTCTTCTCGATGGCGATTATCATCCTCGCCTTCGTCCCCGTCTTCGCGCTGACGGGGCAGGAGGGAAAGCTCTTTCACCCGCTCGCCTTCACCAAGACCTTCGCGATGGTCGGAGCCACCCTCATCGCGGTCACGCTCGTGCCCGTGCTCTGCACCGTGCTGCTCGGCGGCCGTGTCCACGCTGAGCAGTCGAACCCGGTGATGCGCCTGCTCAGGGCGCTCTACCGGCCGGTGCTCGGCTGGGCCTTGAATCATCGCGTCATCACGGTCGCGCTCGCGGCGTTGCTCTTCGCGGGCGCGGTCTTGCTTGCCACGCGCATCGGCAAGGAGTTCATGCCGCCTTTGAACGAGGGCGATTTGATGTTCATGCCGGTCACAGACCCATCCATCTCGATTGACGAGGCGTTGCGGATTACGAGCCGTCAGGACGCGATTCTCAAAAGCTACCCCGAGGTCGAGTGGGCGGTCGGCAAGGCGGGCCGCGCGGAGACTTCGATTGACCCGTCGCCCGTCAACATGACGGAGACCATCGTTCACCTCAAGCCGCTTGAGCAGTGGCGCGCGGGTGTGACGCGCGAACGGATAGTCTCGGAGTTGGACTCGGCCTTGCGCATGCCCGGCGTCACCAACATCTGGACGCAGCCCATCATCAACCGCATCGAGATGCTTACGACCGGCATACGCTCGCAGGTCGGAGTCAAAATCTTCGGCAACGATTTGAAGACGCTCGAAGACCTCTCGCGCCGCGTGGCCGAAGCCGTGCGCGCGGTGCCGGGCGCGGCGGACGTGTACCCCGAACAGATAGGCGGCTCGCCATACGTTGACATCAAGATTAACCGGACGGCGGCTGCGCGCTACGGGATTGATACGGGTCTGATTCAGGACGCGATAGAGCGCGGCATCGGCGAGACGAACCTCTCCGTGACTATCGAGGGGCGGCGGCGCTTTCCTCTTCGCGTGCGCTACGCGCCGGAGTTCCGCTCAAGTCCCGAAGCCATCGCGCAACTGCCCATCACCTCGCCTTCGGGCGCGGCCATCCCGCTCGGACAACTCGCGACGATTAACACGGTCGAAGGGCCGACGATGATTTCGAGCGAGAACGGCTTGCTGCGCGGGACGGTACTCTTGAACGTGAGGGGGCGCGACGTGGGCGGCTTCGTTGACGAGGCGAAGCGGGCCGTGATGAGACAGGTGCAGATGCCCGCCGGGTTCTACGTTCAGTGGAGCGGGCAGTACGAGAATCAACAACGCGCGCGCGACCGTCTGCTGGTCGTCGTGCCCGTCGTGCTCGTCATCATCTTCGGTCTGCTCTACATGACCTATGGCTCGGCGGTCGAGGCGGCGCACGTTCTGCTCGCGGTGCCGTTCGCGTTGACGGGCGGCGTCTACCTGCTCTGGGCGACAGGCTTCAACTTCTCGGTCGCGGTCTGGGTCGGCTTCATCGCGCTCTTCGGGACGGCGGTGCAGACGGGCGTCGTCATGGTCATCTATCTGGAAGAGGCGGTCGCGCGCAAGCGGCGCGAGTTGGGCACGCTGACGCGGACGACGTTGAAAGAGGCGGTGATTGAAGGGGCGCTCCTGCGTCTGAGGCCGAAGGTGATGACGGTCTCGACCGTGGTCGCGGGGCTTCTGCCGATCATGTGGTCAACGAGCGCAGGCTCCGAAGTGTTGAAGCCGCTGGCGACGCCCGTGCTCGGTGGGATGGTTTCGAGCCTGCTGCACGTGCTCGTCGTCACGCCCGTCATCTTCTACTCCTTACGCGTGCGCGAGTTGAAGAAGAGCGAGGACGCGACGGAGTTCGTGTT
>JAVXWN010000209.1:0-2548 GCA_032230645.1 Acidobacteriota bacterium | reverse complement strand
GGAACTTCTCGCGGCGGCCGAGTCGAGCGCGGTCGCGAAGCCGCAGACGGTCGCAAAGCCGCAGGCGGTCTCGCCGCTGCGCACCTCTTTGCAGGGGCGCTCGCACTCGCGCGCGCCGGAAGACTCTTCGCCGCCGTCGCGTCGCGTCGCGTCGTCGGCTGCGCCGCACGCGAAGCTCGTCATACACCGTGGGCGCTCGGTCGGTAAGGAGTTCCCGATGTGTGAGGACGAGTCGCACATCGGTCGCTGGGACGCCGACGGCGGAATCTTCCCTGACGTTGACTTGGACTCGGACGACCCCGAGGCCAAGGTCTCGCGCCGTCATGCGCGCATCACGCGTCGCAACGGGCAGTATTACATCGAAGACCTCGGCTCGACCAACGGCACCTTCGTCAATCGCGGGCGGCGTTTGTTGCCGGGCGACCGGCAGCCGCTTCGCGACGGCGACGAGGTCATCGTCGGAAAGACGTTCTTGAAATTTCACGTGCTCGGCAGTTAGAGATTAGTCCGGCAACTCTGCCGGACTCCCACTGGTGAACTCGAAGTGATGTCGTCCTGTTTCGATTGTGGCTCGCCGGTAACTTCAGATGACCGCTTCTGCGGCAACTGCGGTCTTGCGCTCCGTCCCGCCGCCCACCCCGACCCTTCATCGCAAGGCAAGGCCGCGTCTTCGTCTGCTTCGGCGTCGGGCGCGTCTGATGCTGCTTTACAGAAGGGCAGCGAGACGGGGCCGACCGAGCCGAAAGAGAAGGGGACTCAATCGCAGGATTACGGCGACGACCTTCAGCCGACCATCATCGAGTCTTCGCACGGAGGTCAGGCGGTTGCGCCCGCGCGTGCAGCGGAGTCGGCCGACCCTGTGCGCGCGTCAGAGTCCGCGAACCTTTCTTCCTCCGCGAGCCTTCATTCAACGGACGCAGAGGACACCGAGTCAACGGCCGACTCGGGCGAGCCGTTGGACGAGCCTTCACTCGCCGTCGAGTCGGCTGAGTCCGCGCCTTCCGCGCAAGGCTCTGGTGCGGGCACGAATGCTGCTACAGCGGACGACGACCGGCGGCGCACGGGCGACCTTCCAGTCCGCTCGGTCGCATACTCGGGGCGCACGGGCGGCGCGCGCCGCGCTTCGAGTCAGCTTGAGCCCGGAACGGTGCTCAACGCACGCTATGAGATCGTCAAGCGCATCGGCGGCGGCGGCATGGGCGCGGTCTACTACGCGAAGGACAGGAACCTCGGCGAAGCGCCGCGCGCCGTCAAGGAGATGATTCAGACGCACCTTGACGAGTCGCAGCAGGAGAAGGCCGTCGCCGACTTTCGCCGCGAGTCAATGCTGCTGGCCTCGCTCGAACACGCCTCGATCCCGACCATCTACGACTACTTCTACGACGACGCGGCCACGCGCTTCTATCTCGTGATGAAGTACATCGCGGGCGGCGACTGTCTCGCGCGGCTGCGCAACGCGCCGGGTAATCGTCTCGACGAGTTGACCGTGGCCGACTGGGGCATGCAGGCGGCCGACGTGCTTGAATACCTGCACAACCAGCGGCCGCCGATCATCTATCGCGACCTCAAGCCCGCCAACCTGATGATTGACGGCAACAACGGCCGCGTAATGCTCATCGACTTCGGCATCGCGCGTTGGGTCGCGCCGCAGGAGAAGGGCGTCACGGCCGTTGGCACTATGGGCTACGCTCCGCCCGAGTTGTTCAGCGGTAAGGCCGAGCCGCGAACCGACATCTATGGACTCGGCGCGACGATGTTTCACCTGCTTACGGGCGCAGACCCGCAGGACAATCCACTGCTCATCTTCGACTTCTCGAAGAACCAGACGCCGCGCCAGATCAATCCCGCCATCTCGAACGAGATCGAGTGGATTCTGATGCGGGCGGTCGAGTACGAGCCCGAGCGCCGCTTCGGCTCGGCCGGAGAGATGCGTGACGCGCTCGCGCAACACATCGAGCGGCTGAGGGCCGGAGCAGTCACCTACGGCGTCGTGCGCGGCGCGCAGGATCAGACCGCGCGCACGCTCGCTGTCGAGCGAGTCTTCTGCGGCTTCTGCGGCAAGTCCATCTCTTCCGAGGATGTCTTCTGCCCGCACTGCGGCGCGCGCCAGCCCATCGCGGCGGCGAGCGCGAGCTTGAGGGCCGCGCGTGCAACCGCGCGGCTCGTCGTTACGGGGACGACCGAGCTTGACGCGACGTTCCTCTTGAACAAGGAGACGAATCTTGTTGGGCGCACCGACCCGCAGTCGAACATCTTCCCCGACATAGACCTTTCGCGCTTCGACCCCGAGACCAAAATCTCGCGCCGCCACGCGCGCGTCTGGCGCGAGGGCGACACGTTCCTTGTCGAAGATTTGGGCTCGGTCAACGGCACGGTCGTCAACGACGCCGTGCGCCTCGGGCCCCGGCAGCCGCGCCCGCTCGCCGACGGCGACCGCCTGCGCCTCGGCGAGACGACGCTCCACTTCTTGATAGGGTAGTCTGGGGTCTGAAGTTCGAAGTCTGAAGTCAAGACAGCGCGGCTCTCATCCTTCTTGACTCCAGATTCG
>JAVXWN010000194.1:0-10139 GCA_032230645.1 Acidobacteriota bacterium | reverse complement strand
GGCGCGGGAGTTCTGCCGCCTGCGCAGCCTGATCTCGACGGCGCGGAAGCAGGGTCACGGGGTGCTTGAGAGCATCGAAAAGGTGCTCGCACGCCAGCCTTTAACCCTCACCTCCTGAACAGTTACGACCATTCACGTATTCTGCGGGCTTCAGGTAATGCTTCTCGTAGTGGTCTGCGAGGTCGTTAAAGGTCAGTTGGTTAATTTCAACGACCTTACTTCCCTCGTCGTCTATCTGCCTGAGTAGGGTCTTTAATATCCCCTCAGCCTCGGATTTACTCTTCGCGCGCCGTTTAATGTTCCGACGCTTGCCGTTCTCGTCAGTGACCTGTGTTCTCGCAATCCAGCAGCCCGCTTTCTCGTCGTAAAAGACGTAACCATTCCTCTGTCTCACTTTAGCGTCCTTTCTCCGGGACGCTTTGGCGGGACGCTTTGAACTCGAAAATCGCGTATTATCGTGAAGTCGGATAGCAGGCTGCTTGCTTCCGAGCCTGTAAGTCCTTTAAAATCGCAGAGCTTTAGCGGGGCCGTAGCTCAGCTGGGAGAGCGCTGCAATGGCATTGCAGAGGTCAGGGGTTCGATCCCCCTCGGCTCCATCGAGAGAATCGAAACACAAAGTGGCAGCCTGGCGGGCTGCCACTTTGTGTTTCTGCGCGCCATATGTTCAACGAAGCGCGCAAAGCCTTTGTTGAATTCCCGCGCCCTTCTCAGTCTCCGGCACGTCTTCAGTGCCCGGCGAACTTCTCGCCCGCTTCGACGCGCAGCGGCAGGCGGTTCTGCGCGGGCGGGAGCGGGCAGGTCGCGTAGCGCGTAAAGGCGCAGGGCGGGCTGTAGGCTTTGTTGAAGTCGAGTTGGACGCGGCCGTCCGCGCCGGGCGGGTCGGCGTAGAGATAGCGCCCCGCACCGTAGGTCTCGTGGCCGCTCGTCTGGTCGGCGAAGATGATGAAGAACTGCTCCTCGCCCTTCTCGCGCAGCGCGTCTATCTTGTATGTGCGGCCGTCCACCTCGAACGAGAGCGAGCCCGGTGAAGTCTCTTCGGTCTCCATCCCGAGCACGTTCATAATCGGCATCTGCTTCGGCGGGTCGTAGGGCTCGAAGCGCGCCGTGACGAGCCACTTTCGGTCGCCCGGATAATACTCAGTCCCCTTGAACCCGGCGCGCGCGGGGTTCTCTTTGTCCTTCACGCGCAAGCCCATCCGGTCGCCGCGTCGGACGACGTGAAAGCTCAGCGACCCGAGGTCGAGCAACGTGGGCGAGCCGTCTTCATCGGACACGAGTTCGAGCTTGCTGACGGGCTGACCTTTGGACGTGATGCCCGAGCCGGGTTGTGCTTCGAGCGTCACGTGCCCGCCCGCGAGGCGGAGCGTTCCCGCAAACGCGGGCGCTTTGCCTTCTGGCAGCACGATGTCGTTCGACCCGTCGCTCCCGAACTTGTTCTCGCCCTCCTTGAGCCAGAAGAGCCCTATCAACGTGAGCCAGCCGTCCTCGCTCTTGAGGCTCGCCAACCTCTTCGCCTTCCACTGCTCCAAGTCCTGCTCGTAAGTAGTCGCACCGCCGGCCGCTGCCTGCTGTTGCTGCGGAGGCGTCGTGCGCGCGCAGGCGGCCGAGAGCATGAGCGCCGCGACCGTGAGCGCGAGCAGGCGCGAACGTCGTCCCTTGAGACGAGCATGAAGGAAAAGCTGTTCAAGCTTGAACGCGTTTGCGATGTTCCGACTCGACACTTCCGAGACTCCTTGTTTAAGCACCAGCGCCGCTCGCCCCGCGACGATTGATGACCGTTGCGGCGAACCGCTCCATCTCTTCAAGTTGCGGACTGCACTGTAAGAGGAGCAGGTCAACGCCCGCGTCCTCGAACTCCTCGACGCGTTCCGCGACCTGCTCGGGCGTCCCCACGAGGCCCGAGCGCAGGCCGCGATTCGAGACCGAGTAATCTTCGAGCGACACGCGCTGCTCCAACTGCGTGCCCGCGAGCCACTGCTGATAGTTGTGATACCCGGCCGCCGACTGCTGCACGTCGGTAATCCGCTCAAGCTCGGCGCTCGCTTCACTTTCAGAGTCGCGCACGATTGTATACGCGGCCACGCCGAACTTCATCGGCGGCAACTCCAAACGCTCGCGCCGCGCCGACATGTCTTTGATCTTCTCGCGGACGCGCTCCGGCGGGTCGCCGTGCATCACGTAGGCGTCACACAGCGAGGCGATCAACTCCTTTGCCGCCTCCGACTCGCCGCCCGCGTAGATGACGGGTCGCGGCTTGGTCAGTGGCTTGGGTTGAAGCACCGTGTCAGCGACGCGATAGAACTTTCCCTCGAAGGAGAAGTGATCTTCGCGCCACGCGCGGTCTACGACTTCGAGCCACTCGGCCGTGCGCGCGTAGCGGTCGTCGTGCTGCTCGAAGTGTACGCCGTACATCGCCGCCTCCGACTTCCACCACGACGAGACGACGTTCAGTGAGAGTCGGCCGCCGCCGCCGATGTGGTCAATGTTGGCGGCCTGCTTGGCGAGGAGCGCGGGGTTGTGGAAGGTGGGCCGGACGGCGACCATCAATTCAAGTCGCTCGGTCACGGCCGCGAGCGCGGCAGCCGTTGACCACGCATCGAGCGAGGGCGCTTCGACGCCCTTGATGTCGTTGAGGTTCAACTCGGCGACGAGCGTGAGGTCATAGCCGACCTGCTCGCTCCGGCGCGCGAGCCGCTTGACGTAATCCCAGCTCGCCTCCATCCCTTCGTCTTCGACGTTCCTCAGCCAGCCGCCGAAGACAGGGAGCCAGTAGCCGTAGCGCATCCGCGCACCTCCTCTTCGAGATAGTCTACAAGCCGCGCGTGCGGGTCGAAGCCGAGCAGGCGCGGCGCGTCCGCGACGAAATTCGACAGCGCGTTGATGTCGTAGAAACGTGGCCCGCCGTCGCGCTCGTCAACAAGGTATTCGACTCCTCCCAAATCGAGACGCGCGGCGGCGGCGATGCGCTCGACCGCCTTGATGATTTCAGCGGGCGGCTCATAAGCCTCGACCTTGAGTCCCGCCTTCGGTGCATCGGCCAGACACATCTCGCCGACGGCGCTCATGCCCGCGCTCTCGCCCACCCTTTCGATGTCGCATATCTCGGCCGGGCACAGGTTGAAGTTCTCGCCCTCTGTGTAGACCTTGAGCGCGTAGAGGAATCGGCCCGCGAGCGTTTCGACGCGGACGATGTGGCCGCCCGCCGCGCGTATGTACTCCTGCACGAGCGCCGTGCCGTCAATCCCCAACTCGACAAGTCCCGATTCGAGCGCGCGCTCCAAATCCGACGGCGCGTCGAAGCGCACGATGCCTGCGCCGCGCCCGCCGATGTTCGGCTTGACGACGAGGGGAAAGCTCAAATCGCGCGCCGCTTCTCGCACTTGACTTATATCGTTGACGACGCGCGTGCGCGGGAAAGGCAGACCCAACGATGCGAGCAGCGAGAGTTGCAAAGCCTTCGATGTCTCGATGGCGAAAGCGTCGCTTCCGTTGATGACGCGCACGCTGTTACGTTCAAGATGGCGGAGGTACTGGCGCGTGTAGAAAATTGCGTTCGCATGACCGCGCAGGTAGGCCGAGGCGCTCATGCGGTTGAAGACGAGCGCGTAAGGGTCGCGCCCCGCTGCGCCGGGGTCGAAGCGGTGATGCGCGGCGTCAACGCGGACGTAAGGCGTGCCGCGCCGTTCAAGCTCCGCGAAGAGCGGGCGGAACCATTCAGGGTGCTCGTAGTAGACGGCAACGGGAAGCGTCGTCGCGGACATGTCTCTCCCTCCGGCAAATAAAAAGGCCGCCCCCGTTAGCGGCTTCGGTCGTCGAGATTTTATCGTCGTCAAAACCTTACTCGCCGCCCGCGGCCAAGTCAAGGCTCAAGCAGCCCGGCTTGACTAACGGTGAACCGTTGTGGCTATTGTCTCCAAACGCACAGGCGAGAGGTCAACCGAACACGCATGGAGATGACGCAGCTCGAATTCTTTCTAAGGGTCATCGAGGAGGGTAGCTTCTCGAAGGCGGCGGACGCGGCCGGACGCACGCAGCCCGCCGTCAGCATCGCTGTCCGCCGACTCGAAGAGGAGGTCGGCGCGTCGCTCTTCGACCGCTCGCAGAAGACGCCGACGCTGACGGAGGCGGGCGTCGTCATAGAGGACTACGCGCGGAGGATTCTGGCGCTGCGCGACGAGGCTCGGGCCTCGGTCTCTGAGTTGCGCACGCTCAAGCGCGGGCTGGTGCGTGTCGGCGCGAACGAGAGCACGTCGCTCTATCTTCTGCCGCAGGTCATCCTCGCCTTCCGCGAACGACACCCCAAGGTCAAGGTCGAGATTTATCGTCACGTCTCGGAGCGGCTGCCGCGCGAAGTCCTTGAACGCAACGTTGACTTCGCCGTGCTCGCCTTCGAGCCCACAGACCGCGACCTCGAATCCTTCCCCGTGCTGCGCGACGAGTTGGCGCTGATACTCAACCCCGGACACCCGCTTGCCACGCGCGAAGAGGTGACGGTCGAGGAGCTTGGCGGCGAGCCCTTCCTCGCGCACAACGTGCGCACGGCCTCGCGCAACAAGGTCATCGAGGTCTTCGCCGAGCACCACACGCCGCTCAACATCACGCTTGAGCTGGCGACGGTCGAGACCATCAAACGTTTCGTTCAACTCAACGTCGGCGTGGCCTTCGTTCCGCGCATGTGCGTGAGCGAGGAGCTTGAGCGCGGCACGCTCTCGACCGTTCCCGTTCGCGGCCTCTCTTACACGCGCACGCTCTGGGTCACGCACCACCGCAAAACGACTTTCTCGCACGCGGTCGCGGCCTTTCTCTCGGTGCTGCGCCGTCAAGCGAAGACGCCTTCATAAGCCGTTCCTATCGCGGCATAAAAATTATTCGTGCGGCGCGGCGCGCGAAGGTTCTTGACAGTAACGGACATGCTTACCTACTATTGAATCGTCGTCCCCGACTCGGGTGACGAACCGACCGAACAGACTCTCAGACGTTATGCGCGACGCACGCTCTTATTATCACGCCTTTACCTACCGCTACCTCTTTGGGGGGAGGCGGGCCGGGCGAGCTTCGTGCGCGGGCAGGAGACGAATAGAGAGCTGAGACGCCGCACAACGAAGTTTCAAACAGGGCCGGCCGCGACACCCCACAGAGGAAGTCGCGGTCGGCTCTTTTTACGTTGAAGAGCCATTCATAGGAGCCGGGCAGATGACCATCGAAGACTGGCGGGTCGAGATAGACAAGATTGACGGCGAGATACTCCGCCTCTTGAATTTGCGCGCGGGCCTCGCCGTCCGCGTGGGCGAATCGAAGAGACTCGCGGGGCTCTCGCTGTGCGACCGCGTGCGTGAGCGCGAGGTCATCGAGCGAGTGCGTCGCGCCAATCCGGGGCCGCTCGACGACGATGCGATTGCACGACTCTTCCGCGCCGTCATACGCGAATCGCGTCGGCTTCAAACACAGGCCGCCGAAGCACCGTGCGCGCACGAAGAGGAGGCCGCGCGATGAGCGCCCGCGATGCCGCAACGCGCGTCGCCTTTCAGGGCGAGCGCGGGGCGTTCAGCGAGGAGGCGGCCGTCAAGCTCTTGGGCGACGGCGTGATGCTCGTCCCGCGCCCGACCTTCGAGTCTCTCTTCGCGGCCGTGGGCGACCGTGCGGCCGACTGCGCGCTCGCACCCATTGAGAACACGCTCGCGGGTTCAGTCCACAGGACATACGACCTTCTGCTCGACAGCCCTCTCCACATCACTGCCGAGGTCGTCATTCCCATCCACCACTTTCTCATCGGCTGCCCCGGCTCGACGCTCGAAGCCGTCCGCACGGTCGAGTCGCATCCGGTTGCGCTGGCGCAGTGCGAGCGATTCTTCGCCTCGCGCCCCGACATACGCCGCACGGCCTCGGACGACACGGCCGGGAGCGTCGCCTCGATTCTCAAGCGCGGCGACACTTCGCGCGCGGCGGTCGCGGGGCTTCATGCTGCAAACATCTACGGTGGCCTCGTCCTGCGCGAACGCCTCGAAGACCACAGCGAGAACTACACGCGCTTCGTCCTGCTCAAACCTTCGCCGTACATTGACGAAGGCGCGGACAAGCTCTCGCTCGTCGTCACACTCCCGCACCGCCCCGGCGCGCTGCACCGCGCGCTTGAGCCTTTCGCACGACGCGCACTCGACCTTCTCAAGATCGAGAGCCGACCCGTGCGCGGGCAGCCCTGGGAATACCACTTCTACCTCGACCTGCGCGCACCGCCACGCGACGACGCGACGGACGCCGCGCTCGCCGAGTTGCGCGAGAGGGCAACGAGCGTGCGCGTGCTCGGCCACTACCCTTCGGCGCGCACCGAGCCCGCTTGACGTGAGCTTCGGGCAGGGCCGTGTGAGAGAAGAGGAATTGATTGATGACTAAATCGAGGTGGGAATTGATTGATGACTAAACCGAGATGGGAGAGGGTGACGGTCGTCGGCTGCGGGCTGGTCGGTGCGTCGTTCGCGCTCGCTTTGAAACGCGCGGGCGCGTGCGGGCGCGTCGCGGGTTGGGACGTGGACGCGTCCGCCCTTGAAGAGTCTCTGCGGCTCGGCGCGATAGACGAAGTGGACGCTGCTTTCGACGGTGGCAAAGTCTCTTCGCCAGATGACGAAGTCTCTTCGTTAGACGACATGGTCTCTTCGTCAGACCTCATCTATCTGGCGATGCCGGTCGGGCAGATTATCGCTTTCCTGCGCGACGCCGCGCCGCACGTCAAGCCGGGCGCGGTCATAACCGACGCGGGGAGCACGAAGGCCGAAGTGTGCCGCGCCGCGCGCGCATGCGTGAGCAAACGTCGGCGCTTCGTCGGCGGGCACCCGGTCGCGGGCAGCCACCTGCGCGGGGCCGCGCACGCGCGCGCAGACCTCTTCGACGGCGCGCCCTACGTGCTGACTACGGTCGAGGACGGAAGCGACGCCGCCTCGCTCGACGCGCTAGAAGAAACGCTTCGACACATGGGCGCGCGCGTCCGCGTGACGACGGCTGCGGAGCACGACCGCGCGTTGGCGCTTGTGAGCCACCTGCCGCAGGTTGTCTCGGGCGCGCTGGCGGCTGTGGTCGCCGCGCGGCCCGATTCGGACGCGCTCAAAAGCCTTTCGGGCGCGGGCTACCGCGACATGACGCGTCTCGCCGCAAGCCCGTGGGGCGTGTGGCACGACATCCTCGCGACCAACCCGGCCGAGATAGCAGACGCGCTCGACGCGCTCATCTCAAAGCTCGCGGTCGCGCGCGACGAGCTTCGCGACTACTCGCAAACTCCTGAGCAGGCGCGCGCGCGACTTGAACTCAGCTTGACGAGCGCGCTCTTCGACCAGCACCAAACCAACTAAAGCGATGCAGGAGATTTTTAAAGCTATGATTCTCATCCTGAGCCCGAACATCAACACGAAGGGCGAGACCTACAGGCATCTCATGGAACACCTCTCGCGCCTGCCCAACATCGAACTGCGTGTGCATCACGAGCAGGGCGCTGAAAAGTTCCTGACCGAAGTACACCTCATCGGCAGCACGGCCGCGCTGTCGGTCGAAGAGATGAAGGGCTTGCCCGGCGTTGAGCACGTCGTCCGCGTCTCGGAAGAGTATCGCGTCGTCGGCCGTCACAGCGGCGACGAGCGGGCGACGCACTTCGACTATAAGGGCGTGCGCTTCGGGCAGGACACGCTCAACGTCTTCGCGGGGCTCTGCGCCGTTGACACGCGCGAGCATGTCGAGCTGATGATGCGCGCGCTTCGCGATGCGGGACAGGTCTGCACGCGCATGGGCGCATACAAGCCGCGCACTTCGCCCTACTCGTTTCAGGGACACGGCCGCGACTGCCTGCCTTTCGTCTTCGAGCTGGCGGGCAAGTACGGCATCCGCGTCATCGCGATGGAGGTCACGCACGAGTCGCACATTGACGAGATACGCGCGGCGCTTGAGATGACGGCGAGCCCTGCGGGCGTCATGCTTCAAATCGGCACGCGCAACACGCAGAACTTCGAGCTGCTCAAGATCGTCGGACGCCAACGTGAGTTCCCTGTTCTCTTAAAGCGCGGCTTCGGCATCACGCTCGACGAATCGCTCAACGCGGCCGAGTACCTTGCAAGCGAAGGCAATCGCATGGTCGTCTTCGGCCTGCGCGGCATGAAGACCGGCTTCGGCGACCCGCATCGCAACTTCGTAGACTTCGCGCACGTTCCCGTCGTCAAGCGCCTGACACGCATGCCCGTCTGCATAGACCCTTCGCACGCGGTCGGCACGCGCGCCGCCGCGCCCGACCAACTGCTCGACATCCTTCACGTCACCGCGCAAGGCGTCGTCGCGGGAGCCAACATGATTCTCGTGGACTTTCACCCCGAACCGGGGCGCGCGCTCGTTGACGGGCCGCAGGCGCTCACGCTGCGCGAGCTGCCGCACTTTCTCGAAGACGTGGCGCTCACGCGCGAGGCTTACGAGCGGCGTGTCGCGCTGGCCGCGCGCGCCGCCGCCGAGTGCTTGCCATCCGCGCCGCAGCCGACGCTATAATGCGGCTCACGAAGATGAAGGCTCTTGTCATAGACGATAACGAACTGGTGCGCAGCAACGTCGCGGAGGTCTTGCGCGTCGAGGGCTGGGAGGTGAGCGAGGCCGAGTCGGCCGCGCGCGCCTTCGAGATGCTTGCGGGCGACGACGGCTGGCAGCTTGTCTTCTGCGACGTGAAGCTGAGCGACAGCGTCGAGGCCGAAGGCTACGCCGTGCTGCACCGCTTTGTCGAAGAGCAGCCCGACGCTCAGATAGTCCTCATGACCGGCCACGGCTCGGCTGCGGGCGCGCTCGATGCCGTTAGCTCCGGCGCTTACGACTACCTCATGAAGCCGTTCGAGAACGAGGACGTGTTGCGCATCGCACAGGACGTGCGCCGCTCAATCGAGAAGCGCGAGCGGCCGGGCACGACGGGCGAGCTTCCGCCCGAGCCCGTCTACACTTCCGACATCGATCTCGTCGGCGCAAGCTCGGCCTTCGTCGGTGTGATGAAGCTCGTCGGCCGAGTCGCCGCGACCTCTCTGCCCGTGCTCGTCACGGGCGAGTCGGGGACGGGCAAGGAAGTTGTCGCACGCGCCATACACTGCCGCAGCGCGCGCGCCAACGCGAACTTCGTCGCAGTCAACTGCGGCGCAGTCCCTTCTGAGCTAATCGAGTCGGAGTTGTTCGGCCACGTGCGCGGGGCTTTTACGGGGGCGGAGCGCGACCGGCTCGGGCTCTTGCAGGAGGCTGACGGCGGCACCATCCTCCTCGACGAGATAACCGAGACGACGCCCGCCTTTCAGGTGAAGCTGCTGCGCGCTTTGCAGGAGGGCGAGATTCGTCGCGTCGGGTCGAATCACACGATACGCGTTGACGTGCGTGTCATCGCCGCGACCAACCGCGACGTTGAGAGCGAGGTGCGCGAGGGGCGCTTTCGTCAGGACTTGTTCTATCGCCTCAACGCCGTGACGCTGCACCTGCCGCCTCTGCGCGAGCGGCGCGAGGACATCATGCCGCTTGCGCGCCATTTCGCCGCGCGCGCCGCGCCGACCGCGAGCAACCCCATCAGCTTCTCGCGCGATGCGGTGCGCATGCTCGTCTCCTACGACTGGCCCGGCAACATACGCGAGTTGGAGAACGCGGTCATCCGCGCCGTCGCGCTCTGCGACCGGCTCGTGCGCCCCGAGGATTTGCCCGAGCGCGTGCGCGTCGCCGTCGCCGCGCACGAGGCCGCAAACACGCCCGCGCTCGAAGCGGAGTCGAACGCCGCGCCCCCCGACGCGACAGCCGCGACGACGGGCGACGACGAATGCCTCATCTCTCTCTCCGAGCTTGAGGCACGCCACATCGCGCGCGTGCTTGCGCACACGGGCGGCAACAAGCAGGCTGCCGCCCGTCTGCTCGGCATTGACCGCACGACCCTGCAACGCATGATTAAGCGCCACGGCTTACATGCAAACGGTGCGCGCGACGCAAGCAATGGTGGAAACGGCCCCGCTCAAGCGACAGAAGCCCAACCGCTTTAGAAGGCCGCAAGGTTGAAGACGGAAGTGAAAGCAGTTATGCCTTCACCTCATGCTTCATCCTTGCGGCCTTCATCCTTTCGCAGCGGTCGGGCTTCTGTTTCCCTTACCCGAAATCAGGCG
>JAVXWN010000091.1:0-10083 GCA_032230645.1 Acidobacteriota bacterium | reverse complement strand
GGGTGCGAACTTGGTCACGTCGTTGATGATGACGAAGCCCATCAGCAGGAGCAGGAAGACGAAGCCGACCTGCTGGATGCGCTCGCGCATCCTCATCGAGAGCTTCATCCCGACGAGCGCGAGGAAGCCTTCGAGGAAGAGCATGAAGATCATGCCGCCGTCGAGCACCGGTATCGGCAGTAGGTTGAAGATGCCGAGGTTGAGGCTCAGGAAGCCGAGCATGTTGAAGACGCCGTCCCATCCGTAGTTGTTCGCCGCCTCGTATGATGCCTGCGCGATGGCGATGGGGCCGCCCACGGCCTCGCCGATGGCGAGCTTACCCGTGAAGACCTGCCCGAGCGCAAGACCCGTCAGCCGCAGGATTTCGACGTTGGTGTTGACGGCGACGCTCAAAGCCTCGCCGGGGCCGACGGTTTCAAACGGCGGTTGGCGGAAGTAGAAGCCGAGCGTGTTGCCCTGCTGTCGCTGCTCGGGCGTCGTCAACTCGACGCGCTCGCCCGCGCGTTCAACCGTGAGGTGAAGCTGGCCCGCGTGCTTCTTGATGTAGTCGCTGACGTGCGCGGTGTTGCGCGCCGGTTCGCCGTCTAAGGCGACGATGCGGTCGCCGGGCTGAAGACCGGCCTGCGCAGCGGGCGAGCCTTCGATGACTTTATCAACCGTGACCTGCTGTATGCCGAGGTCTGGTTGAAAGTCGAGGTCGCCTATCTCGTGGCCGTCCTCTTTCGTGACCGTCGGGCGAATCGAGAGCGACACGCGCTGCCCTTCGCGCTCGACCGAGAGCGGGAGAGACTGCGTTCGCTTCACCGTCGCCACGACGTTCATCCAACGCCACGTCGGGCTCTGCTCGTTGTCGAACGAGACGATGCGGTCGCCGGGCCGAAGTCCGGCCACTTCGGCTGCGCCGCCCTGCTCGACCTGACCGACCACGGGCGTCGGCGTCGAAGGCACGCCGACCGTCATCGCGCCGACGAAAGGGATGGCGAGCGCCGTCAGGACGTTCATCACCGGCCCCGCGACGCCGACCAGAAACTTCTGCCAGCGTGGCCGCAGGTCGAAACGCTCGCCCGCCGGAATGTCTTCCGTATCGCCCTCTTCAATCCCGGCGTTCGAGTCGTCGCCGCCGAGCTTGACGTAGCCGCCCAAGGGAATGAGCGAGAGGCGATAGTCGGTCGTCCCCCAACGTCGTCCCCACAGCCGCTTGCCGAAGCCGACCGAGAAAGTCTCGACGCGAATCCCGAGCAGCTTGGCGACGATGAAGTGGCCGAACTCGTGCAGGATGACGGCGGAGCCGAGGATGAAGACGAAAGCCAGCAGCGCGAGCAGATTCATAAACTCAACTTCTCTTCAGGTTCGAGCCGGTAACGCAAAAACTTTAGAGGCCGCGACATGCGGCGCGGTTGCACTGAAAAAGTTTACGTGCCCGGCGCGTGCCCGTCAAACAAACGCCTCCGTCGAAAGATGTCGCGCACCACGACTCTCATCCTACCCTTCGCCCGAAACTCTACGCGACTGCCTTCGTCCCCTCACTCAAACTCGCAATCTCAGTGGTCGCCTCCGCGCGCGACTGGCCGTCAACATCGAGCACCACGTCGAGGCTCGCCACCGGCCGAATCTCGTGGCTGTCCATCACGCGCTCGATCACAAGCGGGATGTCGGTGAGGCGTATGCGCCCGCCGAGGAAAGCCTTGACCGCCTCCTCGTTCGCCGCGTTCATCGCCGCCGGGAGCGTGCCGCCCGCGCGCAGCGCGTTGTAAGCCAGACGCAGGCACGGGAAGCGTTCCACGTCCGGCGCTTCAAAGCGAAGCGTGCCGAGCTTCGTCAAATCGAGCGGCGCGAGCGTGGCCGAAGCGTGACGCTCCGGGTATGTGAGCGCGTACTGGATAGCGTGGCGCATGTCTGTGACGCCGAGTTGCGCGAGAACAGAGCCGTCCACCAACTCGATCATCGAGTGAACGACCGACTCAGGGTGGACGACGATGTCTATCTCGTCCGCGCCGAAGCCGAAGAGCCAGCGCGCCTCGATGACCTCAAGCCCCTTGTTCATCAACGTGGCCGAGTCAATCGTGATCTTCGCGCCCATGTTCCACGTCGGGTGGCGCATCGCCTCTTCGACCGTCGCGCACGCCATCGCGCTCAGGCTCTTCTCGCGGAACGGGCCGCCCGAGGCTGTCAGTATCAGTCGGCGCACCTCTTCGCGTCGCTCGCCGCGCAGGCATTGATGAAGTGCGTTGTGTTCGGAATCAACCGGTAGGATTTCCGCGCCCGACCTTTGAGCCGCGCGCGTCATCAACTCGCCCGCGATGACGAGCGTCTCTTTGTTCGCGAGCGCCACGCGCTTGCCCGCTTCGAGCGCGCGCAGCGTCGGCACGAATCCGACCGCGCCGACAGTCGCGCTCACAACAGTCCGCGCCGCCTCGTGCGTCGCTACCTCTACGAGTCCTGCCTCGCCCAACGCGACACGGGGCGCGCTCACGCTTCTCTTCCCGAGTTCTTCCAACAGCCGTGCGGCGCACTCTTCGTCTTCGACGGCGACGAGTTCGGGTGCGTGTCGCTCAATCTGCTCCGCGAGCCGCGCGACGTTGCGCCCGGCCGCGAGCGCGACCACGCGGAAGCGGCGGTCGCGAAACGACTCGACCACGCTCATCGTGTTGCACCCGATTGAGCCGGTCGAGCCGAGAATGGCGATGCCCTGTGTGTCCATTGAATAGAGCGGCGCGCGAAGGCGTCTAAGGCTTTCCGTTCCCTCGCTCGCTGATAATCCTCTCCACGGTGTTCGTGAGCGCGTTCTGAGATTCGGCCAGAGCCGCGAACCTCTCGTCGTTCTTTATTTGAAGGTCAATCAGGATGTTTATCTTTTCGTCCTGCTCACGCATTTGCACGCGCGCGCGCAAGCCCGCCCTGATCATCAATTTCGCAACCCGCTCCAGACGGTCTAGGCTCTGTTCGCTTTTCATCTCCATGAACCTTTCTTCCGAGCAGTTTCATGTACCGCGTGGAAGCGTTCGACTCAAACTGGCGGGTTGGTTCAAGCTAACGCCATCAAAGCTAACGCCAATAGTATAGCGCGAAATAGTAGATAAGGGGCGCGTTGAAGAGCAAGCTATCGAGCCGGTCGAGGAGGCCGCCGTGGCCGGGAAGGATTTGCGCGGCGTCCTTTGCCTTCGCGCCGCGCTTGAAGGCGCTCTCCGTCAAATCGCCGACCACGCCGAGCACGTTCATCACGGCGGCGAGCGGAAGCGCCGCGCTCAACGCAAGCTCGGGGAAGAACCAGTAGTGCGCCAGCGCCGCTGCCAAAAGGCTCGCGACCATCCCGCCCACCGCGCCCTCCCAAGTCTTGCCCGGACTCACCGAAGGCGCGAGCTTGTGCTTGCCCAGCAGCCGACCCGTGTAGTACGCGCCCGTGTCCGAGCCCATCAACACGAGGAAGAAGAACGCGAGCAGGTGCGTCGAGAGCGATTTGCTGATGACACTCGCGCCGAGCGTGAACGTCTCGGGCGCGACGAATGAATGCGCGAACCCCGTCCGCACGGCGAGCAAGTGCCCGCCGAGGAAAGCGACGTAGAGCACGCCGAGCACGGTCGAGCCGACCGAAAGAATCATCTTGTCGAAAGGCGCTCCGCGCAGCATCTCGGCCGCGAGCGCCGCGATGACGAACAGCGGCACGACCAGATAGAGCAACTCCAGCCAGTTGAAGACGAAGAGCACGAGCAGCGCGGCGGTCGCGGCATAACCGACCACCACGTCCGGCTTCGCCCCCACGCGCCGCGCAAGGAACCAGAACTCGTAGAGCGCGACGACAATCGCCGCCGCCGCGAGCACGACGAAGAGTATCTGCAACGGTGGATAGATGATCGAGGCGATCAGGACGGGAAGCGCGATGGCGGCGGTGATGATTCGGCTCATTGGTTCAGATGATAGACGTTAGATGCCGGATGCTGGTTATCATCTTCGACTGACATCCGACATCTGGCATCCGACATCTCTACTCTACTTCGCGTTTGCGACCAGCTTGAGCCCGCCGAAGCGCCGGTCGCGTCGCTGGTAATCGGCGATGGCTTCGAGCATCTCGGTGCGGCGAAAGTCGGGCCACAGCGTCTCGGTCACATAAATCTCGCTGTAAGCGGCCTGCCACAGCAGGAAGTTCGAGAGGCGCAGCTCGCCGCTCGTGCGCACAAGCAGGTCTAGATCAGGCAGCCCCTGCGTGTAGAGTTGTCGCCCGATATCCTCCTCGGTAATCTCTTCGGGCGGGCGGCCTTCGGACGCGAGCGAGCCGAGCGCAGCGCGCACAGCGTCTACGATCTCGGCGCGGCCACCGTAGTTGAGCGCGACGCTCAAGACCATCCCCGTGTTGCTCTCGGTGCGCTCGACCGCGCGCATCAACTCGCGCCGCACGCTCTCGCGCAAGCCCTCGATGCGGCCGATTGGTTGAAAGCGTATGTTCTGGCGATTGATCTCGTCTAGCTCCAGACGCAGATAGCGTTTGAGCATGCGCATCAAGGCGTCCACTTCGAGGCGCGGCCGCTTCCAGTTCTCGGTCGAGAAGGCGTAAAGCGTGAGCGCCCCGAGCCCGAGCCGCGCGCACGTGTCAACGGTCGCGCGCACGGCCTCGACACCCGCGCGATGCCCGGCCACACGGGGCTGTCCACGCCGCGCGGCCCAGCGCCCGTTGCCGTCCATGATGACGGCCACGTGGCGCGGCAGCCGCGACCAGTCCAACTCGGCGAGCAACGCCTCGTCGCGCGAGCCGCTTTCGACTATATCGGCAAAGTCAGCGAGCATCAGGCACTTCTCGAATCGAACGCCAAACGAGTTCTCACATCAACCATGCCGCGCATCTTAATCGCAAACCACTTCAAAGTTCAAAGTGAAGCTTGCATCTCTAATCGTATCGCACCTCGATGAGCGTGAGGCCGTGGGCGGGCGCGGTCGTGGCGGCGAGCGGGCGCTTGCCCGTCTCGATGGCGCGTTGGATTGCAGCCGCGTCCAGTTCGCCGCGACCCGCCGCGAGCAGTGTGCCCGCAATCGTGCGCACCATGTAGCGCAGGAAGCCTTCGGCGCTGACGCGCATCTCAAGCAGGCGACCGCGACCGCGCACGCTTCGGCGCTCGATGATTTCGAGTCCAGTCAGATTGCGCACGCGAGTCTTCACGTCCGCCTGCGCCGCGGAGAAGGCCGTCCAATCATGCTCGCCGACGAAGAGAAGCGCGGCCTCACGCATCACACCCTGATTGAGTTCGCGCGCCTCGTGCAGCGCGTAGCGCGCCCAGAAAGGTGTCATCACGCGCTCGTTGAAGACACGGTAACAGTATGTCTTGCGCCGCGCGTCGAAGCGCGCGTGAAACTCTTCCGGTGCGGCTTGCGCGTGGATGACGCGCAGGTCGCTCGCGACGTTACCGTTGATGGCCGAGCGCAAACGCTCCGGCTCCATCTCGCGCCGCAGACGCGCGCTCGCCACCTGCGCCTCGGCATGGACACCCGCATCCGTCCGCCCCGCCCCATGCACGACGACCTCCGTTCCCTCCAACAAAGAGAGAGCACCTGCCAACTCGCCCTGCACCGTCCGCCTGCCCTCCTGAATCTGCCAGCCGCTAAACTCCGTCCCGTCGTACTGTAGTGTCAGGCGATAGTTCATAAAGGATGCGGGACGATGGATGAGGGATGAAGGTTAAATAAGGCCGTGTGGCGATATTCATCCCTTATGCCTTATCCCTTCTTTCTGCTTCCGGGCTTGATCGCGGGCACGCCCCGTGCGCAGAGGGCACAGGTGTCGGGGGCGACGGCGGGCACGTCAAGTGTTGCAAGCGCGACGCGTGGGACGCCTACGTCGGCGCGACCGCCCGAGCGGTCAATGATCGAGGCCGCGCCAACGACGAGCGCACCCGCCGCGCGGAGTGCGTCACAGGTCTCACGCGTCGAGCCGCCCGTGGTAATCACATCTTCGACGACGAGCACGCGCTCGCCGGGCCTGACGGTGAAGCCGCGACGGAGCGTCATCTTCGTGTCCTCGCGCTCCGTCCAGATGAAGCGCACGCCGAGAGCGCGCGCGACTTCCCAGCCGATGATGATGCCGCCGATGGCGGGCGCAACGACCGCCTCGATTGACTGCTCCGAGAAATTTTCCGCGATGGCGCGACCGAACGCCTCGGCCTCGGCCGGGTGCTGGAGCGCGAGCGCGCATTGAAGATAGTGCGTGCTGTGCAGGCCGCTCGTGAGCACGAAATGGCCTTCGAGCAAAGCGCCCGTGCGGCGGAATCTCTCGACGACTTCTTCGGCTCGCATCCTCGTTTCCTTCCCTTTCCCGCGCCGCGCCGCTACAATTATGGCCCGATGCAGACCTTCCGCAACCTCGTTCCCGACTCGGCGCTCGTCGAAGAGACCATCAGGATGCTTCATGCCAGCGGCGGGCGCGCGCCCGCAACGGAAGTCTGCGCCTGCGTTCTCGAACTCCCCGACCTTGACCCTCTGGCAGCCTCGGCGCTCGTCAACGAACTCATCGGCGAGGACTGGCGTCTGCGACTCACCGAGGACGAGCGCGAGGTAGAGGTCAACTGCGAGGACGACGAATGCCGTGCTCTTGTTGACACCGACTTCGTCGTCTTCGACATCGAGACGACGGGGCCGAAGATGCCGCCCTCGCGCATCATGGAGATCGGCGCGGCGCGCGTCCAAGACGGGCGCATCGTCGCCGAGTTTCAAACGCTCGTCAACCCGCGCATGCCCATCCCACCCTTCATCGCGGGACTCACGGGCATCCGTGACGAGATGGTTGCGGGTGCGCCCACGTTCGAGGACATCGCCGCGCGCTGGCTCGACTTCGCGAACACCTCCGTCCTCGTCGCGCACAACGCGGTCTTCGATGTGCGCTTCATCAATCACGAAGTCTCGCACGTCTTCCCCGGACAGCGCATGATGAACTCGCACATCTGCACGGTCTCGCTCGCGCGCCAGCTTCTACCCGAGTTGAAGAGCTTCCGTCTGGGCGCGCTCGCCGAACATTTCGCGGTGCCGCATCGCACGCGCCACCGCGCGGGCGACGACGCACGCGCTACCGCTCGCGTCTTCTTAAGACTCCTTGAACAGCTTGACGGGCATGGCGTGCGCGACCTGAGCGGCGCTCGTCGCTTCAAGGTCGAAAGGCCCGAGGCTAAAGCTCAGAGTTCCGCCGGGCCATCGGCCTCTGCCTGAGTCCGCGCCTCCGCGCCTGAATAATCGACGGCCTTTGAACTCACGTCTCTCGGCCGAGTCTTTCCCTTGCGCTTGATTAAACTCCGAATCGCGAAGATAAGAACGATAAGCGCCGCTAGCCCGAGCCCCACCGCCGGGTAGTTCGCGGCGATCAGGTCTTTGGCACGCTCGCCATAGCGGACGGCGAGGAAGCCTTCGAGCAGGAAGCGAAAGGCACGACCCGCCGCGACCGCGACGGTGAAGCGTAGAAGGCTCAGGCGGAAGACGCCCGCCGTGATGACGAAGAGCTTGAACGGGAAAGGCGGCGGCAAAACGGACGCGACCAGCACCGACCCCACGTCATAGCGGTCAACCAACTCTTTGACGCGCGCGCGCTTCTGTTCGGGGAACTTCTCAAGCGCACGCCGCCCCGCGCGCCGCGAGATGTAGTAGAGGATGACGCAACCCGCCACCGAGCCCGCGGTCGCACCGAGCGCGTAGAGCGGCATCCGCGCCGGGTTCTGCGTCGAGAGCAGCAGCATCACCGCATCGGGCCCTCCCGGCAGAGGGATGAGCGCCGAATCGAGCAGCGCGATGGCGAACAGCCCGAAGGCTCCGAACGGGACGAGGAAGTCCTTCACGCTCGTCAACCCATTCGTGATTTTACGCAGAAGCCATTTCACAATTTAATCCGCTGCCCTTCCATCAACGTTCGCTTCGTGCTTTGACTCTTCGACCACTTCCAACATGCTCTGGCGCGGCGTGCGTATGTGCTTGAAGATGACGTAGACGGCGACGCCCGCGATCAACAGCGCCGTCGTGACGCTCAGAATAAACAGGCCGTTGACTCTCACGAAGCGTAGAACTTTTCTGCCGTACAAAATCACGAGCACGCCCTCAACCGTGTAGCGGACGCTGCGCGCAATCATCACCGTCAGGACGAACCGCCAGCGCGGGTATTCGAGCGCGCCCGCCGTGGCGACGAAAATCTTGAAAGGCATCGGCGGCGGCAGAAGCGCGGGGACGGCCAGCGCCAAAAACCCGAAGCGCGCATAGGCACGCTCGACCTTCGCGATGTTCTCGGCGCTGAAGCGTCGGCGCATCACGGCCTGCCCGCCGCGCCGCATGATCGTGTAGAGCAGAAGGCAACCGAGAACTGAACCGCCCGCGGCGAAGAGCGGAAAATAGAAGACCGACTTCGGGTCACTGATGCAGCGCGCGACCACAAGGTAGTCGTTGATTTCGGGCAGGCTCAGCAGCGATGAATCAAGCGTGCCGATGACGACCATCGCAGGCGCGGCGACATATATCGGCACGGACACGATGAATGCCTGTAGCCAGAGGCTTAACTCATGCAGCCTGTGTGGAAGTTCGGCCAGCCAGTCGAACATGATTTGGTGAATAGTAAATGGTAAATGGCGAATAGACAAAAGCCTCGTCTCGTTGGCAGCGAGAACGACGAGGTGCGCCCATCTAAAACGCGCAGCCTTCACCCTGACTGAGCCGGGCTCGGCCACCATTCACTATTTACTATTCAACATTTACTTTACGGGGGTGAACACGGAGGGTGTGTCGTATGTGATGCCGAAGGTGATGCCGGTGCGCGGGCTGAACCGGGTGAGTCCCTTGATGCCTGCGGCGTCGAAGCGAAGGCCCGCTGCCTTGACCTGAAGCCCGAGCCGGAACTCGCCGAGCGATTCGGTGCCGAGCGGAGCCGAGCCGTTGCGTGTGTTAGCGCGACCGTTGACTTCGGCGGCGACGTTCACGGTCTTGTTGACGCGATAGATGCCACCCAGTCCGTAGAGCAGCATGTCGTTCTGCGTGAAGAGCTGCGTCGGCGCGGTGTAGATGCCGATGCCGAGATTGCCGAACGTGTTCAGGCGACCGTCGCGCCCGAACTTCTTCCCCATCAGGATGGTGCCGAAGGCGTTGGTGTTGTTGTTGCCGATGCCGCGCGCCTCGTTCGAGTTCGGAAGCTCGACGCCGAAGCGAAAGCCGAGGCTCGGGCCGCGCCGCGTCTCGTTGCGCAGCTTGATCTTGGTCGCAAGCCGAAAGTCGCCCGTGTCGTTGGTCGAGTTGGCACCGGGCGCTATCTGAAGCGGGAAGGCCGACGTGCCGCGCGTGTTGATTGAGAGGAAGTTCTGCGCCACGCCCTCGATTGAGAACTCGACATTGGGCGAGAGCCCGACGTGAAGGCCGATGACGCCGACTCTCGTCAAATCTCCCGTCAACCCCGAGGCCGGGAACTTCGCGTCCTGCATGAAATCAATCCCGACCTCGACGCGCAGCGAGCCCGGCTCAAGCACGTCCACGTCCTCCGTTATCAGCGGCCGCTGCTGCGCGCGCGCCGACACAGCGCCGAGCGCGAGCACGAATGCGAGCGCGAGGACTGCGCGGGCGAACTGTGCGGGGCGTGACTTCATGCTTTCGAGAATTGACTCCGGCGAAGATTTGCGACGAGCGTGCGAATTGTAACGGCCGCACCCGCAAGCGTCAACCAAAACCGTCTCTTCGTTTCTGTGCTAACATCGCGCTGCACGAATCCTTTTAAAGTTGAATGCACATGACGACAAAACCGCTTCTCATCGGCGGCGAGTGGCGCACGACGGTACACGTGCGCGAGGTGCGCTCGCCTTTCAACGCGGAGCTTCTTGCGCACTTCTCGGTCGCCTCCGACGCGGAGGTTGACGAGTCGCTCGCGGCCGCGTCGCGTGCCGCCGCCGAGATGCGCGGGCTGCCGCGCCACCACATCGCGGACTCGCTTCGTCTCATCGCGGACGGGATTCGACGCCGCGCCGAAGAGTTCGCGCGCACCATCGCGCAGGAGGCGGGGAAGCCCATTAAGGCCGCGCGCGCAGAGGTCGAGCGCGGTGCGATGACATTCGTTTACGCGTCCGAAGAGGCGCGGCGCTTCGCGGG